>DATDJZ010000151.1:0-27834 GCA_036520315.1 Solirubrobacterales bacterium | reverse complement strand
TGCTCCATGCGAACGATTCGCGGGACCCGCCTGGGACCGGCGCGGACCGCCACGCCAACCTGGGCAGGGGCCAGATCGGGCCAGAGGTGCTGCGCGAGATGATCAGGGCCGCGGGGCCGCCCGTCGTCGTCGAGACCCCGGGTGGACCCCAGGACATCCGGGCCGATCTCGAGTTCGTGCGCACCGCGCTCGCCTAGGGACGTTTCCGCCCAGCGACGCCTGCACCAAGGTCCAGTTCGGGTTTACGGCGAGGCCAAGTCGGAGGGGCGCAACCGGGTCTGGGAGCGGCCCGCGGTCCTCGCGGAGGTCACGTCCTCAACCGCGATGCAGGCCCCCAGTGCGGCAACCAGCACAGCGAGCTGAGCCAGCGCCGAGGTCGTCGGACCGAGGGCGATCGTCGCGAGCGCGAGCACCAGCGCGACCGCGCGCCAGGGCTTGAAGGGGAGGCCGAGTGCGCGCCGGAAGAGCGCATGCCCGGCGAGGTAGATGGCGGTCCCGCCTCCCAGCGCGAGGGCGCGGGCGAAGCTGAGCGGATCGAAGGCATGTCCGATCGCGTGCTCGAGCGCCGCGGCGATGCAGACGATCCCGAGCAGGATCAGCAGGTGGGCCCAGTAGTAGGCGACGTTCGCCGCGTAGAACTCGCGCTTGGTCGGGGTCATGGCGCGCAGGGCATCCTCCGCCTCGTCTTGGTCCGCCAGGAAGTAGACCCACCAGAGCTCCGTGCTCAGGGTGAGCCCCAGGATCGCCACGGCCATCAGCTGCCAGGTGATGTCGAGTCCGGAGGCGCCGATCCCGACCGCGACCACGGACTCGCCCAGGGCGACCATCACCACCAGGCCGTGGCGCTCGACGAAATGGGAGGGCCGGATCCAACCCGCCTCCTCGGGCACCAGGGCGGGGGTGATCGCAAAGATCGCCACCGCGACGCCCCAGAGCGCGTATTCGGCGGCGCCCCCGATGATCGCCCCCACCAGGATCAGCGTACCGGCGACGACGTTCATTCGCGCGAAGCTCCAGACACCGGCCACCGACCAGCTGGCTGACTGCATGTAGAGCACCGTGTGCACCGCGATCACAACCAGGTACGCGCAGGCGAAGACAACGCCGTTCTCCGTGAAAGCGGTCGGGATGCTCAGCGAGATCGCGAAGAACGCGGCCATTCCGGCGAGCAGAGGCAGGCGCAGCGCCGTCCGATCGGGGGGCACCGCGTTCGTGAGCCAGGCGAAGCCGGCGTACATCCACCAGATCGCGCTCAGCATCAGGACGATCTGAGCGAGGGACTCCCCGTCGGGCTTGGCGGCCAGAAGGGCGGTCAGCTGCGTGATCGTGAAGACGAAGACGAGGTCGAAGAAGAGCTCGATCGACGAGACCCGAAGCTCTTCCTCCCGATGCGGCGCGGCTGTCTCCACCCTTAGAGCTTGCCTGATCGCGGATTTCGGGCCCGTCGGGGCGGCGCTCGGCGGAGAGTTCGGTCCGGGTCCGCCTCTACTTTCAAATGGTGATGGCTGAGACCCTCTTCGAGAACGGAAACGGCGGCGCGCCACCCCCCGCGCCGCCCGTCCTGCTGCGCGAGCTCTCGGACGGTGACGAGGTCGGCGGCGCCTTCGTGGTGCGCGAGAGGGAGCGCCGCCAGAAGCGCAACGGTGAGCACTACCTGCGGATCGTGCTGGCCGACAGGACCGGGACGGTCCCGGCGGTCGCCTGGGAAGCGGTGGCCGAGTGCTTCGAGGTCTGCGCGCCCGGCTCGGTCGTCCTGGTCAGCGGGAGCTTCTCGGTCCATCCCCAGTTCGGCCCGCAGATCAAGCTCGCCGCGGTGCGCCCCGCCGGCCCCGGCGAGTACGCCGCCGAGCAGCTGGCCGAGCGGCCGGCGCGGGCCATTGACCTGCTCGAGGCGGACCTGCGAGAGCTGATCACAACCGTGCAGAGCCCCGCCCTGCGCGAGCTGCTCGATCGCTTCTTCGCGCCCGGCACCGAGTCCTGGTCGCGCTTCCGCGAGGCGCCCGCGGCCAAGCACTACCACCAGGCATACGCCGGGGGACTGCTCGAGCACACCCTGTCGGTCGCCCAGGCGGTGAGCGCGGCAGCCAACTTCTTCCCAGGCATCGACCGCGAGATCGCGGTCACCGCAGCAATGCTGCACGACATCGGCAAGACCGAGGCCTACAACGACGACCCGCTCGCGATCGAGCTGACCGACGCTGGCCGCCTCGAGGGTGAGATCCCGCGCGGCTACTACAAGGTGCGGCGCGAGATCGAGCGGATCGAGGATTTCGATCCGGACCTCGCCCAGGCGATCCTGCACATCATCCTCTCCCACCACGGGCAGCTCGAGCACGGCTCGCCGGTCGTACCGGCCACCCGCGAGGCGACGCTGGTGCATGCGATCGACAATCTTGGCGGCAAGCTCGGTAGCTTCGACCGGCTGGAGCGCGAGCTCGCCGATGGGGAGAGCTGGTCACGCTTCGACCGCGGCATCGACGCCTCGGCCTTCTTCCGCTCGCGCGCCGCTTAGCCGGGGCAAACGCACGCGCAAATTGCGCATTTGGATCTCTGATCCTTAATGCTGCGGATTGGGCGTCAAGGGGTCGGGTCTATGCTGCCTCCGGGATGGCCAAGGACACCGAGAAGCTGATCCGACAGCTCTCGCTGATCTCCTACCTCATGGCCCAGGGCAGGCCTACCTCGGCGCTCGAGATCAAGCGTGAGGTGGAGGGGTACAGCGACATGAACGACGACGCCTTCGCGCGCCGCTTCTATGCCGACCGCGCGGAGCTCGACGCCCTCGGGATCACCCTGCAGGTCGAGAAGCCCGGCGAGAGCATGCAGGGCTACGAGTCAGAGCTCTACTCCCTGCCCCCTGAGAACTACTACCTGCCCGAGATCCGCTTCGGCGACGACGAGCTCGCGGCGCTGCAGACGGCGCTGCACCTGCTGGACGGCGAGTTCGCTTACGCGGAGCCGCTGCGGCTGGCGTTGCAGCAGGTCTCCTGGGGACGCCCGAGCCCGCTGACCGCGCCGGAGCAGTCCTCCGTCGAGGTGCGGATGACCGCCAAGGCCGACGGTGCAGAGGTCTCCCAGCGGCTCTCCAAGATCGAGACCGCGATCTCCCGGCGAAAGACGATCGAGTTCACCTACTACACGATCGAGCGAGACTCGGAGGAGAAGCGCAAGATCGACCCCTACCACCTGGTCTATCGGGGCGGCCAGTTCTATTTGATCGGCCACTCCCACGAACGGGGCGCGGTGCGCGTCTTCCGCCTCTCGCGGATCCGCGGCAAGGTCTCCTACGCCTCCAAGGCCGAGCACGACTTCTCGCCGCCGGAGGACTTCGATCGCCGGGACTACGCCCGCCGTGCCGAGTGGCAGCTCGGTGAGATCCAGGGAGACGCGAAAGTCTTCTTCCGCGACCGGGTCGCCTGGCTGGTGGAGCGCGACTTCGGCGGCTACGGGGAATTCAGGAACCCCGGCCGCGGGGACGGCTCCCCCGGCAAGGGCAGGATCTTCGAGACCGAATACGCCTCCAGCCGCCAGATGGTCGCCTGGGTCCTGCACTGGCGGCAGAACGTCACCGTGCTCGACCCGCCCGAACTCGCCGAGGAGGTCGCCGAGCGGCTCGAGCTGCTCACAGAGCGCCACTCCTCCGACTTCGACCCAGCCGAGGTGGTGCGGACCGTGCCGCCCGCGCCTCGCTCCGCGCGCTCCAACGGGCGTTCGGAGTCCTCGATCCGCCCGGAGCGCTTCGCCCGCCTGGTGACGCTCGCCGGAATGCTGATCGAGTCCGCCAAGGGCGATTCCCGATTGCCGGTTGCCGACGTCACGGAGCGGCTACACGTCAGCGAGGAGGAGCTGCGCGACGACATCGACCTGCTCAACGTCGTCAACTTCGGCGGGGGAACCTACGTGCTCTACGCGGAGCTGCAGGGGGACGAGATCGAGGTCGACGCCGAGCCCTACGGCGACAACTTCTCCCGCCCCGCGCGCCTGCTGCCGCTCGAGGCGAAGGCGCTCGTCGCCGCAATCGACCTGTTCGGAGACCACCTCCCGCAGAGCGGCCTGGCGAGCGCCCGGAAGAAGATCGTCGGCGCGCTCGGCCACGACCCGTCCGAGGAGGGCCTCGAGATCGCCGCGTCGGGCGGCGATGACTCCGACGTCGCGCGCCAAGTGAACAAGGCGATCGAGGGTCGCCGGGTTCTCTCGATCCACTACTACAAGGAGAACGAGGACGAGTTCACCAAGCGCGAGATCGAGCCCTACCAGCTCGCCAACGGGCCGGAGGGCTGGTACGTCGCCTCCTATGACCGCCGCCGCGAGGACGTCCGCCACTTCCGGCTCGACCGGATCAAGGAAGCCGAGATCTCGAAGGAGGCCTTCGAGCCCAGGCCCGAGGTCGAGGAGATCGCCGCGATCGAGGGAACCTGGCTCTCCGGCGAGAACGTTCCCGCCGCGGAGGTTGCCCGCGTCTGGGTCTCACCCGAGAGGGCCCGTTGGGCGCGCGAGGAGCACACCGTGATCGAGGAGCTCGCCGACGAGGCGGTCGTCATCGAGGTCCCCTACGGGAGCACGGACTGGCTGCTCCGGGAGATCCTCAAGGGGGCCGGCGAGTTCGTCGTCCTCGAGCCGGAGTCCGCCCGTGAGGCGATCGCGCAGGAGCTGCGGGTCGACGCGGGCGCGACGCTGAAGGCCGCTTAGATTCGGCGGCGGTCTTTGTGGCCGCCCTTTGTTACGAAGCCGTCCCGTCAATAGTCTGATTCGCAATGTGCTTCGACTACGACTCACGGCCGCCCGAGCTTCCTCCCGACCTGATCTGCCGGCCGATCGCGGGGGGCGCCGCCGCCGAGCTTCTCACGCTTACCTCAGACGACGGCACTGACTTCTCGGCGGCGCTCGCGCAGGCTCCCGAGGGCGGAGAGCCCGGAGTGGTGATCATCCCCGACGTGCGCGGGCTCTACCCCTTCTACATCGAGCTGGCCGAGCGGTTCGCGGAAACCGGGCACCATGCGATCACCTTCGACTACTACGGGCGGACCGCCGGCCTCGGCCCACGCGACGACGAGTTCGACTACGGGCCTCATCGCGAGCAGGTGAAGCTGGACCAGGCTCTCGACGACCTCGCCACCGCGGCGGTCGAGCTCCGCCGGCGCGCCGGGGCCGGTCCGCCGGTCACCGTCGGCTTCTGCTTCGGTGGATCGCTGTCGTTCGTAGCTGGGGCCAGCCCCGATCTGGATCTCGCCGGGGTGGTTGGCCTTTACGGCGTCCTCGATCCCTCGAGATTCGACGGACACGGAGTCTTGACCCAAGCCGCCGACATCGAACGTCCCCTGCTCGGCCTCTTCGGCGGCGCCGATCAGGCCATTCCGAAGGAGCAGATCGACGAGTTCGAAGCGGCGCTCACCGGCGCGGGCGTCGAGCACGAGATCCACGTCTATCCCGGCGCGCCGCACTCGTTCTTCGACAAGAAGCAGGACGAGTTCGCCGAGGAGTCCGAGGACGCCTGGCGGCGGATCCTCCATTTCCTCGCCGGTCTCCCCGGCTAACTCAGAGCTCGTCGGCGGGCTCGACGAGCTCCGCGAATCGACCTTCGCAGAGTCGGCCCGCGCCGACAAGCCCCGGCGGTCGGGACGGCTCTAGCCGGTTTGCGGAGGCGCGTCCGTCGCGTAGCGGTGATGGATCGCCAGCGAGTTGCCGTCCGGATCCCGGAAGATCGCCTGCTTGCAGACCCCGCTGTCGATCACGTCGGTGACGAACTCGACGCCGCGGGACTCGAGCTCCGCCTTGGCGGCCTCGAAGTCGTCGACGTGGAACTCGAGCGGCGTGGTGTTGGGGCTGAAGTCGATGTTGAAGGCATCGACCTGCAGCAGGGCGATCGTCACGGTCCCGGTCTCGAACTCGCCGGCCGGCATCTGTCCCCATTGCTTTCCGAACGGCAGCCCGAGGGTCTCGCCATAGAACGTCCTGGCGGCCTCCCAGTCCTTGGTCGGGAAAGCGATGAAGTCGACGCCGTTGATCAGCTGTGTGTTCGTTGCCATGGCCCCACCATCGCAGATCGCTAGGGATATCCGGCGTGCGCCGCCGGCGCCTCCGCTGCCAGGACCCGACCCGTACGCGGACCCTTGCCGATCGCCTCGGGCCCGCTCCAGTCCTGGGCCAGGACGAAGAGCGTGCGCCCGTCGGCGCCGCCGAGCATGCAGGCGAAGCAACCGCGGTCGAACTCGAACCGATTGAGCACCTCGCCGCCCTCGGCCACTCGAACGCAGCCGCGGTTGGGGACATCCGCGTACCAGACCGCTCCGTCTGCATCGAGACAGATGCCATCCGGGACTCCCTCCCCGAGGTCGGCCCATGTCCTGCGGTTCGAAAGAGTGCCGTCGGTGCCGATGTCGAAGCCGATCAGCTCCTTGGCGTAGGAGTCCGCGACGATCAGCGTCGTGTGGTCGGGGGTCACCGCCATCCCGTTCGGAAAAGCGACTCCGTCCGCGATCTGCTCCGCCGTGCCGTCCTGTCTGAGTAGGCCGATCCTGCCGGGTGCAAACTCGCCACCGCCCATCAGGTCAAAGCCCGGCGCGTTGACGTAGGCGTTCCCTCGGCGGTCGACAACGATCTCGTTCCAGCCGTGTTCCGTCAGCTTCTCGAGATCGGCGTGGAGGCTTAGCGAGCCGTCAGGCTCGAGACGAAGCACCTGTCGCCCGGCGGTCACCAGCATCGGACCGTCCGGAAGCCAGTCGATCGAGAATGGGAAGGCATCGACCCTGGCCATCACCTCGTGGCCGCCGTCCGGGTCGAGCGCGATCACCTCGCGGGCGACCCAGTCCGAGAACCAGAGCCTGCCGTCATGCCAGCGAGGCGACTCCGGGAAGGCGATACCAGTGAGCAGTGTGGTCGCCTCAGGCACCGGGCGGGTGTCACTTGGCCGTCTGCGAGTAGCGCAGCGAGCCCGGCGTGGTCAGGTCCTCGCCGGTCTCCAGCAGCGTCTTCAGGCCGGAGAGAATCATCGGCCAGCCACCGTAGAGCTCGCCGTTCGCGCCGGGCGTGAGCTGATCGTGGGTGACGATCAGCCGACACGAGTCATCGCCGACCGGCTCGATCTCCCAGGTCACCCTGGAGGCGCCCGCGCCCTTCACCTCATCGCTCCACAGGGCGGTGAAGGTCTGCACCAGGCGGCGGGGCGGGTCGACCTCGACGTTCTCGCCCTCGGCGATGTCGATCACGCCGGGGACGGAGGACTTGTAGCTCGAGCCCTGAGTCCAGTCCGATTCGGTGCCGACGCCGAAGCTGTACTTGGCTCGCATGTCACGGTCGGTGATCGCCTTCCAGAGCCGCTCCGGAGTGGTCTTGATGAAGATCTCGAATACGGCGGCGGTGTCATCTGGATACAGCGCGGTGCCTGCCTCGGGGAACTTCTGCATGTTCTTCCTCCTCTAGCTCTTTCTTGATTCCGCTGAGCGTCGCCGCCAGCGGCTCGGCGTACTTGCTCACCCAGCGGTCGTGGATGAGGCGGATCGGGATGGGGTTGAGAAAGTGGAGCTTCTCGCGGCCGCGCCTGCGGGTGACCACAAGGTTGGCCTCCTCGAGCACCCCGAGGTGCTTCATCACCCCGAAGCGCGACATCGGCAGCTTGCGGCCGAGTTCGCTCAGGGTCTGACCGTCCTTCCGGAAGAGCTCGTCGAGCAGCTTCCGCCTGGTCGGCGCGGCGAGCGCCCTGAACACCACGTCCTCGTCCATGTCTTCTCAAGTATATGTGACCTTTTAGTCACCTGTCAACCCGGCAGAATGCCGACCGATGACCATCGACGTCGTGCGGCTGACGGCCCCCAACCCCGGGCCGATGACCCTTGAAGGGACCAACACCTACGTCGTCGGGCGAGACCCGGCGGTGGTGATCGATCCGGGTCCGGACATCCCCGAGCACATCGACGCGGTCCGGCGGGCGGCTGAGGCACGCGGGGGCATCGGAACGGTGCTGGTCACCCACGACGACGCCGACCACCTGGCGGGCGTGGCGCTGCTCGGCATCCAGCCCGAGCGCCCCCACGACGGCGACGTGGTTGCGGGGATGACGGCGATCGCCACGCCGGGGCACGCGGCCGAGCATCTCTCCTTCGTGCTCGGGCGGGCGTGCTTCTGCGGCGATCTGATCCTCGGCGAGGGCTCGACGATCGTGGGCCCCCGCCGGCTGGGTGGCTCGCTGGCCGACTACATGCGCTCCCTCGAGCGGCTGGGCGAACTCGATCTCGAGGTCCTCTACCCGGGCCACGGGCCCCAGATCCACGACCCGACGGCCAAGATCGCCGAATACGTCGAGCACCGGATGATGCGGGAGCGCCGTCTGGTCGCCGCGCTCGAGCGCGGTGAGCGCTCACGGGCGAATCTCCTGGCGGAGGTCTGGGACGACGTCCCGGAGCAGCTCCAGCCCGCCGCCGCGCTGGCAATGGAGGCCCACCTCGAGAAGCTCGACGAGGAAGAGCGCCTGCCGCCTGATATCAAGGACTGATGGGCATGGACCTAGGCCGGCTACTTCGGACCGGCGCCAAGGGCATGGGAATCGGCACGGCCCTCCTCGGCGGGACGGCGGTGGGGCTCTGGTGGCAGCTCTTCCGCCGGCCACTCCCCCGAACCGCCGGCGATCTCCAGGTTCGGGGCGTCGAGGGCCCGCTCGAGATCGTCCGCGACCGCTGGGGGATGCCGACTGTGCGTGCCCAGACGCCGGTGGACCTCTGGTACGGCCAGGGCTTCTGCCACGGCCAGGACCGGCTCTGGCAATGCGAGGTGAACCGCCGGATCACCTCCGGCCGGATCGCCGAGATCGCCGGGGACGTGGGCCTGCCGGTGGACCGGCTGATGCGCACGCTGGGCCTGCGCCGGGTTGCGCTGCGCGAGGAGGCCGAGCTCGAGAGCGACCTCCGCGCCCTGCTCGACGCCTACTGCGCCGGGCTCAATGAGGCTGCCCGGATCGCCTCCGCGCCGGCGGCCGAGTTTCAGCTGCTTCGCCTCGAGTTCGAGCCCTGGCGCCCCGCCGACATGCTGGCTGGGGGCAAGCTCCTCTCCTTCGGGCTGTCGACCAACTGGGAGCGGGAGCTGTTGCGCGCGGACCTGGTCCGAGAGCTGGGCGAGGAGCGCGCCGCCAAGATCGATCCCACCTACCCGAAGGGCAACCCGGTCGTGCTCCATCCCGGCCACGGCTTCGACGGTGACGGCCTACGCCTCGCCGAGCAGATCGGGCGAGTGCGGGAGCAGATCGGGTTGGCCGCGGCCGCCGGCGGGTCGAACAACTGGGCGGTGAAGCCGGCCCGCTCGGCGACCGGCGGCCCCCTGCTGGCCGGCGACCCCCATCTCCCAAGCGGCATGCCCGGTGTCTGGTACGAGATCGCGCTCGAGCTCGGCGGCCGCTTCTGCCGGGGCGCCTCCATCCCGGGTCTGCCGGGGATCTCCCTGGGCCAGAACGACGACGTCGCCTTCGCCTTCACCAATGTCATGGCCGACGTCGAAGACCTCTTCGTCGAGCGGGTCGAGGAGGAGAGCTACGAGTTCGAGGGAGAGCAGCGCCCGCTCGAGATCATCGAGGAGCTGATCGCGGTGCGAGGGCACGACGCCGCCGTTCGGCACGAGGTCCGCATCACGCACCACGGCCCGATCGTCAACGGGGCCCTGGGAGCCGATGACGAGCAGCCGCTTGCCCTCCGCTGGGCCGGGCTCGATGCGCCCGCGATCTCCCCCGCCTTCCTGAACGTGCTCGAGCCCCGCAGCGGCCCTGAGCTCGTCGAGCTCCTGCGCGACCTGGCGATGCCGGTCTCGAATCTCGTCTGGGCCGACCGCCACGGGTCGATCGGCTACAAGATGGTCGGCCGGATCCCGATGCGGAAGGGGGACTGCCCCGACCTGCCGAAGCCGGGTTGGACCGGTGAGTTCGAGTGGGAGGGCTGGATCCCCTACGACGAGCTGCCCGAGCTGGTCGATCCCGACGAGGGCTACGTCGTCACGGCGAACAACAAGGTCGTCGACTCCTCGTATTCGCACCACATCACCAGCGACTGGCTGGACGGCTATCGGGCCGCGCGCGTCGAGCAGTTGCTCGGCGAGCGCGAGCAGCACGACCTGGACGACTTCCGCCGCATGCAGACCGACCTGTACTCGATCCCGGGCGACGAGGTCGTTCATCGCCTGGCCCGCCTGCAGCCGACCAGCCAGCGCGAGGTCAGGGCGATCGAGCGCCTGAAGAGCTGGGACCGGACCCTCGGCCCCCGCACCGTCGCGGGCACGATCTACCAGGCCTTCCTGCTCCGCCTGGCGCGGGAGTTCACCCGAGCGGCGATCGGCGACCGGGATCTCGCAGAGCGCTACCTGGACCGCGCCGACAACGGGTTCATCGCCCACGTCACCTCGCCCTGGCGCTGGCACGCCCATCTGCTCGAACTCTGGGAGGAGGCGGACGAGGACTTGATCGGCGGCTCCTGGGACGAGCTGGCCCTGGAGGCGCTGCGCGGCGCCCTCGGCGACCTCGAGGAGCGCTTCGGACCCGATCCCGAGCAATGGCGCTGGGGCGATGTGCACGCGCTGGAGTTCCCGCACGCGCTCGGGGCGGTCAATCCAGTGTCGGAGTTGATCTTCAACCGCACGCTCCATCCGGGTGGCGCGCAGGAGACAGTGGCGCAGATCGCCTACAACCCGAACGATCCCTACCACGCGATCTGGGCCCCGAGCTGGCGGATGGTGGCGGATCCCTCGGCGCCGGAGCGATCACGGTGGCAGGCGTTCACCGGTCAGTCCGGGCACGCCTGGAGCCGTCACTACGACGATCTGCAGCCGCGTTGGGAGGCCGGGACGATGCAGCCGATGGCCGGAGAGGCCCCCTTCGAGACCCTCGTGCTCATCCCGGCGGACGGCGTGACGCCAGGGCGCCCGTCAGGGCAACCCGTTTGATCGTGCCGTCCCGGCGCGACCAGATCACTCTCACCGAGGACGAGCAGCGTGAGCTGATCGAGAACGAGCGGATCGTGGTGGTGTCCTCCCTCGGGCCGCGCGGCTGGCCGCACGTGATGCCGCTCTGGTACGTCCCGCGCGACGGCGAGATCTGGATCTGGACGTACGCGAAGTCACAGAAGGTGAAGAACCTCGAGCGAGACCCCCGCGCCACGCTGCTGATCGAGACCGGCGTCGAATACGTGGAGCTGCGAGGCGTTCAGATCGAGGCCGAGGCGGAGATCATCCGCGACCTCGAGCAGATCGTCGACTACGCCAGGGAGATGACAGTCCGCTACAGCGAGGGGATCTCCTCGGTGGAGGGGGACGCCGCCGCCGGCCTCCGAGCACAGGCGCCGAAGCGGGTAGCGATCCGGTTCCGGCCGACGCGGGTAGCCAGCTGGGACCACGGCAAGCTCGGTGGGAGCTACTGATTACTGGGCGGATTCCTGCACGCACCCCACTTTCGAGGAGCTTTCCGCTGGAAAGTGGCAGCATCCCCGCCCAATTCTTGACCTCCGAAGGGGGATTCGATGCGAAGGATCGCAATAGCTCTGACCGTGATCGGGACGATGCTCCTCGGGGCCGCCGCCGCGCACGCCTCAACCCTCACCGAAGCGAACGGGACCATCTATTACGTCGCCGACCAGGGCGAGCGAAACGACGTCCAGGTGGGCGTCGACACGATCCTCGGCGGCACCGTCCACGTCTACAGCTTCAAGGACGCCGATGCCAATCCGATCACGATCGGCGGCGGCCCCTGCGAGTTGATCAATGGCGTCGGCATGTGCCAGCAGCCGTTCGTGAGCAGCTTCGTGATCGACGTGCGCGACCGCGACGACACGGCCACGGTCTCGACGGCAGGGACCGGGAGCGTCCCCCCGCTGACGCGCGGCGCCCTGATGATCGGCGGCCGTGGCAACGACATCCTGATGGGAGGCCTCGGCAACGACATCCTGAAGGGGAACGACGGCCGGGACTCGCTGCGCGGACGTGAGGGCGCGGACGTCTACAAGGGTGGCCGCGGCCGCGACACCCTGCAGACGCTCGACGGGCAGCGCGACGTCTTCATCTCCTGCGGCGATGGCGGCGGTGACGTGCTCAGGAAGGACAAGCTGGATCCCTCGGGCAAGCACTGCGAGCACTCCAACCACAAGGACGTCTCGAAGCCATAGCGGCCACGAGGCCGCACGCTTCACGAAACGGGTTGCCCCTCGGCTTCGCCTGCGGGGCACCCTCGCATCGGGGCCGTAGGCCCGAGCGGTTATGTGGGGCGGCCGCTTGTGGCCGCGATCTGATGGCGAAGCCGTCAGGCGAGCCACTGTAGCCTCCGGCCCCATGGAAGCGCTGAAGGGGTTGATCCTCTCCGGGGGTGCCGGGACGCGGCTGCGCCCGATCACCCACACCTCGGCCAAGCAGCTCGTGCCGGTGGCCAACAAGCCCGTCCTCTTCTACGGGATCGAGGCGCTGGTGGAGGCCGGAATCGCCGAGATCGGGGTGATCATCGCCCCGGAGACCGGTGACGAGATCAGGCAGGCGGCCGGGAACGGCTCGGACTTCGGCGCGCGGATCACCTACATCGAGCAGGAGGCGCCGCTCGGGCTCGCCCACGCACTGCTGACTGCCGAGGAGTACCTCGGGCGGAACCCGTTCGTCATGTACCTGGGCGACAATCTGCTCCGGAATGGGATCACCGACCTGGTGGAGGTCTTTCGCCGCTCCGAGCCGGACGCGCTGATCCTGCTGACCCGCGTCGACGATCCCTCCTCCTACGGTGTCGCGGAGCTCAACGGCGAGCGAGTGGTGCGCCTCGTAGAGAAGCCGAAGGACCCGCCCAGTGATCTGGCGCTCGTCGGCGTCTACATGTTCACGCCGGCGATCTTCGAGGCGGCCCACTCGATCGAGCCATCCGGCCGGGGCGAGCTGGAGATCACCGACGCGATCGACTCCCTGATCGAGTCCGATCGCCGCGTCGAGCCGCACATCGTCAAGGGCTGGTGGAAGGACACCGGGAAACTGGAGGACATGCTGGAGGCGAATCGCCTGGTCCTGGAGGACATCGAACCGCGAATCGATGGCGAACTGGACTCGGAGTGCCGGGTCGAGGGCCGCGTGGCGATCGAGAAGGGGGCGAAGCTGGAGCGAACGATCGTCCGCGGACCGGCGATCATCGGCGCGGGCGCCGAGCTCAGCGACTCCTACATCGGGCCGTACACGGCGATCGACCACGACGTCGTGATCACGGGATCCGAGGTCGAGCACTCGATCGTGCTGGCGGGCTCGAGCATCCGGAACCTGCATGCACGGATGGAGGCGAGCCTGCTCGGCAAGAACGTCAGCCTCTCCCGAAGCGAGGGGATGCCGAAGACGCTGCGCTTCCTGGTCGGCGACAACGCGAAGATCTCCATTCCATGAGGGTCCTGGTCACCGGAGCCAGCGGGATGCTGGGCAACGACGTGGTTCGCGTCGCCAGTGACATGCGCCACCAGGTGATCGCGCTGAGCCATGACGATCTCGACGTCACGGATCCGGCCAGGGTCGAGCGCATGATCACCCGCGAGCGGCCTGGCGCGGTAATCAACTGCGCGGCCTGGACCAACGTCGACGGCGCGGAGGAATCGGAACAGGACGCCTCGCTCGTCAACGCACAGGGCGCAGGCTTCGTCGCCGACGCCGCCGCCAAGGTCCACGCCAAGGTCATCTACCCCTCCACCGACTACGTCTTCAACGGCGAGGGCGGTCCCTATGGGGAGTCGGACGACCCCGACCCGATCAACGCCTACGGGCGCACCAAGCTGGCGGGCGAGCGGGCCACCGCCCTTGTCAGCGGGCAGAGCTTCATCGTCCGCACCTCCTGGCTCTTCGGCCCGCGTGGCGGCAACTTCGTGGAGACGATGCTGCGCCTCGGGGAGGGCGGCGGACCCGTCGTCGTCGTCCACGATCAGGTCGGCTGCCCCACCTATACGGGCCACCTGGCGGTCGGCCTCCTGCGCCTCGTCGACAGTGCCGCCTACGGGATCCACCACATGGCGGGAGGGGGCAGCTGCTCCTGGTACGAGTTCGCGATGGAGATCTTCAGGCAGGCTGAGGTCGTCACGCGGGTGATGGCGTCGACCACCGACATGATGGAGCGCCCCGCAAAGCGACCCGCCAACTCGATGCTCGTCAGCCGGCGCTCGGCCCCGATCATGCTGCCGCCCTGGCAGCGCGGCCTCTCCGACTACCTGGCGCGGCGTGACCAGGTGGAAGCGGAGGGGGCTCCGATCAGGCAGCGATCGAGCGCCTCGAAGCGCCAGCCGATGCTCGACTGGACCCGCCGGGAGCGCGAGGAACGTGAGGCGGACGGCGAGGAGATCACCGGCGAGAGCGAGCTGCCGCTCGAGGAAGTCACCTGGGAGGACGGGGCCGACGAGGCGGACAAGGGTGCGGACAAAGGGGCGGACGCCGCATGAAGCTCCTGGTCGCCGGCGGCGCGGGCTTCATCGGCTCGAACTACGTGGGGCACCGGCTGGAGGAGCACCCGGGCGACTCGGTGCGGGTTCTCGACAAGCTCACCTACGCCGGTCGACGCGAGAACCTCGACGGGCTGCCGGAAGACCGCTGCGAGCTGGTGGAGGCCGACATCGCAGATCGCGAGGCAGTCAGGGCGGCAGTCGAGGACTGTGACGCGGTCGTCAACTTCGCCGCCGAGTCCCATGTGGACCGTTCAATCGAGGCCCCCGGTGAGTTCATCACCACCGACGTCTACGGCACCTACGTCATGCTCGAGGCCGCCCGCGACGCAGGGGTACGGCACCTGCAGATCTCCACCGACGAGGTCTATGGGGACTTCGAGCTGGGTACCGCGACTGAGGAGTCACCGCTCAACCCCTCCTCCCCCTATTCGGCCTCGAAGGCCGGCGGTGATCTCCTCGTCCTGGCCTTCGCCCGGACCTACGAATCCGAGACGCTGATCATTCGGGCCTCCAACAATTACGGGCCTCGCCAGCACCCCGAGAAGCTGATTCCCCTCTGCATCCTGAACGCCCTCGCCGGCGATCCATTGCCGGTCTACGGCGACGGCATGCAGGTGCGCAACTGGCTCTACGTCGAGGACTGTTGCGCCGCGGTCGACGCGGTTCTCGAGCGGGGCGAGCCGGGCCAGGTCTACAACGTGGGAGGCCCGGACGAGCTGCCCAACCTCGACGTGGTCAGGCGGATCCTCGCCCTCACCGACCGAGACGGGTCGCTGATCTCCTACGTCAAGGACCGGCCGGGTCACGACCGCCGCTACTCGCTCTCCGCTGCGCGGCTCGAGGCCCTCGGATGGAAGGCGGCAGTCGCCTTCGACGAGGGCATCGAGCGGACCGTGAACTGGTACCGCGAGAACCAGTGGTGGTGGGAGCCGATCCGCTCGGGCGAGTACCGCGAGTACTACGAGCGCCAGTACGGGAAGGCGCTGAATCAGTGAGCCTCCGGCGCCTGCCCACCGAGATCGACGGCGTCGTTCTGGTCGAGCCCGACGTCCATGGCGACGAGCGCGGCTTCTTCGTCGAGACCTTCCGCGCCGATGAGTTCGCCTCGCTGGGCATCGACGTCGAGTTCGTCCAGGAGAACCACAGTCGTTCCAGCGAGCGTGTTCTGCGCGGGATCCACATGCAGCGTGGTCAGGCGAAGCTGGTCCGCTGCGCACGGGGCGCGATCTTCGACGTCGCCGTCGATCTGCGCCCGGACTCGCCGACCTACAAGCGCTGGGAGGGTTACGAGCTCGATGACGTCACCCACCGGCAGCTCCTCATCCCGGATGGCTTCGGCCACGGCTTCTGCGTTCTCACCGACTCGGCGGACGTGCTGTATCGCGTCTCGACCTACTACGACCCCGATCTCGAGAGCGGCGTCGCCTGGGATGACCCCGAGATCGCCGTGCACTGGCCGATCACGGACCCGGTTCTCTCCGAGCGAGACCAGAACGCTCCGTCCCTGGCCGAGATGACAGGTTCGGGCTCCGGCCTGGGGTCCCGTTAGGGCAATCCCCAATGGACGATGCCCGCCTCGGCTGGCATCGTCGCGGCCGATGAGTTTTCGAGCTGTGTCACGTCTAAGAGCTATGACGCGTCTAAGTGATGGAACTCGCAGACGCGGAGCAACGAATTGAGCATGTTTCAAGAAACCCAGACCAGTGTGGATTGCTAGAAGGCAACTCCGAATCGATCGGAGCTCGGGAGCGAGCTCCAAAGAAGGGGGAAAGTCCGGATGAACCGTCGCCTAACCCGTCTTGCCGATATCTCCTACCGCCACCGCGGGCGCGTGGTGCTGGCCTGGCTCGCGGCAATGGTCGTGATCATCGGAGTCGGCTCCTCGCTCGCGGGTGAGTTCCAGGCGGACTACGACACCCCCGGCTCGGAGTCGAAGGCTGCGAGCGACATCACCGAACAACGCTTTGCCGGGTATTCGGGCCAGGAGGTCTTCGTGGTCGCGAAGGACCCGAGCGGCTTCGCCAGCGAGGCGGAAGCCGGGCAGCGCCTACAGCCCTTCTTCGCGCAGGCCCAGAAGGTCGAGCACATCGACCCCCACACCTCGATCCGGCTCTCGCAGAATCGCCAGATCGCATCCACCACGCTTCCGATGACCGTCCCCGGCTGGGACGTCACCAAGGATCAGGGCAAGCAGCTCATCAACGCCGCCGAGGACAACGACGGCAACGGCCTCGAGATCAAGCTCGGCGGCGATCCGATCTACGCCGCGCAGGGATCGTCGAGTCCGGAGGGCCTCGGCTTCCTGGGCGCGGCGATCGTTCTGCTGATCGCGTTCGGATCGATCGTCGCGGCCGGTCTACCGCTGGGCGTGGCCCTCGTGGGTTTGGGGATCTCCTCGGCCGGGCTCATTCCTCTGCTGGCCAACGTGATCGACGTGCCGGACTGGACGACGGCCGTCTCCGGCCTGATCGGGATCGGCGTGGGGATCGACTACGCGCTGCTCGTGCTCACTCGGTTCCGCTCGGCGATGCGCGATGGCAAGAACCGACACGACGCCGTGGTGGAGGCGGTGACCACGGCCGGCCGCAGCGTGATCATCGCCGGCTGCACCGTCGTGATCGCGGTGCTCGGGCTCATGCTCACCGGCCTGAGCTACATGTACGGGGTCGCAATCGCGACCTCCCTGGCGGTGCTGGTCGTGATGTTCGCCTCGATCACGCTGCTGCCCGCCTTCCTCGGGTATCTCGGCCCGAGGGTCGACAAGCTCCGGATCCCGCTTCTCGGCCGCTCACTGAAGAGGGCGGACGAGGCCGAGCGGCGTCGGGAGCGCGGGGGCGAGTCCCCGGCCGCGCGCTGGAGTCACTTCGTGCAGCGGCGCCCCTGGCCGGCCGCGATCATCGCCCTGGCCATCCTGCTCGCGCTGGCGGCGCCGGCGCTCGGCATGCGCCTCGGCTTCCCCGATGCGGGTAACGACCCGCCCGACACGATGACCCGTCAGGCCTACGACCTGAACACCGAGGGCTTCGGTCCCGGTTCGAATGGACCGATCCAGATCGCGGCGACCCTTCCTCCCGCGTCCACCGGTGGTGCGGGACAGGGTGGAGCGCCCAACCCGCAGGCGAAGTCCGAGATCGACGCCTTCGCCAACACGCTGCGGAGCACGCCGGACGTGGCCTTCGTCGCCCCGCCGAGGATCAATCAGGCGGGTGACGCGGCGCTGATCACCGTGATCCCCAAGACGTCACCGCAGGACGCGGCCACGGAGGACCTCGTCACGCATCTGCGGAACGACGTGGTGCCGACGCAGCTCAGCGGCACCGGAATCAATGTCGAGATCGGGGGCGTGACCGCGGCGCTCGAGGATCAGAGCACCTACATGACCGACCGCATGCCGCTGTTCATCGCCGGCGTGGTCGGGCTCTCGTTCCTGCTCCTCCTCGTCGCCTTCCACTCGCCGCTGATCTCGTTGAAGGCCGGGATCATGAACCTGCTCTCGGTGAGCGCCGCCTACGGGGTGATGACCCTGGCGGCGAACGGCGGTGGCCTGAGCAACCTGATCGGCATCGACCACGAGGTCCCGATCGCGCCGTTCATGCCCGTGATGATGTTCGCGATCCTGTTCGGGCTCTCGATGGACTACGAGGTCTTCCTGATCTCTCGGATCCGTGAGGAGTACCTGAAGGACAGGGACACGCGCCGCGCCGTCGCAGACGGCTTGGCGAAGACGGCGAGGGTGATCACGGCGGCCGCGGCGATCATGGTGGTGGTCTTCCTTTCCTTCGTCACCTCGCAGGAGGTCTTCCTGAAGCTGTTCGGGATCGGCCTGGCGTCGGCGATCTTCCTCGACGCGACGCTCGTCCGGATGGTGCTCGTGCCGGCGGTGATGCAGCTGCTCGGCAAGTGGAACTGGTGGATCCCGACCTGGCTGGAGCGCCGCCTGCCGAGGCTCGACCTCGAGCCGGGCGCGCCCGCCGGCGCGGAGGGCCGGGCCTAGCGGATCTCTTCTGGCGCCTTTCCGACCCCCGTTGGTCGGAAAGGCGCCAGCCCGCTGTCGGTAAGGCCGTGTACCGCGGTCGGTAAGGTCAGTAGGTTGGCCATGAGTACGTCCGCGACCCAGAAGTCACCCCTGGAGCCCTTCTCGCAGCCCGTCAGCAAGTGGTTCCAGGCTTCATTCGAGGCACCCACGCCCGCCCAGGCGGCGGGCTGGCCCGCGATCGCCTCTGGTGCGCACACGCTGATCTGCGCCCCAACCGGCTCGGGAAAGACGCTCGCGGCCTTCCTCTGGGGCATCGATCGCCTCGCTCGAGAGCCCGAGCGGCTCGGCTCGGGGGTGCGAATCGTCTACGTCTCGCCGCTCAAGGCGCTCTCCTACGACATCGAGCGCAACCTGCGGGCGCCGCTCCAGGGGATCGGCGCCCCGATCTCGGTGGCGCTGCGCACAGGCGACACCCCCCAATCCGAGCGCCGCGCCATGCGCCGGGAACCGCCCGACATCCTGATCACCACCCCCGAGTCGCTCTATCTGATGATCAGCTCCCAGGCCCGGGAGATCCTCACCGGTGTCGAAGCCGTGATCGTCGACGAGATCCACGCCGTGGCGCCGTCGAAGCGCGGCTCACACCTGGCGCTGACCCTCGAGCGCCTCGACCACCTGGCAGGCCGAACGGCAGAGCAGCCGGAGCTGGCCGATGATCCAGAGGCCGGCCCGAAGCCGATACAGCGCATCGGGCTCTCCGCCACGCAGCGGCCGCTGGAGCGGATCGGCGACTTCCTCGTGGGAGCGGGGAGGGAGTGCGAGGTCGTCGACGCCTCGGAGCCCAAGCAGCTCGACCTCGAGATCGTCGTACCGGTCGAGGACATGGTCGAGCCGAGCCCGCTCGACAACAAGCGCCGCGACGGTGCCGACACCGGCAAGACCCCGCCCCAGAACCTCGAGCATTCCCCGGAGCGCATCGACCCGGGACCGATCGAGGCCTCGCTCGACCCCGCCACCAACACCCGCTCGATCTGGCCGGCGATCTATCCCGAGCTGCTCCGGCTCGTCCGCGAGCACAACTCGACCATCGTCTTCGTCAACAACCGACGCGCAGCCGAACGGATCGCCAAGCGCCTCAACGAGATGCACAATGACGAGCTCGAGGAGGAGCTGCCCGCCACCGAGCACGCCGGGAACACCAAGAATGGCGACAAGGCGCCGCCCGAGATCGCTCGGGCCCACCACGGCTCCCTCTCGCACGAGGAGCGGGCGCTGGTCGAGGAGCTGCTCAAGTCCGGCGAGCTGCCGTGTCTGGTGGCCACCTCCTCGCTCGAGCTCGGCATCGACATGGGAGCCGTCGACCTGGTCATCCAGGTGGAGTCGCCGAAGTCGGTGACCCGTGGGCTCCAGCGGGTCGGGCGTGCCGGGCACACCCTGGGCGAGGTCTCGAAGGGGCGAATCTTCCCCAAGTTCCGGGCTGACCTGCTCGAGTGCGCCGTCGTCGCCCGCCGGATGCGCACCGGTGAGATCGAGGAGACCGTGATCCCGCAGAACCCCATCGACGTGCTCGCGCAGCACCTGGTGTCGATGGCCGCGCTCGACGAGTGGGAGATCGATGACGTGGAGAAGCTGGTTCGCTCGGCCCAGCCCTTCGCCGAGCTCTCGCGCGAGCAGCTCGAGAACGTGCTCGACATGCTCGACGGCCGCTACCCCTCGGAGCGCTTCGCCGAGCTGCGGCCGCGAATCGTCTGGGACCGCACCAACGGGAAGATGCGCGGCCGCCCCGGCGCACGCCAGCTCGCCGTCGCGAACGCCGGAACGATCCCCGACCGGGGCCTCTACGGGGTCCACCTGCCCGACGGCCGGCGGGTCGGCGAGCTCGATGAGGAGATGGTCTACGAGGCCAGGCCCGGCCAGACCTTCCTGCTCGGCGCGAGCACCTGGCGGATCGAGGAGATCACCCGCGACCGGGTGATCGTCACCCCGGCACCCGGCACTCCCGGCGCGGTCCCCTTCTGGCGCGGCGACGGGATCGGGCGTCCGGCCGAGCTGGGCAAGGCGATCGGCGCCTTCTCCCGCGAGGCGGTCAACGCCTCTCCGGACAAGCTCGCTGAGGAGAACGACCTCGACAAACTCGCCGCCCAGAACCTCGTCAACTACCTGACCGAGCAGCAGGCCGCTACGCGGGTTGTCCCCTCCGATGAGGCGATCGTGGTCGAGCGCTTCCGGGACGAGATCGGCGATTGGCGCCTCTGCGTGCTCTCCCCGTGGGGCGGCCGGGTTCATGCCGCCTGGGGCCTGGCCCTCTCGGCCAAGATCCGCGATGAGCAGGACCTGGAGGCCGATGCGATCTGGTCCGACGACGGCATCGTCATCCACCTGCCCGACGCCGACGAGCCGCCGCCGGCGGACATGGTGATGATCGAGCCCGAGGAGATCGAGGATCTGGTGATCCGGGAGCTCTCCGGATCGGCCCTGTTCGGTGCCCGCTTCCGCGAGAACGCGGCGCGTTCCCTGCTCATCCCGCGCGCCTGGCCCGGCAAGCGCACCCCTCTCTGGCAGCAGCGGCTCAAGTCCCAGAGCCTGCTCGAGGTCGCCCGCGACTTCCCCCGCTTCCCGGTGATCCTCGAGACCTATCGCGAGGTGATGCGAGACGTCCTCGACCTCCCGTCTCTCAAGGACCTCCTCAGAGACCTGCACTCTCGCAAGATCACGATGGTCGAGGTCGAGACTCCGACGGCATCGCCCTTCGCCTCTTCGCTGCTCTTCGACTACGTCGCCACCTACATGTACGAGGGCGACACGCCGAACGCGGAGCGCCGCGCCGCCGCGCTCGCTCTGGACCGCGACCTGCTCGCAGAGCTGCTCGGCCAGGAGGAGCTCCGGGAGCTGATCGATCCGGAGGCGCTGGACGAGGTCGCGGAGCAACTCCAGCACCTGACCGAGGCGGGCCGGGCGAAGGACCGCGACGGCCTCCAGCAGATCCTCCGCCGCCTCGGAGACCTGACCGAGGAGGAGTGCGAGCGGCGCGTCGAGGAGGGCTACTCGGCCAAGTCGATGCTCGACAAGCTGGTCAAGGAGCGCCGGGCCGCCGTGGTCAGGATCGCCGGAGAGGAGCGCTACATCGCAGCGGAGGACGCGGGCCTCTACCGGGACGCGCTCGGCGTGCCGCCTCCGGCCGGTCTGCCCGAGAGCTTCCTCGAGCCCGTCGAGGACGCCCTCGTCTCAGTCGTCAGGCGCTACGCGGGCACCCACGTCCCCTTCCCCACGCGTCAGCTCGCCGATCGCTACGGCGTCGACCCGAGCTCGGCGCTGAAGGAGCTGGAGCGCTCGGGAGGGGTGGTTCGAGGAGAGCTGCTTCCCGGGGGCTCCTCCCGCGAGTGGTGCGAGGCCGACGTGCTGCGGCGGCTGCGCCGGGCCAGCCTCGCGCGGCTGCGCCAGGAGGTCGAGGCGACGGACCAGCGCGAGCTGGCCCGCTTCCTGCCGAGCTGGCAGAACGTCGACGCCCACGGCCGCGCCGGCGCCGGGCCCGACCGCCTGCGCGAGGCCCTGGTCTCCCTGCAGGGAGTCGCCCTCACCCCGAAGACCTGGGAGCGTGCCGTGCTGCCGCGGAGGCTCGGCGAATACAGCCCGACCTGGCTGGACGAGCTCTGCACGAGCGGGGAGCTGGTCTGGGTCGGAGCGGGGGCCCTCGGCCGCAACGACGGCAAGGTCGCCCTCTACTTCCGCGAGGACGTCAGGCTCGCCGGGCCACCGCCGGGAAACGCAAAGCTCGACCGGCCCGAGGGCGAGATCCACGACGCGATCCGGGAACGGCTCGCGCAGGGCCCCTGCTTCTGGCTCGACCTGCTGGACCTCGACGGGTCGGCCGAGGAGCTGCATGAGGCGCTCTGGGACCTGGCCTGGTCCGGCGAGGTGACCAACGACGCCTTCGCTCCATTGCGGGCTCCCCGCCTCCGAGCGGCCCAGCGCAGTGAACGGGGCGGCCGTCGATTCGCGCGACGTCGCGCGGCCGCATCGGGGACGGTGCTCGGCCGCTGGTCGCTGACCGCGCCGCTCTTCGCCGAGGCGCCGTCCGCCGGCCCCAGGATGCGGGCCCTCGCCGAGCTGATGCTCGAGCGGCACGGCATCGTCACCCGCGAGACGGCGATCGCCGAGAGCATCCCGGGCGGCTTCGCCTCGATCTACGGCGAGCTTCAGAACCTCGAGCTGCTGGGTACGGCGCGGCGTGGCTACTTCGTCGAGGGGCTGGGCGGAGCCCAATTCGCACTGCCGGGCGCTGTCGAGCGGCTGCGCAGCCTGCCGCGGGCGGAGGGCTCGCTGCAGGTCCTCGCGGCGACCGATCCGGCCAATCCGTATGGAGCGACCCTCTCCTGGCCGAAACTCGAGGGCCAGCGGCGTCCCGCCCGGACCGCCGGCGCCTATGTGCTGCTGCGCGACGGCGAGCCGCTGCTCTACGTGGAGCGGGGCGGCAAGGGAATTCTCCGTCTCGAGAAGCTCCCCGACGGCGAGTTCATCGAGTGCCTTGGGGCGCTCGCCGAGGCGGCTCAGGCGGGCCAGATCGAGAAGCTGGCGATCGAGCGGGTCGACGGCGAGCCCGTGATCGGGTCCGGCATGGAGGCCGCGCTGATCGAGGCCGGCTTCCGCCGGCAGCCGCGCCGGCTCGTCGCTTGAGGTATGGCTGAGGGCGACTCGATCCTCCGCATGGCACGGGGAATCGAGGGCGCCCTGGCGGGTAAGGCAGTCTCGGTCAGGACACCTGGGCCGCGACGGCCCGAGGGCCTCGCGACGTCTTCCATCGACGGCCTGGTGCTCGAGCGGGCCGAGAGCCGCGGCAAGCACCTCCTTCTGTACTTCGAGGACGATTTGATGCTGCACAGCCATCTCGGCATGCGCGGCGGATGGCACCTCTATCGGCGGGGACAGGCCTGGCGCCGCCCGGCATCACAGGCCTGGATCGCGCTCGCCTCGGACGATGCCGAGGCGGTCAACTTCGGGGGATCGTTCATGCGGATCGGCAGGCGAGGACGCCTCCTTCGGGACCCGCGGCTGGTGCGCCTGGGTCCAGACATCCTCGCGGAGGACTTCGAGCCGGCGGTCGCCATCTCCAGGATGCGCGGGACGAATCCACAGATCGAGCTCGGTGCGGCGCTGCTCGGGCAGAGGCTGGTCGCCGGAGTCGGAAACATCTTCAAGTCCGAGGGCTGCTGGGCCGCGCAGGTGGATCCTCGGCGTCGCCTCGAGTCGCTCGATGACGGTGAGCTCGAGGAGGTGTTGTGCGCGACGCGCGAGCTCATGCTGGAGGCGGTCGAGTCCGGTCGCCAGCCGAAGCGGATCTATCGGCGGACGGGACAGCCCTGCCCCCGTTGCGGCACTCCGATCAGCTCGCAGGCGCAGGGCGACGGCGCGCGGACCACCTACTGGTGCCCGGGCTGCCAAACGCGGTGAACCCGCGATAATCAGGAGTGGGTATGGAGAGCGGAGCGAGAGCTGAGATCGTCGGGCTCCTCGGGACCGTGCCTTTGTTCTCGGAGCTCTCGCCCGAGGAGCTCGACCGGGTCGCTCAGGTAGCGATCCCGCGCAGCTACCCGGGCGAGACGAGGGTCTTCCACGAGGGTGACCCAGGGGATGCCTGCTACATCGTCAGCCGGGGCAGCTGCCGGGTCACGCGCCAGCATTCCGACGGTCGCGTGATCACGCTGGCGACGCTCGGCCCGGGTGCGATCTTCGGCGAGCTCGCGATGCTCGACGGGGAGCGCCGTTCGGCCAGCGTGGAGACGGCGGAGAACACCGAGCTGCTGGCGCTCCCCGCGACCGACATGCGCAGCCTGATTCGCTCCCACCCCGAGATGGCGGAGAAGCTCGTCGTCGCCCTGACCCGGCGCCTGCGCGAGGCGAACGAGCGGATTGCGCGGCAGTCGTTCCAGACCGTTCCCAGCCGGGTCGCCGGCGTCCTCAACCAGCTGCTCGCCGAGGAGGCGATCACGCCGATCGTCAAGGACGGGGTGACGATCCGGCTGCGCCAGTCGGACCTCGCCCAGATGGCAGGAACATCGCGCGAGAGCGTCAGCCGCTTCCTCGCCACGCTGGAGAGAGCGGGCGTGGTCCAAGTCGGTCGCGGCCGGGTCACCGTGATCGAGCCCGAGCGGCTCGACGCCTACATTTTTTGAGTGTCTCTCCGGAGCGACCCTGATTTCGCTGGACAGCGGGCCTCGATGGTGGAGCGGCAGCTGCGCCGGCGCGGCATCTCTGACGAGCGGGTCCTCGCTGCGATGGGAGCGGTGCCTCGCGAGCACTTCGTCCCGGAGGGCGTTCGCCGGAGCGCGTACAACGATTCGGCGCTGCCGATCGGCCATGAGCAGACGATCTCCCAGCCGTGGGTCGTCGCCGCGATCTGCCAGGCCCTGAATCTGGAGGGAGAGGAGAAGGTGCTCGAGATCGGCACCGGCTCCGGCTACTCGGCTGCGGTGCTCTCGCAACTGGCGGACCACGTGGTGAGCGTCGAGCGCATACCCGAGCTCGGAGAGTGGGCCCGCGAACGGCTCGAGGAGCTCGGCATCGACAACGTCGAGGTCATCGTCGGTGATGGCAGCCGCGGCCATCCCAAGAGTGCGCCGTATGACGCTATCGCCGTCCATGCCGCGTCGCCGGAGGCACCGCACAGCATGCTCGCCGAGCTTGCGCCCGACGGCCGGCTGGTCGTACCGATCGCGACTGGGTCCGCCGACCTGCTCACCGCCTTCATCCGCGAGAACGGCGATCTTCGCCAGGAGACGATCGGCCCGTGCCGGTTCGTCCCCCTGATCGGCGCCGAAGGCTTCACCCCGCCGGACTGAAGTAGGCTCGGCGCCGTGAACTCCGCTCTTTACGTCCTCAACTTCTACTCGCCGGTCTTCGTCGATCAACTGCGCAGCGGCCGCAAGACCGCCACGATCCGCCTCGGGGACAAATCCCGCAAGTACAAGCGCGGCCAGGTCGTCTGGATCACGATCGGCTACAGCCACCAGCCGCGGGAGAAGATCTTCGCGGCGGTGATCGACGACGTCGAGGTGAAGAAGGTCGAAGAGCTCTCCCCGCGCGACATCGAGCACGACAACCCCGAGTTCCGTCGCCGCGAGGAGACGGTGGATTTCCTGCAGAAGATCTATACGCGGCCGGTCGGCGACGACGACACGGTCACGGTGATCCGCTTCTCCCAGATCGTCGAGCGGCCCTCGACTCAGTTCGGGAACGGCGAGGCGCCGTCCCGCAACTGAACCCGGCGGCTCGCCGACTCGTAGGTTCCAAGCGATGGCCGAGTACCGGTTCCTCACCACCTGGTTGCTGGAGGCCGATCGCGAGCGGGTCTGGGATGCGATCTACGACTCCGAGCGCTGGCCGGAATGGTGGAAGGGCGTCCTGGAGGCCGACAAACTCGAGGAGGGCGATGAGAGTGGCGTCGGCCAGTACGGCCGCTACGTCTGGAAGTCCAAGCTGCCCTACCGGCTCGAGTTCTTCGTGCGAACCACGAGAGTCGCGCGGCCGCACCTGCTGGAGGGCGACGCCAGCGGCGAGCTGGCCGGCATCGGCCGCTGGCGCCTCTTCGAGCGGGACGGGGTCACCGCCGTCCTCTACGAGTGGAACGTGCGCACGACGAGAGCCTGGATGAACCTGCTATCCCCCGTGGCGCGGCCCATCTTCGCCGTCAACCACGACTACGTCATGCGAAACGGCGGCCGCGGCCTCGCAAGGCTTCTCGGCACCCCGCTCCTGGCACTCGACTAGCGAGTAGATGCGAGGGCGCGCGTCAGCGCGACCCGTTTGATGGAGGCTTGGGCCGAAGCCCGTCTCTGGCTACAATCAATCCGGCTGGCACTCTCACCTGGAGAGTGCCAATTTCTCAGAACTTCGCACCACGACCAATCAAGGCAGCAACGGAGGTATGAAATGAAGCTGAAGCCGCTCGGCGACCGCCTGATCGTGCAGGCGGTCGAGGAGGAGGAGACGACCGCAAGCGGGATCGTCCTCCCCGATACCGCGAAGGAAAAGCCGCAGAAGGGCAAGGTGCTCGCTGTCGGCGACGGAGAGGTCAAGGAGGACGGCACGCGCCGCCCCCTCGACGTGAACGAGGGCGACGAGGTCCTCTACTCCAAGTACGGAGGCACCGAGATCACTGTCGACGGCGACGAGCTGCTCGTCCTGCGCGAAACAGACGTCCTGGCGAAGGTCAGTTAGCCAAGGAACTTAAGAAGGAGGAAACAGAAATATGGCTCACAAGGAGCTGAAGTACGACGAGGACGCGCGAGGCGCCCTCCAGGACGGTGTCGACGCCGTGGCCAACGCGGTCAAGGTGACGCTCGGTCCTAAGGGTCGCTACGTCGTCCTCGACAAGAAGTTCGGCGCGCCCACCATCACCAACGACGGCGTCACCATCGCTCGAGAGATCGAGGTCGAAGACGTCTTCGAGAACCAGGGCGCTCAGCTGGTCCGTGAGGTGGCAACCGCCACCAACGACGTGGCCGGCGACGGCACCACCACGGCGACCCTGCTCGCCCAGACCATCGTCCGCCACGGCCTCAAGAACGTGGCCGCCGGCGCCAACCCGCTCGGGCTGCGCCGCGGCATCGAGAAGGCCGTCGACGAGGTGGTCGACAATCTCCGCGAGAAGCAGTCGAAGGAGATCGCGGGCAAGGAGCAGATCGCCCGCGTGGCGGCGATTTCCGCCGCCGACGACGAGATCGGCAACATCATCGCCGACGCGATCGACAAGGTCGGCAAGGACGGCGTGGTGAACGTCGAGGAGGGCCAGACCTTCGGGATGGAGCTCGAGTTCACCGAGGGCATGCAGTTCGACAAGGGCTACATCTCGCCCTACATGGTCACCGACCAGGACCGTATGGAGGCCGTTATCGAGGAGCCGTTCATCCTGATCGCCAACCAGAAGATCGGCTCGGTGCGCGACATCCTGCCGGTCCTGGAGCAGGTTATGCAGGGTGGCAAGTCGCTGCTGATCATCGCCGAGGACGTCGAGGGCGAGACCCTCGCCACCCTGGTGGTGAACAAGCTCCGCGGCACCTTCACCGGCGTCGCAGTCAAGGCGCCGGGCTTCGGTGATCGCCGGAAGCGGATGCTCGAGGACATCGGCATCCTCACCGGCGGCGAGGTGATCACCGAGGAGATGGGGCTGAAGCTGGAGAACACCCAGCTCGACCAGCTCGGCAAGGCCCGCCGCGTTGTGGTCTCGAAGGACACGACCACGATCATCGACGGCGCCGGCGATTCCGAGCAGATCAAGGGCCGCATCAAGCAGATCAAGTCCGAGGTCGAGACGACCGACTCCGACTTCGACCGCGAGAAGCTGCAGGAGCGGCTGGCCAAGCTGGCCGGCGGCGTCGCGGTCGTCAAGGTCGGCGCGGCCACCGAGACCGAGATGAAGGAGAAGAAGCACCGCGTCGAGGACGCCCTGCAGGC
>DATDJZ010000150.1:0-4745 GCA_036520315.1 Solirubrobacterales bacterium | reverse complement strand
CGCCCGCGATATCGGGGATCGTCTCTTCCATTCCCGTGGAGTCCCATTCGATCTCAGGGTCGTAGGAGCCAAACGCTCGCTCGTGATCGCGTCGCCGGAAGGCCTCGATCAGGTCGCGAACGATCTCGACGTTCTCCTCCGGCATCGCCCACGCAGTATCCCCGGCGAAGGGGTGCGGGACGAGAACTGCCCGCTCAGAAGACCGAGGGCGGATCGGACCTTCGGACGGTTCCGCGGTCGCGGCAAGGGCGGCGGGGTCGAGGCCGACACTCCACTCGGGCAGGTCTGGACGATCCTCGAGGGCATAGCGGTGAGTAGCTTCCAGCGGCTCGAAATATGAGTCAACTGCCCGCGGCGGCCTCGCGGATGGCCTCGGCGAAGCGTTCCGGCTGATGGAACGTGAAGGCGTGGTTCGACCCGGTGATCGTCGTGATGGTCGCATCGGGCAGTCGCTCGGCGAACGCCTCGGCCGAGCGCCGAAACAATGGCTGGCCCATATCACCGACCACCAGGGTGACCCGGCTGCCCACGCGGCGAAGCAGTTCGTCCGAGAGATCGGGTCTCCCGCGCAGGGAAAAGTCGGCCCACAGCCCCGGCAGGTTGCGGAGCAGCATCTCGCGCCGCTCCTGCGGATAGTTGGGGCGGTCGTAGGTGTTGCTGCCGTTCTCCGACGTGACCCAGCGGGCGAATGCCTCCGCGGCCGCCCGGTCGCCACGGAGAAGCCGCTGCACTCGGATCAGCAGGAAGTCCCAGACAACCGATATCGGGACCGCGAAGGGTCGGGTCATGGGCGTCTCTCCCAGCACCAGCGAGCGCACCAAGTCGGGGTGCTCTGCCCCGAGGTGCAGTGCAACATTGCCGCCCCCGCTCCATCCGGCCACGGCGATCGGGGCGGAACCGAGCGTGGCGATGATCTCGGCCGCGTCCTCGCCGTGCTGGCGCCAGCCGCCCACCAGCGGCGCACCAGAGGAGCGGCCGTAACCCCGCCGGTCATAGGCGATCACGCGATGATCGCGCGCGAGGTCCTCAAGGCTGGGGCTCCACGCCCGCGAGTCGTGGCCGGCGCCGTGGACCAGCAACAGGGTCGGCCCCTGGCCCGACTCCGTGTAGAAGAGCTCGGCGCCATTGACGCTGATCATCGTCGCCACGGCCGGATGGCCGTTCTCAGCCACCCCATCGAGCGTACATACTCAGGCGATACGGGCCGCCGACGCCCCGGCGCAGACTTCCTCACAGCCGGCTCGAGTGACACAGTCTGTGAGCTTGTCGCCTTCGCGGAGTCACCGCGCCATCGGTCAAGTACGTTGGCCTGCGCCCAAAGGGAAGGGGAAACGAGATGGACCCGCGTCAGCTGAGGCAAATTCCGCTCTTCTCCGACGCCGCCGATGACGAGCTGAAGATGCTGGGCGCGTTCGCGGAGTCGGTCGAATTCAGCGAGAGGGCCGAAATCATCCGAGAGGGCGATTTCTCGAGGGCGCTGCTCGCGATCGAGGAGGGCACGGTGGAGGTCGCCCGTGGCGGCGAGCACATCGCCAATCTCGGCCCTGGCGCCGTCTTCGGCGAGGTCGGCGTGCTCAACGATGCGCTGCGGAACGCCACGGTGACGGCGACCTCGTGCCTCAAGCTGATCATCATCGATCAGTTAGAGGTGCAACGGTTGAAGGAGACGGCGCCCGAGATCTACGCACGGATCGAGAAGCTGGCCGAGGACCGCAGCGGGTCGACGTCGGCGCGCCGGTCCTAACCCGCCTACTGCGACAGCCCGGCGGCTTCGAGTGCGTCTTGCTCGCTCTCATACATCTGCCACCGAACGACCCGTCCATCGCGCCACTCAGAGACCTGCCACACGAACTCTTCAAGGGGCGCGGCGCTGCCTTCGCCGTGGGCACTGGTGCGCAGCTCAGACACTGTCAGGTCCCCGGCGTCGCGCACCCAAACGACCTCGATCCTGAAGTCGGGGAAGACACCGAGCAGGTCCGTCCACCACTCGCGGGTGCCGTCGTGCCCTCGATAGGAGTCGCCCTCAATCGCAAGGACTCGCGAAATCCCCACGACATCAGGATGAGCAAGCGCGAGAAATGCGTCGAGGTCGCGCCTGTTGAAAGCCTCGATGCCCCGCCGATAAAGCTCTACGTTCTCCTCCGACATCGCCTACTCCGACAGTCCGGCGGCTCCGAGGGCTTCCTCCCGTTCGGTGAAGGCATCCCGCCTGCGGATCTTCCCTCCCTCGAACCAGTACGCCGAGAAGATCCGCATCTCGACCTCAGCACCGCTCCCACGCCCTCGCCCGCGCAGGCGCTCGGTAACAACGATCACGTCGCCTCCGTCGTGGAGGACTTCGTCGAGCGTGACCTCGAACTCCTCCCAGGCGGAGCGAATGGCCTCCATCCACTCCTGCATCGCCTCGGGGCCTTGGTACCTACCCTCGACTCCCGGAAATGTGCCGGTGGCTCCCCATTGAATATCGGGAGTAGCAATCTCCCGCGCAAGGCCTAGGAGCACCGATGGGTCTCCACGGGTGAAGGCCTCGTAGCCGCGCCTGAGGTTCGCGAGGTTCTCCTCCGACATCGCCTTCGCAGTATCTCGCGGCTATTCGTGAACCGCCGCTTTCCATGCAAAGCGGCGCTGTTCGTCTTGTGGAGGCACGTAAGGACCTGACGGGTCGCGTTCGTCTGCGTAGTGAAAGGAATGGCGCCATTTGACGCGTTCGTCCGGATATGCCGGACCAGGGCGACAAAGCCACGGCTCCGCGGAACCGCCTAGCGCCCTACTCCCACTCGATCGTGCCCGGCGGCTTCGAGGTGAGGTCCAGCGTGACGCGGTTGACGCCGCGGACCTCGTTGATGATCCGGTTGGAGACGCGCTCCAGAAGGTCGTAGGGCAGGCGGGCCCAGTCGGCGGTCATCGCGTCGTCCGAGGTGACCGCGCGAATCACGATCGGATGAGCGTAGGAGCGCTCATCGCCCTGGACGCCGACTGAGCGGACAACTGGGAGGACGCAGAAGGACTGCCAGAGCTCGCGGTAGAGGCCTGCGGCGCGGATCTCCTCCTGGAGGATCGCGTCGGCCTCGCGGACGATCTCCAGCCGCTCGCGGGTGACCTCGCCGCCGACGACGCGGATCGCCAGGCCGGGACCCGGGAAGGGCTGGCGCCAGACGAAGCGCTCGGGTAGGCCAAGCTCTGCCGCGACGGCGCGGACCTCATCCTTGAACAGCATGCGCAGAGGCTCCACCAGCTCCATCTCCATCTCCTCCGGCAGGCCGCCGACGTTGTGGTGCGACTTGATCGTCGCGGCGGCGCGGCCGTCGCCGCCGGACTCGATCACGTCGGAGTAGAGCGTCCCCTGCACCAGGAAGCGGGCGTCCTCGACCTTGCCCGCCTCCTCCTCGAAGACCCGGATGAACTCCTCGCCGATGATCTTGCGCTTCGTCTCCGGGTCGTCGACCCCGGCGAGGCGGTCGAGGAAGCGATCGGCGGCGTCGATGTGGACGAGCTCGATGCCGTGCTGCTCACGGAAGGCCGTAACCACCTGCTCGGCCTCGTCCTTCCGCATCATCCCGTGGTCGACGAAGACGCAGGTGAGGCGGTCGCCGATCGCGCGGTGGACCAGCAGGGCGGCCGTGGCCGAGTCGACCCCGCCAGAGAGGCCGCAGATCGCGCGGGCGTCGCCGACCTGGGCCCGGATCGTCTCCACCTGCTCGTCGATTACGGAGGCGGGCGACCACCTCTCGCGGCAGCCGCAGACGTCACGCAGGAAACGGGTGAGGATCTCGGTGCCGTACGGGGTGTGGACGACCTCGGGGTGGAACTGGATCCCGTAGAGGCCGCGCTCGGGGCTCTCGAAGGCAGCCACCGGAGACTCGGTGCTCGAGGCGAGCGCGCTGAACCCGGGCGGAGGCTCGAAGACCGTGTCGCGGTGGCTCATCCAGCACTGTTGCTGGGCGGGCAGGCCCTCGAGCAGCTTGCCGCCGCCGTCGCGCAAGGTCAGCTCACTGCGTCCGAACTCGCCGGCGGGCGCCTGCTCGACCCGCCCGCCGAGCTCGTGAACCATCAGCTGCATCCCGTAACAGATGCCCAGTACCGGGATGCCGAGCTCGAGCAGCTCCTTGCGCAGGGCGGGTGCGCCGTCTACGTACACCGACGCCGGCCCGCCGGAGAGCACCAGGCCCTTCGGGCCCCGCTCGCGGATCCGCTCGATGTCCACGTCGTGCGGGAGCAGCTCGCTGAAGACGCCGCACTCCCGGATCCGGCGGGCGATCAGCTGCGAGTACTGCCCGCCGAAGTCAAGGACGAGGACCTCCTCGGTGGCCTGCACGGGCGCGAACTTGGAGGCCTCGACGAACTCGGGCTCCGAACCCGGAACGGTTCGCTCGGGGACGTGAACCCGAGCCTGGGTGTGATCCGAAGCGGCGCTAGCCGCCTCAGTCATCCGAGACCGCGACCGCCGCGGCCACCGTCGCGCGCCCATTCGAGCCCATGCCGACCGACTGCTCATGCTGCAGCTGCTTGCCCTCGGACTGCAGCGCAGGAGCGACCATCACCTCGGCCCGATGGAACTCCGGGATGTCGGCGTAGCCGGTGGTCGCCATCGAGGTCCGCAGGGCGCCCATCAGGTTGAAGGTGCCGTCGTTCTCCTGGGCGGGGCCGAGGACGATCTCCTCGAGCGTGCCGTCCTGGTGCGTGGCCACGCGGGCGCCACGCGGCAGCGAGGGATGGAAGGTCGCCATCCCCCAGTGGTAGCCGCG
>DATDJZ010000149.1:0-3290 GCA_036520315.1 Solirubrobacterales bacterium | reverse complement strand
CCGGCGTGATCGGCTCGCTCACGGAGCTGCCCGAGATGCTGCCCGCCGAGCGCAGGGTGGAGCCCGAGCGGGAAGAGAGCTGGCGCACGACCGAGCACGAGCGCTGGCGAGAGTTCGTCCGCGCCACCGAGGCGCTCGATCCGCATTAGCCGCACCGCCCGGACCTAAACTGGAATCGAGATGAAATCCATGCGTTCGCGGCCCCCATTTGGCCGCATCGCCGCCGCGACCCTCGAGACACTCGCCTGGGTCGGCCTCGCCACCGCGCTGGTGGCCCTCCTCGATTCGGTCGCCACGCCGGCCGGGCTCGGCAGCCTCTACCTGATCGCAGTGCTCGCTGTCGCCATCCGCCGCGGCCAGGTCGCCGCCCTCGCGGCCGCCGTGCTAGGCGTGCTGACCCTCAATTTCTTCTTTATCAAGCCCCTTCACCAGCTCACGATCGCCGACTCGGACAACGTGGTTGCGCTCGCGGTCCTGCTGCTGGCAGCACTGGTCGTCGGTCGGCTCGCCGGGCAATCGCGGGCGCGCGCTGCCGAGGCCGAGCTGCGGGCGGCCCAGGCCGCCGCGCGGGAGCACGAGGCGATCATGCTCGCCGATGCAGCCACCGCGCTGCTCGGTGGGACCGATGATCTTGTGGCGGCAATCTCGGCGAGCCTCGAGGCGGCCGGCCACGGGGAGCTTCGCCTTGACGCCAGTGCCGCGCCCAGGGCTCCGGAGGGTGAAAGGGTCCTGCGGCTGCCCACCGAGGAACGCTCCGTCTGGCTGTATGCAGGCGAGTCGTCGGGTTGGTCCGATGCCGACCTCGACAGGGTCGCGCGGCCGCTAGCAACGTTGCTCGATGTTGCGGCTGAGCGCGAGCGTGCCGCCGCGCGCGGCGCCGAGGCGGAAGCGGCGCGGCAGGCGGATGCCGCCAAGACCGTGATCCTGCACGCGGTCTCACACGACCTGCGCTCGCCGCTCACGTCGATCCGGACCGCGGCGGCCGGGCTGCGCGAGCAGGGAACCACCGCCGATGATCGGATCGCGCTGATCGACGCGATCGAGGCCGAGTCGGATCGCCTTACCCGACTGATCGGAAAGCTGCTTGACCTCTCCCGGATCGAGGCCGGGGCGGTTCATCCGCGCACCGACTGGTGCGATCTGCTTGAAGTGATCTCGACCGCGATCTCCAACACTCGCGATGACCACACGCAGCGACGAATTCAGATCGAGCTGGACGGCGAGCTGCCACTCGTGCGCGCCGATGCGTCACAACTGGAGCGCGTCTTCTCCAACCTGATCGAGAATGCGCTGCGCTTCTCTCCGCACGACCAGCCCGTGCGCATCAGCGGCGGCGTCGGGGCGGGCAAGGTGACGGTCCGGGTCATCGATCGAGGGCCGGGGGTACCAGTGTCTCAGCGGAACGCGATCTTCAAGCCGTTTCACACCGGCGACCAACGCGAGGGCGCCGGCCTGGGTCTCGCGATCTGCAAGGGCTTCGTCGAGGCAAACGGAGGCGAGCTGCGTCTCCAGGCCGACTCCGCCGACGGCACCGCGTTCGCCGTCTCATTCCCTTTGGTCGAGCAGCCGGCCACTGTCGGATGAGCGCAGGAGAGGCGCGTGTGCTCGTCGTGGACGACGAGCCCCAGATCGTCAGGGGGCTGAAGGTGATCCTCACCAACGCGGGCTATCGGGTTGAAGAGGCGACCACGAAGCAGGAAGCCCTGGATGCCGTCTCCGTTAGGCCTCCTGACGCGATCGTGCTCGACCTGGTACTACCGGATGGTGACGGGGTGGAGGTCGCCCGTGACATCAGGCGCTGGAGCCAGGTGCCGATCGTCGTGCTCTCGGCCGTCGGAGACGAGCGCCAGAAGGTGCGTGCGCTCGACGCCGGGGCTGACGACTACGTCACCAAGCCGTTCGGCAGCGAGGAGCTACTCGCACGTCTGCGCGCGGTGCTGCGGCGCAGAAGTGAGGACGGCGAGGGTCCGGTACGTGTCGGCGATCTCGAGATCGATCTGGCGGATCGGGCCGTGCGGCGGGCCGGAGAGGAGGTCCACCTGACCCCGATCGAGTTCGACCTGCTCAGCCAGCTCGCGGATCATCCTGGGCGCCTGGTCACTCATCGCCAGCTGCTCCAGGAGGTGTGGGGGCCAGGCTACGAGGACGACACGCACTACCTGCGCGTGCACTTCGCCCATATCCGCGCAAAGGTCGAACCGGATCCGGCGAGCCCTCGCTACGTGATCACGGAGCCGGGAATCGGCTACCGACTGCGCGCGGAGCAGTGATCTGCGCCTGGGCGCAGAATTAGCGAAATCTCTACGCGGCCCAGGCGGTCCTTAGCGGGTCCTTAGCGGGTCGCACTCGATCATGGAATTGGGAAGCCATGGTCGAGCTCAAGCAACGCGGATATCACTCGACGCTCGTCCCGATCCTGGGCACCAGCGTCGATAACGAGGCGATGGCGCGGGCCGCGAAGCTGGTCGGGCCCGACGGTGCCGTAGAGGCCGTTTACGTGCTCAAGGTCCCCGAACAGCTGCCGCTCGACGGAGGTCTTGAGCAAGAGGAGCAGGAAGCGCGGCGGGTGCTGGAGGTAGCGCGTCTGCAGGCGAAGGTCGCCGGCTGCAGGGTGCGCTGCCGGCTGATCCGGACGCGGACCCCGGGGCGCGCGCTCGTCGAGGAGGCGAAGGAGCGCCGCTCGGACCTGATCTACATCTCGACTGAGCACGCCCACAGCGAGGAGGGGCTGCTCGGCCCGACGACCGGGTACGTGCTCGCCCACCCGCCCTGCCGGGTCTTCGTCGAGCACGATCCGACCAGCGCTGGGATTGGACAGAACGGAGGCGGCATAGTCCCGGCGGGTGCGCTTGTGGGGGGCGGATAGCGTGAGCGAAATCGATCCGCGGCACAAACATCCTCTTCACGAGGCATCGCACACGATTGGTGTGAAGGAGCCTCCGAAAGCAGAGGATGGCAAGGTTCGCACGGGCAAGCGGCCCGGCGAGAAGCAGATCTTCAACGAGGCTTCGCACAAGCTCGGCTACTGGCGGCCAGAGGCTCCGAGTGACAAGGCAGAGGACGCGGAGGCCGTTCGCAAGCGCTTCGAAGCGCTGCAGGACACCAAGCGGGACGTAATCACCGACGCCAGCAAGCTCGTGCTCGCACTTGGCGCCCTCGGCGTCGTCTACGGCGACATCGGGACGAGCCCGCTGTACACCGAGCAGGTCATCTTCACGACCCACCGAGCCGCCGCGCATGCGACGACGGCTGGCGTCTACGGGGTCGTCTCGCTGATCTTCTGGGCCCTA
>DATDJZ010000148.1:0-5820 GCA_036520315.1 Solirubrobacterales bacterium | reverse complement strand
TGCCTCCGACGCTGCTGTGTTGGACCTCAAACCAGGGTCCTACCGGCAGACGCAATCCCTGATCGCGGCAGCCCCGTACTACTAAAACCTGGAGTACAGCTTCAACCTGGAAGGGAGAATCCCCATGAGACGATTGATCCTCGCCGGGCTACTGTCGCTCGGCATCATGCTCGGGTCGACCGGTACGGCGTTGGCGACCCACTGCTATGTGGCAGACAAGCCAGCTGGCGCTGGGACGAACGGTGCGTTCCAAAGGGAGGCAGAGGACCCGGTCGACACCTTCAAGTGGGATCTGCCCGACCCCGCCCACGAGCGGGGCAGCCAGACCCACGGCATCCTTGAGCTAGAGGAGTAGGTCACTCCCGTCCGGACGACGGCGGGGAGTCGCGCCGCGATCCGGTGCAGCTCCCCGCCAGGGGTACCGGCCAGCGCGTCGGACGGGATTCGAACCTCTGACAAAGGGTTCCGCGAGTACCCCACGCTGAATGATGTGCCCTCGAAGCCGCCGGGCTGCGGAATAGCTGCCTTGGACGAAAAGCAGTAGTCCTGCTTCGCATGGAAAGCGGCGGTTTGGCGCTGCGCTCCTGCTTCTCGATTCAGTGGGCGAGTCTCGTCACTCAGCCAGCGCCCGTAGCCGTACCGTCTCCGCTTGGAGTTCTTGCTCGGCCCTCCGGAGGCGCGCTTCAGACAAGACGCAATCCCGCTCCAACTCCTTCAGTTGGACAAGACTCGCTGGCCGCGGACCGTACATCTCGGCCCGGTAGAGGTCACGGCGGTCCCGGTGGTAGCGAGCATCGAGCTTCAATTCGTCCATGCGAAGCAGGGAGGTCATTGGTCCCCTAAGCGCTAAGGCGATGAGCCCGGTCCGTTCGCTCGGCCTTCTTCGCGTCAGTGACCGCCCATCCCACGCGCTCAATCAGCTGAGCCGAGTGGTGCTCGTTGGACAAGTGCTCCGGTTGAACGTTCTCCGAGAGCGTCACGACGGAGTCCTGGTCGGTGCTCTCGTTGCTCATGACGATGATCGTGGGCACCAGCTTTGCTCCTTCCTTAGGCTTCCTTAGGGCTTGGAGTCGCGAGAGGCGAGCGGGGCCCGGCGCTCCCGATGGAGGCGGTTCACTTCGTCCAGGATCTCGCGACGGGCGCGGAACTTGCCCTCGTATCCCCGCACCCGCTTGATCGCCGCGACATCGGCCTTGTCGAGCGCGGCCAGGACCTGGTCACTGCTGAGCGCGTCGTAGCCGGGTAGCGGCTCATCCTGGCGCAGCCAGCGGAGCTTGTCGAACACGCTCACGCGATCCTGGTGGGTGTGCTCGTAACTCTCGATCTCCGCGAGCTCGACCTGGGAACGGCTGGAGAGCGACGCGATCACTTCCTTGGTCTTGAGGCGGTCGTATCCGGAGACCGGCTCGCTGACGGTGGCAGCAGTCATTTCATGCCTCCAGTCGTGGGGACCCCGCCGGCACGGTGGACGGGGGCGGGATTGGCGAAGCCGACGGGATAGGTGATGCGGCTGGCATCGGCGACGCTGGAGGAATCGGGGTCTTTTCCGTGGCCATACGAACACAGTACCACGAATTCATGAAATACTCTTCACGTGTTATAGCCGACAAGACCTCGCAAGAGACCCCTCCCCGCTGGGACTTCCTGACCAACCACGCGCACGTCCTGGTCTGCGTTGCTCGTGACCCTGGCATCCGGCTCCGCGACATCGCTGTCGCCGTCGGGATAACCGAGCGCGCCGCCCACCGGATCCTCGCCGAGCTGGTGGACGAGGGCTACGTGGTGCGCAAGCGGCAGGGCCGAAGGAACCGGTACCAGGTCAAGACCAAGCTGCCGCTTCGCCACCCCCTGGCCGAGGAGCTTGAGGTGGGCGATTTACTCGAGGTGTTGGTCGCCTAGCAATGAGGCGGGGCAGCGCGGGCATCACAACCGCGGGAGAGGAAAGATGCCCAGCGGTGTGACCTTCGGACTCGCGGCTCGCCCTGGCCTGCGCGCTCGCGACGAGCGTCTCCTTCTGCTCAAACAACGCGGCGCGGTCTCGGCGTCGCCCGTGCGCGTTCGGCACCCGCTGCGAAGCGCCGCCGAGCTCTTTCGCTCCAGGTGGTTCGCGCCGTGATGGCTGGCCGCCTCCGGGTCCTGCAGGCGAGGGAGGGCCTGCTCCTCGGCGCAGCCGCCGGCGCCCTGTTCGGGATCTCGGACATCGCCCTCAAATTCCTCACCCATGCTGTTGGAGGCGGGGTGCTCGAGCTGCTCAGCCCGTGGGCTGTGGCGGCGCTTGCCGCCTCGGTGATCGCCTTCTATGCCTCGGCCCGGGCCTGCAGATCGGCCCGGGCGTCGAAGTCATCGCGCTCACCTCGGTAGCGGCCAACCTCGTCGCGATCGTCGGCGGCGTTCTGGTCTTCCGTGACTCGATCGGGACCGGGGCGGTGGCGATCGCCGGACGGATGATCGCGTTCGGACTCGTCATCGGTGGCGCGGCCCTGATCCCCGCGCCGCTCCGAGTCACCGATCCACACGACAAGCCCGCAGAGGCAGCTGTCACCACAATCGGCTCAGCGAATGACGCTGGGGCACAGCCAACCAGCCAAAGCGCCCGAGCGCCGCGATCGGGTGCGCTCGCGTGTGAGCTGGCCCTGCGCGAATGAGTGGCCGCTTCGAGACGCTCGACCTCGGACAAGCCGGGCCTAGAATCGCCCGCGTGCCTGAGGACAAGCCACCAGTCACCTGCCTCCACTGCGGGAAGACGATCGGGCCAAGCGAATCGGCGGTGATCGTCACCAAGACCTCGCTCGATGAGAGCGGGGAGCCCGACTTCACAAGCCATAGCGTTGAGGGCATCGCGCATCCCGAGTGTTGGGAGCGCGAGCGACCTGAGGGACGGGAGGCTTAGTAGTGCTGCGCGGTACTCGTTTCAGGCACTCAGAAGAATCGGCGGTCTAGACTGCCTAGCGATGCCGTGGTTCGAGGTGCCAATCGAAGGAGAGGGACTCGTGCAGGCAGAGCAGGCTCTGAATCGGGTCCAGATCCCAACACTCGGTCCTGGCTACACCACGCGCGGCGACCGCAAGAGTCCAGAAGGGGCACGTGTACCGCGTCACATGCTGGCCGTGCTAGAGGCAGAGAGCGCCGAGGATGCAGAGGCTCACGTGGAAGAGAACCTGCCGGACGGCGTGTACGACATCGGGCCAGCAGAGCCCCGGCAGAGCGGCTCGGCCTAGTTCAGCTTCGCCTGCTCGGCCAACTCAGAACCTTCACGCCTGGGGTGAAGGGGGGTTCGATCTTCAGCCTGTGATCAGGCGAAAGCGACCAGTGGTCGGCCTGACACGTACTCGTGGAACACGGCGATGTGGTTGGCGTTGACCCAGATCTCTCGTCCACTTTCATCGCCGACCTTGATCGTGGGGCCGCGAAGAGTGCTGCTTTGCATGGAAAGGAGCGCCTTGGATCAGGCGCGCGAAGCGGGAGCGAGGATCACGACGCGTCAGGTGCGAACTCCGCCTCGGTAATCGTCTGAACGCGGGCGTGCGAGTCAGCGCGACCGCTGGACTCGGGCACGAGCACGCCGCGACGCGACCCGACGACTGACGGACCAGAGCCGGTCGGCGCCGGCCCACCCCGCGAAGAGCAGGCCACCGACCGTCCCCGTCACGGTCATCAGAACCCCGGCGGCGGCCGCCGCCGCCACCCCGTCGCTACCGAGAATGAGCACCGCGGCTGCGGCGCCGACCCCGGGACCGACCGGAAGTTGAGCGAGCGTCACCACCGCGATCAGCACCGCGGTCGCGTCGAAGAGAGAGGCATCGACGCCCACCGCATGAAGGAGGAGCCAATTGCGGAAGATCTGCGCGAACACGGCGACCAGCACAAAGCCGATTACGCGGCTTCCGCCGTTCAGGCTGCGGAGGACGGCGAGGCCCCTCCACAGCTCGCGGCCCTTCCGTAGGGCGAGCTGCCGCAAGCCGGCGCTGGCTGTCCCGATGACCGCAAGGGCGATGAGCGGCAACCACCACGGCAGGCCGAGCGGAGCGACGAGGGTGAACGACGCCAGCGCGGCCAGCATCGCCTCGACCGCGAGGATCGGAAACTCGGCGGCGATCAGCGTCGGCACCTGCGGACTGACGTCCGGGGACGAGCGGCGGAGCGCGGCGATCCGCGCGGCGACCGCCGCCTGCGCGTTGAGCAGGCCGCCCAGGACCCCCATGCTCGACGCGCGGTAGAGGACGCGCCGGTCGACGGTCCCGCCCGCCGCCCGGATGCTCAGATGCCAGGCCTCGCTGCGGGCGAGCAGCGCGACGATCTGCAACAGCACGGTCACGGCGATCACCCAGGCCGCGACGGAAAGCGCGGCCTCGAACTCGTCGCGGCGCCCGGCCAGCAGGAATATGAGGACCGCCGCGGTCGCCAGGGACCCCACTACCGCGATCAGCGTGCGCCGGCGCCGACCGAAGTCGCGTAGGCCGGCAGTCATTCGGCCCAGCCGACTCACGCCGCGTCGCCGCGGCGACTGGCCGATCGGTTCGCTACCCGCGTCCGACATCGCCGCTCCGTTTAGCGGTCCGGTCGGGGAGATGCAAGGGTCTCCTTCGTGAACGGTCCGCCCGGCACCCTTCGTTCCTCGAGGGGACGGTCTCCGGCATGATCGTCGGACTCGCGCTCTCCCTCGCCTGCGCGCTCGCGACGAGCGTCTCCTTTCTGCTCAAGCAACGCGGCGCGGTCTCCGCACCGCCGGTGCGCGTCCGGCACCCGCTGCGAAGCGCCGCCGGGCTCTTTCGCTCGAAGTGGTTCGCGGTGGGCTGGCTGGTGGCTGTCGGAGCCTGGGCGCTTCACGTCGGCGCGCTCGCGCTCGCGCCGTTGTCGGTCGTACAGGCCGTTCTTTCCGCCGGGCTGGTCTTCCTCGCCGTGCTCGCCGAGCGGTTCTTCGGCTTCCACCTGGGTCGGCGGCAGTGGACCGGCTTGGTCATCACGGCGGTGGGGCTCGCGATCATCGGGATTACCCAAGGGGCGCAACCCAGCGAGCCTCCGGGGTACGCACTGGCGGCACTGATCAGCATCGAGTGCGGCGTGCTCCTGCTCGCCACTGGGCTCGCTGTGATGGCCGGCCGCCTGCAGGTTCTGCAGGCAAGTGAGGGACTGCTCCTCGGTGTCGCCGCCGGCGCGCTGTTCGGGATCTCGGACATAGCGCTCAAGTTCCTCACCCATGCCGTTCAGGACGGGGTGCTGGAGCTGATCAGCCCATGGGCTGTGGCGGCGCTGGCCGCCTCGGTGATCGCCTTCTACACCTCGGCCCGTGGCCTGCAGATCGGCCCGGGCGTCGAGGTCATCGCGCTCACCTCGGTCGCTGCCAACCTCGTCGCGATCGTGGGCGGCGTCCTGATCTTCCGCGATTCGATCGGGAACGGGGCGCTAGAGATCGTCGGACGGATGATCGCGTTCGGACTCGTCATCGCAGGCGCGGCCCTGATCCCCGCGCCGGTTCGGGTCGCCGATCCACACGACAAGCCCGCAGATGTAGCTGGCACCGCGATGGGCTCAAGTGAATGACGCCGCGGCAGGGCCGCGGTCGACGAACTTGACCGCCATCATCGCCCGCAGTCCGCGCGGTCGTCGGAGAGTCGTGCTCGCTCACCGCTTCCGCCTCCCGTCCGGCTTACGTCGCTTCGCCCACCGGGCAACGTCGGCCCGCTTCCAGACCCGTGTAGCTCGAAGACGGACGATCGGCTCGGGGAAGTCGGGGAGTCCGGTCAAACGAATCGCGTTTCGGCGGGTCGTGCCAAGAAGCTCGGCGACCTCCGCAAGACCCAGAAGGTTTCTCCCCTCGGC
>DATDJZ010000147.1:0-2931 GCA_036520315.1 Solirubrobacterales bacterium | reverse complement strand
CGGCCATCCCATCCAGCCTAGCCGGGCGCCTCCCTCACGGGCGTCCGTGACGAACGCGCCCGCGCGCCCAATCAGGTGCCGGTGACGCTGCCCATCTCGATCACGCGGCGCTCGTGGGTGCCGACGCCGACCGTGCGCTCGCCCTCCTTGACCTCGACGTCGAAGCGCAGCTTGCGCCCGTCGACCACCTCTCGGAGCTTCGCGTGGGCCGTGCAGGTCTGGCCCTCGGCGGCAGCCGCCACGTGCTTGACGCAGACTTCGAAGCCGACCGTCGCCTTCCCCTCCTCGAGGTGCTCGAGGGAGAGGATGGCCGCGTTGCGCTCGATCATCCCGATCATGCCCGGCGTCGAGAGGACGCTGGCGCCGATCGTCCCCCCGACGTCGGTGAGCAGCCGGCCCTCCACCACGAACTCGTCGGTGCGCTCGACCCCAGCCTCCAACGTCAACGCTTCGCCTCCTCAGCTTCGCCTCCGGGGGCTACGCGAATCAAACCATCCCCAAGCCGCCCGAGACGCCCAGGGTCTCCCCGGTGACGTAGGAAGCATCGTCGGAGGCCAGGAAGGCGACCGCCGCCGCGACCTCCTCTGGCTGTCCCAGCCGCCTGAGCTGCGTTCCAGCCTTCATCGTCTCGATGATCTTCTCGCCGATCTCGCCGAGCTCCTTCGCCTGCATCAGCAGCGGCGTCTCGATCGGGCCGGGGGCGATCGCGTTGGCGGTGATCCCAAAGCGGGCGCCCTCGCGAGCCATCACCTTGGTGAAGGCGATCACGCCACCCTTGGCGGCCGAGTAGACGGCCGATCCCTTCGACCCGACGCGTCCGGCCTCCGACGCGATGTTGACGATGCGCCCGTACCCCGCCTCCTGCATGCTCGGCAGGGCGGCGTACGTGCAGTTGAGAACACCGTTCAGGTTCACGCCGATCACCTTCGCCCACTGCTCCGGGGTGGTCTGGGCGAAGAAGCCGAACTCGTCGGTCCCCGCGTTGTTGACGAGGATGTCGATCGGTGGGCCGGCGCTGTCGACCGCGGCCTGGGCCGAGCCGAGATCGGTCACATCGAGCTGGATCGAGAGGCCCGAGATCTCGCCCGCCACCTCGGTCGCCCCCTCGAGATTGAGGTCCCCGATCATCACCTCGGCGCCCTCCGCGGCGAGCCGCCGTGCGATCGCGGCGCCTATGCCGCTCGCGCCGCCGGTGACCAGGGCCTTCTTGCCTTCCAGCCTCATGGCTCACAGCAGCCTATTCCGGGCGCCCTGTAGCTTGCTCGCCGGTGGCTGAGGCAATTCCAATCATCGGGGGGACCGGGGCCCTGGGATACGGCCTGGCGGTGCGCTGGGCCCGCGCCCGCCAGTCGATCGTGCTCGGATCGCGCGAGGCCGGGCGAGCCGGGGAGGCCGCCGAGCGCGTCCGAAGCGAGGTGGAGGGGGCCGAGGTCGAGGGCCTGCAGAACGCGGAGGCGGCCACCCGCGGCCCGATCGTCTTGCTCACGGTTCCCTTCCGGGCGCAGTCCGAGACCCTCACCAACCTGAAGGACGCGCTCTCGGAGGGGCAGCTCCTGGTCGATTGCACGGTGCCCACCGCCGCCGCCGTCAGCGGCAAGGCGGCGAGAACCCTGGGGGTCTGGCAGGGGTCGGCCGCCCAGCAGGCCGAGGAGATGGTCCCCGAAGGGGTCACGGTGATCTCCGCCCTGCATACCGTCAGCGCCACGAAGCTCGCCGGGGACGGCCCGCTCGACGAGGACATCCTGATCTGCGGCGACCGCAGGGCCGACAAGGCGCGCGTCGCGAGGCTGATCGAAGAGATCGACGGTCTTCGCGCCGTCAACGCCGGTGCGCTGGAGATGGCCCGCATCGTCGAGACGCTCACGCCGATGCTGATCTCGATCAACGTCCGCTACAAGTCCCACACCGGCATCCGGATCACGGATCTGCCCGAGGGCGATCCCTGGGCGTGATCGAGCGCTCCGTGGTGCTCGCCGGGGGCACCGGCGGGGCGAAACTCGCGTCGGGGATGCAGGATCTGCTCGGCGCAGGGCTCTCGGTGATCGCCAACACCGCGGACGACATCGAGATCGTGGGGGTCGACGTCTCCCCTGACCCCGACCTGATCACCTACTGGTTGAGCGGCGAGATCGACGAGCAGCGCGGCTGGGGGATCAAGGGCGACTCGTTCACGACCTTCGACCGCCTCGCCAGGCTCGGCGCTCCCGACTGGTTCCGTCTCTCCGACCGCGACCTCGCCACCTGCCTGTACCGACGGGTCTTCGTCGAGGAGGGGGGTCGCCGCACCGACGCCCAGGCGCAGATCGCGCGCGCCCTGGGCGTGCGGGCAGCCGTCCTGCCGATGTGCGAGGAACCGGTGAGGACGCGCGTCAGGACGGCCGACGGCTGGCGCGACCTGCAGCGCTACCTGGTCGCCGAGCATGCCGAGGCTCCGGTGGAGGAAATCGCGCTCGACGGGATAGTCGATGCCAGGCCGACACCGGAAGTGCTCTCAGCGATCGCCGAGGCCGATGCAGTCGTGGTCGGGCCCTCGAACCCGGTGATCTCGATCGGCCCGATCGTCTCGATCGCGGCGCTCCGAGAGGCGATCGTCGCGGCGCCCGCGCCGGTGGTGGCGGTCAGCCCGTACGTCGCCGGCCAGGTGGTCAAAGGCCCCACCGATCTCTTCATGCAGGCGGTCGGGCGTCCGTCCACCGCGGCGGGGGTCGCCTCGCTCTACGAGGCGTTGATCGACGGAATGGTCTGCGACGGCGAGGACCCCGATCCGGCGCCCGAGGGCCTGCGTGTGCTGAGCTGCCCCACCCTGATGGAAGGCTCCGAGGGACGCCGGGCGCTCGCCGAGCGAACCCTCGAGTTCGCCTCGACACTTCGGCCACCAGAGAATGAAGCCGCATAGTGCGGCATAAATCTCGTCCCAACCGGTAGCCTGAC
>DATDJZ010000146.1:0-19250 GCA_036520315.1 Solirubrobacterales bacterium | reverse complement strand
GCCGTCCGCTTCGGCTTCCGATCGATCGCGCTCCAGATCCGCCCCTCCGCCACCGCGAAGGTCACCGGCAGCACGCGTGGCGCCCCCTCGTCGTCCAGCAGCCCAAGCCGAGCTACCCGCGCGCTTCGAAGCAGCTCGTTTGCCCAAAGAACCAACTCGATAGGTTCCGGGTCAGGCACCCTTCCAACTGTAGGTCGACGAACGGAGCGAGATGGACATCGGAATCGGACTTCCCAGCACCGTGCCGGGCACGACAAGGCCCCAGCTCATCGACTGGGCTCGTGACGCAGAAGACGCCGGCTTCTCCACGCTCGGCACGATCGACCGCATCGTCTACCCCAACTACGAGCCCCTGATCGCCCTTTCCGCGGCGGCAGCCGTCACCGAGCGCATCGGCCTCGCCACCGATGTCATGCTCGGCCCGCTCCGTGTGAACGCCGCCAGTGTCGCGAAGCAGATCCTCTCGCTCGACGCCCTGGCCGGGGGCGGCCGTGCGGTCCTCGGCATCGGTCTCGGTGCCCGCGAAGACGACTACGAGATCAGCGGCGTGGACCTGTCCACCCGGGGCGCCTGGCTCGACCGCGCCCTGGAGACGATCCGCGCGATCTGGAACGGTGACGGCGAGTTGGAGGCCAAGGTCGGCCCCCGGCCGACCGGGGACGGCCCGACCCTGCTCGTCGGTGGTTACGTCAAAGCATCCGTCGAGCGCGCGGCCCGAATCGGCGACGGCTGGACGCAGGGCGGTTCCGGCCCGGACGCGTTCAGCGACGACAAGAAGAAGCTCGACGAGGCATGGAAGGAGCACGGCCGCGAGGGCAACCCCAGGACCATGGCACTCGTCTACTTCTCCCTGGGTCCCAACGCGGAGGAGAACGCCCGATCCTCGTTGGGCTCCTACTACGCCTGGCTCGGCGACGAAGCGGCGGAGGGGATCGTAGGCAGCGCTGCCAAAGACGCTGAGACCGTGCAGGGATACATCTCGAACTTCCAGCAATACGGCTGCGACGAGCTCATCTTCTTCCCCTCCTCCTCCGATGCCGATCAGGTCGGACTGCTCGCCGAGGCCGCCGGCCTCTGACCCGGCCACGGCGGCCGGCCTCGAGTCATTGCAACCGTTCGCTCACGACCGACTTGGTTTCGTTAGCAAGGGCTCAGCCTGGGTATGGGGCACAGCGAGAACCTCGCTATGTAGCCGCCCGCCGAACCGCTCCAGGTCGCGAGGGAAGGGAGGTAGACCCCGCAGGACGATAGACCGCGTAGATGAGGCTGGAGGCGGCGCCGCGCGCCCGGTGCCGCCGCTCCGGCCGTACGCACTGGCGCGTGTAATTTGAAGCGAAGGACTTAGGAGGAGAAATGGCGACCAAGGCGAGCACGGAGGATCTCGAGAAGCAGCTCGAGTCGATGCTGGACATCGAGAAGTTCCCGCCGCCCGATGACTTCCGCAAGCACGCGCTCGTCACCGACGAGTCGATGTACGACGAGGCGGCCGCGGACCTGGAGGGCTTCTGGTCGAGGCAGGCCGGCGAGCTGATCGACTGGATGGAGGACCCCACCCAGAGCCTCGACGAAACGAACGCCCCCTTCTACAAGTGGTTCGCTGACGGCAAGCTGAATGCGTCCTACAACTGCTTGGACCGCCACGTCGAGGCCGGCAACGGCGACCGAGTCGCCTTCCACTGGCGCGGGGAGGAGGGCGAGGAGCGCGACATCACCTACGCCGACCTCCACCGCGACGTCCAGCGCTTCGCCAACGCCCTCAAGGCCCGGGGCATCGGCAAGGGCGACGTCATCGGCATCTACCTGCCGATGATCCCCGAGGTCGTCATCGCCATGCTGGCCTGCTCCCGCATCGGGGCCCCCCACAACGTCGTCTTCGGCGGCTTCTCACCCGAGGCCGTGCGCGAGCGCATGGAGTTTTCCGAGGCCAAAGCCCTGATCACGGTGGACGGCGCCCGCCGGAAGGGCAAGACCGCCCCGATGAAGAGCGCCGTGGACCCCGAGATCGAGAACGTCTCCTCGATCGAGACCGTCTTCGTCGTCAAGGCCACGAACACCGACTGCGAGATGAAGGACGGTCGCGACGTCTGGTTCGGCGAGGAGCTGGAAAAGGCCGACGCCGAATGCCCGCCGGAGCCCCTGGACGCGGAGCACCCGCTCTTCGTCCTCTACACCTCCGGCTCGACGGCGAAGCCGAAAGGCGTCCTGCACACCACCGGCGGCTACATGGTCGGCGTGACCTTCACGCACCGCTACGTCTTCGACCTGAAGCCCGAGTCGGATGTCTACTGGTGCGCGGCCGACGTCGGCTGGGTGACCGGGCACTCCTACATCGTCTACGGCCCGCTCTCAAACGGGGCCTCCAGCATCATGTACGAGGGCGCGCCGGACTACCCGGACAAGGACGTCTGGTGGGATGTCGCCGAGCGCTACAAGGCCACCATCCTCTACACGGCGCCGACCGCGATCCGCGCCTCCATGAAGTGGGGCGCGGAGTATCCGGCGAAGCACGACCTCTCATCGCTCCGCCTGCTCGGCACCGTCGGCGAGCCGATCAACCCCAAGGCATGGCTCTGGTACTACGAGGTGATCGGCGGAGAGCGCTGCCCGATCGTCGATACGTGGTGGCAGACCGAGACCGGCCACATCCTGATCAGCCCGCTGCCGGGGCTGATCCCAACCAAGCCCGGCTCAGCGACCAAGCCGTTGCCTGGCATCGACGCGGCGGTGCTCGACGACGAGGGCAACGAACTCGACGGCGACCAGGGACTCCTGGTCCTGAGGCGCCCGTGGCCGGGAATGCTCCGGACGCTGTTCAAGGAGGACGACCGGTTCAAGGAGACCTACTACCGCAAGTTCGGCGAGACCACCTATTTCGTCGGCGACGCCGCGCGCAAGGACGAGGACGGCTACTTCTGGATCCTCGGCCGGGTCGACGACGTGGTCAACGTCTCGGGCCATCGCCTCTCGACCGCCGAGGTCGAGTCGGCTGTCGTCTCACACCCGAAGGTCGCCGAGTGCGCCGTGATCGGCATCGCCGACGAGGACACCGGTCAGGCGATCTGCGCGTTCGTCACGCTCGAGGGCGAGCTCGAGGGCACCGACGAGATCGCGAAGGAGATCAACGACCACGTCGCCATGCGGATCTCGAAGATCGCACGGGCGAAGCGCATCATCTGGGCGGGCGATCTGCCGAAGACCCGCTCCGGCAAGATCATGCGCCGCCTGCTCCGCGACATCGGCGAGGGCCGCGAGCTGGGCGACGTGACCACGCTCCGCGACCCGAACGTGATGGAGCAGATCGAGGAGAAGATCAGGGAGCACGCCGAGGAGACCTAGCCGGCCTCGTCGAGTGCCGGCCGCGACGTCTTCAGGCGGCGCTCCTCGACCAACTCACCGTCGATCGCCAGGTGCGGCAGCCGCCGGTCCAGCCAGTCCGGCAGCTTCCACGTCGTCCGATCGAGGATTTGCAGTACCGCCGGGAGGAGCAGGCTCCGGACCACGAAAGCATCCAGGAACACGCCCGCCGCGAGGCTGATGCCGAACAGCTTCAGCACCCGGTCGTCTCCCAGCGCGAAGCTGAGGAAGACGCAGACCATGATCGCGGCGGCCGCGGTGATCACCCGGCCGGTCGTCGCCACGCCGCCGACGACGGCACCCGATGAGTCTCCACTGCGAGCCCACTCCTCGCGAATTCGCGAGACCAGGAACACCTCGTAGTCCATCGAGAGCCCGAACACGATCGCGAACAGGAACACCGGAATGAACGCGTCGATCGGCCCGCCGGTCACCCCGAGCAGACCGCCGAACCAGCCCCACTGGAACACCGCGACCACCACCCCGAGCGAGGCGGCGAAAGAGAGCAGGTTCATCAACGCCGCCTGCACCGGGATCACCACGGAGCGGAACACCACCATCAGCAGCAGGGCGGCGAGCAGCACCACGACGGCGATGAACAGCGGCAGCTTCGACGACAGCGTCTTCACGAAGTCAACCTGGTTGGCCGTCGGCCCGCCGACGAGCACGGTTGACGAGGTGCTCTGCTCGACGCCTGGGAGGATGTCGTCCCGCAGGTCATTGACCAGATCGGTCGTCGCCTGGTCCTGCGGAGCCGCGTCTGAGTAGGCGGAGAAGACGGCGGTGCGCCCGTCCCCATTGGTGCGGGCCGGCGAGACAGATGCGACGCCCGGTGCCCCCTTCACGGCATCGACGATCCGATTGAGCCCGTCGGGGTCAGAGCCGTTGGGCAGCTCGGCGACTATCTGGAGCGGCCCGTTGAAGCCGGCCCCGAATCCCTCGGCCAGGAGGTCATATGCCTTCCGCGTCGTGGTGCTGGGGGCATTGTTGCCCGCGTCGCTCGAACCGACCTGCAGAGCAAACACCGGAGTGATCAGCACCGCCATGATCGTGATCCCCGCGATTGCGGCGGGCCACGGGCGCCGCTGCACGATCTCGGCCCAGCGCGGCCAGAAGCCATCCCGACCGTCCGGCCGCGACGGTCGTCGCCGCTGTCGCCGGGAGGGCCTTCCGACCCTGTGACCGAGCCACGACAGCAGCGCCGGGAGGAGGGTGAGGGCGGCCACCATCGTCATCAGCACAGCGAGCGAGGCCGCGACGGCCATTCCGTTGAGGAAGCTGAGACCAAGGGCGAACATCCCGAGCAGCGCGATGATCACCGTGGCACCGGCGAAAACCACCGCCCTCCCGGCTGTATCCATGGCCGCAGCGATCGAGCGCTCCAGATCCGCCCCCGCTCGGTAGTTCTCCCGGAACCGGGTGACGATGAAGAGCGCGTAGTCGATGCCCACGCCCAGCCCGATCATGACCGCCAGTTCGGTCGAGACGTCGGGCATGTTGATCAGGTGCGAGAGCACTGTGATCAGACCGACGCCGGTCCCAAGGCCCAGCAGGGCGGTCGCGATCGGCAGGCCCATCGCCACCAGAGAACCGAAGGTGATCAAGAGGATGACGACGGCGGCGAGCAGGCCGACGGCCGTCGCGGTCCCCAGCGCCTGCTGCTCCGCCTGCTGGATCGCCTGCCCACCGAGCTCGACGTCAACGTCCGGCGAGTCCGCGGACTTGGCGACGTCGATGACCCGCTGAGCGTCGGCCTTGCTGACATCAAAGCCGCGCTGGTCGAAGTTGACCGCCGCGAAGGCGATCCGACCGTCAGCCGACACCTGCTGCCCTCCGGCGGCGGAGTAGGGGCTCACGACACCCGAAACATGGGGGAGATCGGCGACCCCGGTGAGCATCGGCTGTATCCGCGACCGCACCGACGGGTCCGTGACCTTCCCACTGCTCACCGTGAAGACGATCTGATCGGTGTCCCCCGCCTCAGCGGGGAAGCTGCTCTTGAGGAGGTCGGTCGCGCGCTGGGACTCGGTGTTGCCGCTCGAGAAATCGCTGGCGTACCTGGTCCCAACTGCGCTCGACACACCGATCACCGCGACGAGGGCAACCACCCAAGCGGCCACCACGGTCTTGCGGTGCCCGGCGCACCAGCTGGCTATTCGGGCGAGTAGTCCGCGGTGCTCGTTCAGTGTCTGGGGGGCGCTCATCCGGTGGCCTCCTCGCCTCGCGATATAGTGAGATTTACAACTAGCTTGAAGCTACAGTTGTTTGAAAACACGATAGCTTGAAAATAAAGCTTTATAGCAAATACGAGCGATGAGTGCGAAGACGGACATAAAGAGGCGCGGTTTGACCCAGGAAGCGACGGACCTGCTCGTCCTCCTTTCGGGAATCCTCATTGGGCTGAAGAAGCGCCCTGCCCGTGGCGCCGGCAAGCACGACGAGTTGCATGAGGCGTTCGACAAGTCGGAGCTGGGCGAGCGGCACGTCGCGCCCCTGATGACCCTGATCATCAGCGGCCCGGCCGGCGTAAGCGAGCTCGCGGAGCGGATCGGCCTGACGCCAGCCACCACCAGCCTCCTGGTCGGAGAGCTGAGCCGGGCCGGCTTCGTCGAGCGCCGCGAGGACGAGGCCGACCGCCGGCGGACGATCGTCAGCATCGACCCCTCAATCGAAGCGGTCGTGCACCCCCTGCTCCAGGAGACCGTTACGCCCCTCGTCAGGGGTCTCGACCGGATGTCGGCCGCCCAGAGGGCTCAGCTGATGGACGGCCTGCGGATCCTGAACGAGGAACTCGGCTCCCCGCGGGGAAACGGCTCGGGCTAGCCACGGACCCGCGCGAGCGCCGGGCGGGAGCGCTCGGGCAACTGCCACACGACCCGCCAGGTCGCTCCGGAGAAGTTCCGGTTGGCCACGGTCGCGAACCCCTCCTCGTCCTCCCGCAGCGCGAGCAGCAGGTGCGCAATGCGATCTCCGGGCGGCAGGTCATCCGCCTCCCCGACGCGCACACAGAAGCAATGCACCCGGTGGCGGCCGGGCCGGACCAGGATCGCCCCCTCCTGCCCGATCAGCCAGGTCCCCAGCCGACCCCGTTGAAGCGCGAGGCCGGTTCTCACGAGCACCTCCCGGGCCTCGTGGCCGAGGAGATCGCCGAGCAGCCCCAGGGCGGTCCGCTCCTCAGGTTCGCTGGGATCGCTGATCGGCTTCACACCGCGCGCCCCCCGGCGTGCCTGGAGATGAAGAACCGCGAGCCCGTGCCCAAGGAAGATCGCCGAGACAGGCGCGGCGAGCGGCTCGATCCAGATCAGGAGCGCGGCGGGCAACCCGAAGGTGACCACGACCCCGACGCTCCACAGCGTCCAGACCCGCCCCTCTCGGGTGAGGCTCCGATCGCTGGCCCGCCGCCGCCACGGCATCGCCGCGGCCTCGGCGAGTACGCCGGCTTCCATCTATCCGCCCGCGATCGGCCTGCGCATCACGACCAGGTCGGCGTCGAGCGGCAGCTCGCGCACGACCTCGGCTGATCCATTCGGCAGGGTCGCGCTCGCCAGCATGCCCTCGTCCAGCTCGCGCCGAAACGCCTCGATCGCGGCCTCCTGCGAGGAGACGTCGTCTGCGGTCCAGCTCGCCAGTTCGGTGTGACCCGTGCGGTCCAGCCTGATCAACCTAGACATCACTTCCTCCTTTGATTCGGCGGCGGTGTTTGTGGCCGCCGTTCAAGTTGCTGAATATACGCCGCTCTTAAACTGGCCCGGCGATGCCCGAGAACGAGACAACCGACCGCTACGACCCGCAGGCGATCGAGCGCAAGTGGCAGCTCGTCTGGCAGGCGGAGAACACCTGGGTGGTGGCGAACCCGGGATCGCCGGAGTTCGATGAGTCGAAGCCGAAGAGCTACGTGCTCGAGATGCTTCCCTACCCCTCTGGTGAGCCCCACGTGGGGCACCTGAAGACCTACTCGGTGGGCGACGCGATCGCCCACTTCCGGCGCCGCCGCGGCTACAGCGTCGTCCACCCGATGGGCTACGACGCCTTCGGGCTGCCGGCCGAGAACAACGCGATCGAGACGGGCGAGCCTCCACGCGAGGCGGTGGAGAAGTCGATCGCGTCCTTCCGTGAGCAGTTCATGCGCTGGGGCATCTCGATCGACTGGACGCGCGAGTTCGGCACGCACGAGCCCCGCTACTACCGCTGGACCCAGTGGATCTTCCTGAAGCTCTATGAGCGAGGGCTGGCGCACCGCCAGGAGGCGCCGGTGCACTGGTGCCCGAAGGACCAGACCGTGCTCGCCAACGAGCAGGTGATCGACGGGTGCTGCGAGCGCTGCGGCACGCTCGTCGAGTTGCGGCAGCTCGAGCAGTGGTTCTTCCGGATCACCGAGTTCGCGCAGCGGCTCCTCGACGACTTCGACCTGCTCGAGACCTGGCCCGACAACGTGATCACCATGCAGCGCAACTGGATCGGTCGCTCGGAGGGCGCCGAGGTCGTCTTCCGCTGCGAGGAGCTGGACCTCGACTTCCCGGTCTTCACCACCCGCCCGGACACGCTCTTCGGCGCGACCTTCTTCGTGCTGGCCCCCGAGCACCCGGAGGTGGAGCGGCTGGCAGCCGAAACGAAGGACGAGCGGGAGGTCCGCGACTACGTCAACGAGGCCGCCCGCGCCACCGCCGAGGAACGGGCGGGTGAGGAGCACCAGAAGACCGGCGTGCCGCTGGGGCGCGAGGTCGTCAACCCGGTGAACGGGGAGCGGATCCCGATGTTCGTAGCGGACTACGTGCTGATGGAGTACGGGACGGGCGCGCTGATGGCCGTCCCGGCTCACGACGATCGCGACTACGAGTTCGCCCAGGCCTTCGACCTCCCCATCCGGCGCGTGATCGAGGGTTCCGACCCGGAAGAATCCCGCGACGAGGAGGGCCTTCCGTACACCGGTGACGGCACGATGGTGAATTCCGGCCGCTTCGACGGCAAGCACAACCGCGATGCCTACGACGAGATCCTGGCCTGGCTCGAGTCGGAGGGCCGCGGCAGGCCGTCCGTGAACTTCCGGCTACGCGACTGGCTCGTGTCCCGACAGCGCTACTGGGGCGCGCCGATCCCGATCGTCTACTGCGACGAGTGCGGCATGGTCCCGGTCCCCGAGGACCAGCTGCCCGTGCTGCTCCCGGACATCGAGGAGTACGCGCCGAAGGGCAAGAGCCCGCTGGCCGCGGCCGAGGACTGGGTCCACACCGAATGCCCGTCATGCGGAGGAGAGGCCCACCGCGAGACGGACACGATGGACACCTTCGTCGACTCCTCCTGGTACTTCCTCCGCTACCTCGACCCGAACAACGACGAGCAGCCCTGGGCACGCGAGGTGGCGGACTACTGGATGCCGGTCGACCAGTACATCGGCGGCGTCGAGCACGCGATCCTCCACCTGATGTACGCGCGCTTCTTCGTCAAGGCGCTGCACGACATGGACCTGCTCGAGGCGCGTGAGCCGTTCGCCAACCTCTTCACCCAGGGGATGATCACCCGCGACGGGGCGAAGATGTCCAAGTCCCGCGGCAACACCGTCAGCCCGGCGGAGTACGTCGACCGCTTCGGTGCCGACACCCTGCGCACCTACATCTGCTTCCACGCGCCGCCGATCAAGGGCGGCGACTGGTCGGACGAAGGCGCCGAGGGAATCTTCCGGTTCCTTTCGCGCCTCTGGCGCCTCGGCCGCGAGGTCACGGAGAGGACCGAGGCTGGAGGTTCAACCGACGGCGCTGATGGCGCGGCTCGCGAGCTTCTGGCCAAGGCCAACTGGGCGATCGACAAGGTCACACGCGACATCGATCCCCGCTTCCAGTTCAACACGGCGATCTCGGCCGTGATGGAGCTGGTCAACGAGATCTACCGGCTCAAAGACGGGCTCTACGACGACCCGACCGGCTCGGCCACAGTCCACTTCGCCACCGCCACCGCCGCCTCGCTGCTCTTCCCGTTCGCCCCCCACCTCTGCACGGAGGTCTACGAGTGGCTCGAGGGGAAGCGGGTCTGGGAGCAGCCCTGGCCAGAGGCCGACCCCGAGCTGCTCGAGCGGGACACCTACATGCTGGTCGTGCAGGTAAACGGCAAGCTGCGGGATCGAATCGAGGTCGCCTCGGATACGGGGGAGAGCGAGCTGGTCGAGCTCGCCAAGGGCAGCGAGAACGTCCAGCGCCACCTCGACGGCAAGCCGATCGTCAAGGAGATCGTCGTACCGGGGCGACTCGTCAACCTCGTCGTTCGCTAGGTCTGCTAGAAAAGGCCCGTGCTGGTCAGGCGGCTCGCGGAGGCTCCCACGGAGGAGTGGCACAGGGTTCGCAATCGCATCCTCATGGATGCAGGAGAGCTGGGCTCCCGCAACATGTCAGTCACCTGGCTCGAGGTGCCCGAGGGAATCGACCAGGAGCTGCATTCCCACGAGGAGGCCGAGCAGGTCTACATCGTGGTCAGCGGGCGGGGCACGTTGACCGTCGCCGGTGACACACAGGAGGTCGGCGAGGGCGACCTGGTCCTGGTCCCACCGGCCACGGACCACTCGATCGCCAACTCCAATTCGGCCGACCTCTGCTGCGTCTCGGTCCAGTCACCGCCGGTCACCTCGTCCGAGGTCTTCGGGCGCTCCGGCGTGGGCGTCGCCTCCGAGTACGACGAGGAGGAGTAGCTGACCCGAAAGCGGGTCGTCGTCCGCGGCCGCGTCCAGGGAGTCTTCTTCCGGGACAGCACCCGGCGGCGGGCCGAATCCCTCGGCGTGGCGGGATGGGTCGCCAACCGAGCGGACGGAGCCGTCGAGGCCGTCTTCGAGGGTGATCCGGGGGCCGTCGATCAGCTGGTCGACTTCTGCCGCCGCGGGCCCGGCCGGGCCGAGGTGACCTCGGTGGACGTGGTCGAGGAGGCGCCGGAGCGCATCCCCGGCTTCGAGGTCCGCTGATCTGAGCGGCATCCGTTTCTGATCCGGCACGAAGGGGCCGCTTCCCGCGCGCGCCACCGGGCCAGCCTCGGCGCATGCCCGAGCTCAGCCGCTCTCAGCTGCTCGTCTATGTCGTCATCGCAATCGCGGTGATCGTGGTCGGCGCCCGCTGGATCCGCTCCAGCGGCGGACCATCCGCCGGCGGCGCCGAGCTCAGCTTCGCGGCCGACTCGGCCCACGAGGCCGAGGGGACCCGGGACGTGGTGGTGCACGTGGCGGGGGCGGTCGGGCGGCCGGGCGTCTACCGGCTTCCCACGGGCTCGAGGGTGACCGACGCGGTCAGGCGCGCGGGCGGGTTCGCGCGCGGTGCGAATCAGGACGGGATCAACCTGGCCGCGCGGCTCAGCGACGGCCAGCAGGTCGTCGTCGCTGGTCGGGGAACCGCCCCGGCTTCGGCGCCGGGCGGGCAAAGCGGGCCGGTCAGCCTCGGCAGCGCGACCGTCGAGCAGCTCGACCAGATCGAGGGAATCGGCCCGGTCACGGCCCAGAAGATCATCGAGTTCCGGGACCAGCACGGCGGCCTCTCCTCAATCGATCAGCTGGACGAAGTCGATGGGATCGGGCCGGCCACCATGGAAACGCTCAGGTCCGACCTCCAGCCCTAGACGGGGTCAGTGACCGAGCACGCGATCCCACTCGATGCGGTGGGAGCCGAGGATCTCCCTCTCGGGTTGCTGGTTGCCGCGCGGAACGCTGCCCGCGTGGCCCTCGGCGGCGTACATGTCCGCACGCCGCGACTCGAGGTGCAACTCCATCTTGGTCTTGTGCCGGGCCCGGCGAACCGCACCGCGCCCCGGCCTTTCGCGGTTCGAGGTCATCGCTCCTCCGTTCGATCGATGCTCGCGTTCACTCCCGCGTACCACCTGACCACTGTGTGAAACACCTGATCAGAGGAAGTGAGTGGTCGCGGGAATGGCGCCTGGCCGCCCTGGCCGGGGCCACGACCGGACTGGCGCTGGCGCCGCTCGCCCCACCCGATCCCTCGCTTCGCGCCTTCGGTGCCGCGCCGATCGCGGTGATGACGCTCGCGGCGATGCGCCCGCGCGATGACACCCGCCAATTGCACGCGCTCGCCTGGCTCGGCATCGTCGCCCTCAGCGGGACGTTGGCGGGACTGCTCGTGGGCGGGGCACGGCTCCATGCGATCGACCGGGGCGCTCTACGGGCCCGGGCCGGCGTCCACGCCTCACTCAGCGGCTTTGTCGCCGCGGTGCCCCGCCGCGATCACGGCGAGGTCGACGTGCGGGTGGACTCGCCCGCCGGGCGGGTGCTGGTGGTCGCTCCAGAGCCGGTCGCCGAGCTGCCGGTCGGCTCCGAGGTGCGGGCTGCAGGCGTCCTGGGGGAGCCGGAGCCGTGGCGAGCCGCCTACCTGCGCCGGCAGGGCATCGCGATGACGCTCCGGGCCGATCGAATCGACCGGGGGGAGGGGAGGCGCGGCGGCCTCAACGGCTGGATCGACGAGGTGCGCGTGCGTGCCGAGGCGGCACTGGGGCGGGGGATGCCCGAGGGCGAGGCCGCGCTGGCTCGAGGTTTCGTGCTCGGCCAGGACGACCGGATCGACGGTCGGACCCGCGACGACTTCCAACGGTCCAACCTCACCCACCTGCTCGCCGTCAGCGGCGAGAACGTGATCCTGCTGGGCGTTCTCGCCTGGCCCCTGCTGGCGCTGGTCGGCTTGCCGCTGCGAGCTCGCCTGGTCGGGACGCTCTGCCTGATCGCGATCTATGTGCCGGTCACCGGCGCCGGCCCCTCGATCCAGCGAGCGGGGGTGATGGGTGCTGCCGGCCTGATCGCGGCCCTGGCGGACCGGCCCCGCGCCCGCTGGTACGCCGTTCTGCTCGCGGCCGGAGCCACCTTGGCCGTCAACCCGAGAGCCGAAGGGGACGTCGGCTGGCAGCTCAGCTTCGCCGCCGTCATCGGGATCATGCTCTGGGCGAAGCGGCTGGCGGCCGCGTTGTCCGAGGACGCGGAGCGCCGTTCGGCCCGCCATGCGCTGGCCGAGGCGGTCGCGGTGACCGTCTCGGCGACGGTTGCGACAGCGCCGCTGATGGCCTCTGCGTTCGACCAGTTCTCGCCCGCGGCCCTGCCCGCGAACATCCTGGCCGCTCCGGCGGTCGCGCCCGCGATGTGGCTCGGGATGCTGACCGGGATCGCTGGACAGCTGCCGCTGCTCCCGGTGGAGCCCCTGAACTGGCTGGACTCCCTCTGCCTCGCCTACATCGCCCAGGTGGCGCACTGGCTGGCTGCACCCGATTGGGCGCTGCTCACCGTCCATCTCGGCTCGGTCTCGTCGGTGGCCGCCGCTTTTGCCGTGCTCCTGATCGCGATGGAGGTGGTGCTGCGGCGCCTCGGCCGATTCACGGGCCTGGGGCGAGCCAGGGGGCCGCTCGCCTGTCTCGCTGCGGTGGCGGCACTCAGCGTTGGATCCGCGGTGCTCTGGCCATTCGGCGGACGTGCTCCGCAGGCGCCGGCGGATGACTTCGTCGTCCGAGTCCTCGATGTCGGACAGGGCGACTCCATACTGTTGCAGCCTCCAGACGCGGATCCGATCCTCATCGACACCGGACCGCCGGACGATGGGGTCGAGGACCGACTTCGCCAGCTGGGCATCCAGGAGCTGGCCGCGATCGTGATCACGCATGATCAGTCGGATCACGCGGGCGACCTCGGCGAGCTCCTGGAGTCCCTCGAGGTGGACCGGCTGGTCTACGGCCGCGACGATCCCGAGCTCCGCGGAGCCGCCCTCGGCGCTGGGGTCGAGCCCCACCGTCTCGTGGAGGGAGGCGGGATCGATTCAGGTGAGTTGCAGTTGACCGCGCTCTGGCCACCGCGCGAGCTGGTCGCGGAGACGGATGGGGACCCGAACCTGCTCTGCCTGGTGCTCGTCGCCCGCTGGCATCACTTCTCGATGCTGCTCACCGGCGACGCCGAGGCGGAGTCCGTTCCGATAGATCCCGGCCCGGTGGACGTTCTCAAGGTGGCCCATCACGGCTCCGAGGATGAGGGGCTGGATGGGCTGCTCGACCGCTCAGCCCCCAAGCTGGCGGTGATCTCCGTCGGCGCCGGCAACCCCTACGGGCATCCGGCCGATCCAACGCTCGCCGAGCTCCGCACGCATCGCGTTCCCACCTACCGGACGGATCGGCAGGGAGAGATCGAGATCGAGGCCGACGGTTCCCACTGGACGGTAGCGCCGGGCGGCGGTTAGCCTGCGTTCGATGGAGGTGCTGCGGCGGGCAGGAGTCGCGTGGATGGTGGCCGTCCTGGCATTGGGGCTGGGCGGGGCGGTCGCGGGAGCGAAGAAAAAGCACAGCAAGAAGGGACACGTCTGGGCCTCGAAGCTCGCGCTCGCGCACCCCTCGCCCACCGGCTTCAGCGGGAAGGTGGACGCGAGCCTGGCCGCCTGCCGAAAGCACCGCCTGGTGAACGTCTTCTACACGGACCCAGGCAGCTCCACGACCACCCTGCTCTCGGTCCAGCGCACCGACGGTAAGGGCCGCTACGAGATCAACCTGCCGCAGGCCGCCTTCCCGGGCGCCTACCAGGCGCAGTTGGTCACTCAGCGGATCCGGGCGCAGAAGGCCCCTCAGACCTGCAAGGGAGCGGTGAGCGGCATCATCGGCTTGTAGCGGCGCTGGGGCCTAGACTCGGCGAACGTGGCAGAGATGAAGCCCGTCTACCTGATCGCCGGCGACGATGAGGCGAAGATCGCCCGGACGCGCGGCCGGCTGCGGGACCGGGCCGAGCGCGAGGGGGGACCCGGTGCCCTCGAGGTCTTTGAGGCCGCCGAGGGGCGACGCTCGCCGGACGTCGACGCCGTGGTGAACTCGCTCGCCGCGATCTCGCTGATCACCTCCCGCCGCTACCTGCTGATCGACGGGGTCCAGGGCTGGGGCAAGGCGGACGCCGAGCGCGCCGTCGAGGCGCTCAGGCAGGTCCCGCCCGAGACGACGCTCGCCCTGGTCGCCCACGGCAAAGCGCCGGCGGGCATCGCCAAGGCCGTGGAGAAGGCTGGGGGAGAGCTGCTCACCTTCGAGCTCCCGCGAGCGCGCGATCTGCCGAAGCAGCTGGTCGCAGATGCTCGCGATCTCGGTTTCGATCTCGAGCTATCGGCCGCCCGCCTGTTGGTGGAGCGGCTCGGCCCGAGGCCTGTGCGCCTTCGGACCGAGCTGGAGCGTCTCGCGCTCTGGGCGGGCGAGGGGGGCAGCGTGGACGCCGGCGATCTCGACGCGATGATCTCCGACACCTCCGAGGAGGCGATCTGGAGTCTGGCCGACGCCGTCGTCGAGTGCGATGAGGCGGAGACGATGCGCGTCGCGGAGCGGCTGGTCGCACAGGGCGAGGCCCTTCCCAGGATCGTCTACTCGCTCGCACCCCGGCTCCGCCAGGCGCTCAAGGCAGCGAGTGAGCTGGAGGCCGGGCGTCCGGCAAGCGAGGTCGCCAAGGGCCTCTCGATGCACCCGTACGCCGCCAAGATGCTCGTCTCGAAGGTGAAGGGGCGCTCCCCGGAGGATCTCGACGCCTCGATCCGCGCGCTCGCCGACCTCGAGCTCTGGTCTCGCGGCGGATCGGACTATCCCGAACGGGTCGCCTTCACGATCACGCTGCGCAGGGCGATCGGCCTGGAGTCTGACGACACCGAGCCGCTCGCCTGGGCGCTGCGCTAGCTCTGGGCCTGAGAGGCAGCGCCGACGATGCTTGCCGCGCGTGACTTCTTGCGGGCGCCCGTATTGCGATGCAGCGCGCCCCTTTGGACCGCCTTGTCGATCCGCGAGACAAGCGCCTTGTGCTCGGCGGCGACCGCGTTCGCGTCGCCCGATTGGGCCGCCGCTTCGAGCCGCCGGAAGTACGTCTTCACGGAGCTCCGAAAGCGCAGGTTCTCGAGCCGCTCTCGCTCTGTGCGTGCGTTCCGCTTCTTCTGTGACGCGATGTTGGCCATGAAAAGACCCCCGTCGGGGGCGGCGAAGAGAATAGAGCAATGACCGAGAGGGGCGAAAGGGAGGGGGGGTCGCTGCCGGGCGAGCCCCCGGTCCCCCCGGAGCCGTTCGATCCGTCCACGCGGGAGTTCCCGGCGGTCGGCGGATCCCGCGATCAGCGCGAGGCGGAGGAGATCGAGCGCCGCCACGAGGCGGTCTCGATGGACACCTCGACCTTCATGGCGATCCCGGCGCCGACGCCGACCACGCCCTTCGTCCCACCGGAGTTCGACGAGCGCCAGGGGCGCCTGGGCCGCTCCACCGCCTTCTTCTCGATCGCCACTGCCTTCTCCCGGGTGGCCGGCCTGGTTCGCGAGATCGTCGCCGCCAGCTACTTCGGCATCACCGGGCCGATGTCTGCCTTCACTCTCGCTTTCCAGATCCCGAACCTCGTGCGCTCGCTGTTCGCTGACGCGGCGATTCAGGCCGCCTTTGTGCCCGTCTTCACTCAGGAGCTCGAGAAGGGCAATAAGCGCGAGGCCTTCCGTCTCGCCTCGACCCTGATCTACCTGGTCACCCTCCTGCTGGGCGCGATCACCGCGATCTTCGTGCTGGCCGCGCCGCTGATCGTGCCGCTCTTCGCGCCCGGCTTCAGCGGGGAGATTCTCGACCTCACCGTCACGCTCTCGCAGATTCTCTTTCCGATCCTGATCCTGCTCGGTGCGACGGGCATGGTGGTCGGGATCCTCAATAGCTACGACCGCTTCGCGGCCTTCGCGATCTCGCCGTTCTTCTGGAACGTGGTGATCATCCTCGTGCTCGTCCTGCTCGAGCCGGCCTTCAGCGGCAACAACCGCATCTACGCGTACGCGATCGGCATCCTGGTCGGGACCGTGGTCCAGCTCGCCATTCCGGCATGGGACCTCCGCAACACGCCGTTCAGGTTCACGCGTGACATCGACTGGCGCATGCCCGACGTCCGGCGCGTGCTGTTGCTGATGCTCCCGGTGACCCTGAGCCTCGGGCTGATCAACTTCAACCTCCTGATCAACAGCTTCTTCGGCACCCTCGTCTCCGACCAGGCACCTGCGGCGATCGACAAGGCGTTCCGGATCTACATGCTTCCCCAGGGGGTGTTCTCGGTTGCCGTCGCCACCGTGGTCTTCCCAACCCTCTCGCGCTTCGCGGCCCGCCAGGAGTACGACAACCTGCGCGCCACCATGGCGAACGGCATGCGGCAGATCCTGCTGCTCCTGGTTCCTGCAGCCGCTGTGGTCCTCGTCCTATCGGTGCCGATCACCCGGCTCATCTACCAGCGTGGGGAGTTCGACGCGGAGCAGACCCATCTGGTGGCGCAGGCGCTCTTCTGGTTCGCGTTCTCCCTCCCGTTCAACGGACTCTTCCTGCTCCTGACCCGGACCTTCTTCTCGCTGCAGCGCCCCTGGGTGCCGACGGCGATCTCCGGGATCAACCTCTTGATCACCGCGATCGTCGCGCTCGCCCTCTACGCGCCCTTCGGCGTGGGGGGGATCGTCGTCGGCACGGTTGTGGCCACCATCGCCAGCGTCTGCGCTCAGGCTGTTGTCCTGAGGCGCCTGCTGGGTGGGATCGAGCTCGGCCGTTTCCTCGAGAGCGCGGTGCGCGTCACCATCTCGGCGGCGGTGATGGCCGGGGTGAGCTACCTGGTCTGGGACGGCCTCGATCAGGCCCTGGGCCGCGACCTGATCGCCCAGATCATCTCCCTCGGGATCGCCCTGGCCGCCGGCTTCGCCACCTATTTCGGCGCGGTCCTTGTCCTCCGGGTCCCTGAGGCCGATCAGATCATGCGCCTGCTGCGCCGGATCTGAGCTCCGCCGGATCGGCGGGATACTTGCCGCATCGCTTCAAACGCCGAGATCGTCGAGCAGATCCTCGATGCCTGGCGGAATCTCGAGTCGATCCCACGTGATCTGATGGACCCGGAGATCGAGTGGGTCAATCCGCCCGATGCCGTTGAGGCCGGAACGCGCCATGGGCTGGAGGGCTTTGAGGGAGCACAGTCGTCCATTGGGCGCGCGTACAGCTCGATCGGCATCGAGGTCGAGCGACGCGTCGAGCATGGCGACAACGTGGGCCTGATCGTGGAGATGCTCTACCACGGGCGGGGAAGCGGCATCGAGGTCCGTCAGCGAATGGGCTTCGCATTCACCATCCGGAACGGTGCCGTTGTGAGGTTCGAGTGGTCGAACCATCCGGAGGACCTGCTCGCCCGGGCCGTGAGCGACTGAGGCCGCCCTACGCGGGCCGCGGGTCGCCGACCCAGTAGCGCGGCCCGGGTCCCGAGCGCCCGGCACGATCCCCCGGGTTCGCGAGCTGACAGCGGTCGAGCGAGAGGCAGCCGCAGCCGATGCACTCCGTGAGCCCGGCGCGCAGCCGCTCGAGCTCCGCGATCCGTTCGTCGATCCGCGAGGTCCAGCCGGCCGAGAGGCGCGACCAGTCGCGGCGGTTGGGCGCGTGGTCCCCGGGCAGCTTGTCGAGCTCGGCCCTGATCTCCTCGAGGGTCAGCCCGATTCGCTGTGCGAAGACGATGAAGGCGATCCGGCGCAGCACGGCTCGCTGGTAGCGGCGATGGCCCGAGCCCGCGCGCTCGGACCCGATCAGCCCGCGGTCCTCGTAGAAGCGCAGGGCGGAGGCCGCCACGCCACTTCGCTTCGCCACCTCGCCGATCGTGAGCAGATCGTTCACCCGGGGCAGGTAAGCACGGATCGCCCTTGACTTCAAGCTCACTTGAGCTTGTATTTTGAGTGATCCACTGTCGAGGAGGCCCGATGAGCGAGACCAGAACACCCAGCCAGCGGATCACCGATGAGGTCACTTCCTGGGACGGTGTCGAGTCCGGCTACGGGAAGCGCGGCGAGTTCGGCTTCTACGTCAACGGTCACGAGGTGGGCCACCTGCACGGCGACCACGCCGCCCATTTCAGCTTCGGCAAGGAGATCGGCACCGCCCTCAAGGCGGAGGGCCGCGTTGTCGACCATCCCGTCTTCCCGGGCAAGCCGGGCCCCGCCGCCCGCCGGATCGAGACCGATCAGGACGTCAGCGACGTGATCGAGCTGATGCGGCTCAACTACGATCGCATCGTCGCCCGGTACGGCCTCTCGTCCCCCGCTACCGCTTGAGCGCAGCGACCACGTAGGAGCTCGTGAGCCGGAAGCCGTCCGGGTCCTCATTGGCCTCCAAGTAGATGCGGCGCATCCCCTCGCGCACCTCCTCTGCGCGGCCGGCCCCTTCGAGCACAGGGCGGGCTGCGATCGCAAGCGGGTGGTTCTCTCCCTCGATCTGCATGAACTCGTCGACGGATGATGTGCCGAAGGAGAGGGCGTGCTCGGTGAGTGACGCCGTGAACCCGTACGGCTCGAACAGGCGGGAAACAGGTTCGAGCTCGTGCCACGCGAACGGCGGCGAGGCCGGCGGCTGACCCAGGATCTCCGCCATCGTCTGGCGAGCGAGGCGCACTGCCTGGGAGATCGCTCCCCCTGGGATCCAGGCGGCGAGCACGACCCGTGCGGCCGGAGCGGTGACCCGGTCGAGCTCGGCGGCAGCTGCCTCGGGGTTCGGGGCGAAGATCACCCCGAAGACCGACAGGGCGACGTCGGCGCCGTCGTCTTCGAGCGGGATGTCCGCGGCCTCGCCGAGCATGAAGGTGGCATCGAGCCGTCGCTCCGCAGCGGTGGCCGCAGCCACGTCGAGCAGCCGCTGGGCGGGATCGACTCCGGTGACCGCCGCACCCCGCTCGGCCGCGAGCAGTGCGGCATTGCCCGTTCCGCAGCCGACGTCGACGACGCGCTCGCCCTCTCGTGGCCCGGCCTGCTCGACCACGAGCTCGGCCGCGGGCAGCAACTGCTCGGCGATCCGCTCGTATCGGCCGGCGCCCCACTCCATCGCCGCCGGACTCTAGCCACCAGCTAGCGTCCAGCCATGCGCGTCGATCATGTCATCTACGCGACCGCCGATCTCGA
>DATDJZ010000145.1:0-3137 GCA_036520315.1 Solirubrobacterales bacterium | reverse complement strand
CGCAAGGCCGGCCTCACCGAGGACGCCGCGCTTCAACCCCCTGCGTCGCCGGAAAGTCGGGTCCGGACCAAGCCACACTTCGCGTTCACCACCCAGCTCTCGGGGGACGGCCACTACCTGTTCATCCGGCCGACCGGGTTGCTGCGCCCCAACACCCGCTACCGGATTCGCGTCCACGGGAACTGGCGGGTGGGGTCGGCGCCGGTCACCGACGCCGGCGCGGTCGACACGACGCTGGGCTTCCGGACGTCCCACTCCGGGGGGAAGCTGCCGCTCCGAGCGGGCAAGGAGGGCGTGAGCGCCTTCACGATCAGCCGGCTCACGATCCCGCTCCCGCCACTGCTGCCAAGCGTCAACCAGATCGGCTTCGACAGCTACGACATGATCGCCGGCACGATCACCAGATCGAAGGCGAACCGGCGCGGCCAGGGACGCCTGCTGCTCTGGGTGATCGGCGCCCGCCGCGACCGCCGCGGTGTCCTGCGGCCGGACCCGAACGGCAACTTCCAGTTCCCGCTCGCCGGCCCCTATCGCCGGAACTCGCTCGACCTGGGCTCGCAGGACCTGAGCCTGCAGTTCAGCTTCGGGTCGGTTCCGCTCGGCCTCTTCGACGTCCGCGGTCAGATGGGCCCGGACCTGGCACTGCGACCTGGGGCGGGCATCTATTCGGAGACGACCTGCGCCGATGTCCCCAACTACAGCGCCCAGCTCCGGATCGCGGGCGTCTGCAACGCACAGGACACGCTCGCGGCGAGCGGGACTCTCCTCACGGGCGCCTACGGAAGTCACGCCGCCAATCGGCGGCCGGGAGGTGTGCGGCTGGCCTCGCTGCAGATCACGCCGCCCGGGCCGAACGCCCCTGGCTCGGCTGTGGCCACGCTGGGGCTTTCCCGGGGCAAGCGCTACCCGGCGAGCAAGCACGTCGGATCGATCCTGCTCACCGGTCCCGGCGGCGAGGTCATCCCGCTCGACTACCGGAACGCAACGAGCCCCGTGACCGATGCGAGGGGGGACCTGCGCGCGATCCAGCTCACCATCCCCGCCGGAACTCAGCTGCCGAGCCGGGTCCGGGAGTACGCGATCCTCGATGTCTTCGCGCTGGGCTCGCGCGTCCTGCCGTAGCTCCGCAGGGCAGCACGCCCCAGCAGAGGCCCGGATCGTCAAGACGACTCAGGCAGAACCCGGGACAGCCGAGCCTGGGCACGCTCCATCCGTTTGCCCTCGATCCCGAGGCTGGGGTCCAATAGCACCTGAAACAGCAGTCCGACGAAGAGCGAGTGGACGAGCCCCGCGGCGTCCTCACCGGCTCGATCGCCGCCCAATCCGAGTAGCGCGGCGACTCTCGGCCGCGTCCGCCGGAATCCCTCGGCGAGCATCTCCCTGACCCGCTCGTCATGCTGAGCCTTGGATAGGGCCCCGAGGAAGTTCAGCGCAAGACCGGTGTGGCGACGCCGGCTGGCGTCGATCACGGCGCCCGCACGACGAAACCTCTCAGCGGGCTCCAATGCATCGAGCTCCGCAAGACCTTCGCGGATCTCGGCGAGCCATCGGTCGAGGCCGATGATCACGCTCTCCGTCACCAGATCGTCCTTGGAGCCGAAGTGGTAGGCGATCGAGGCCAGGTTGGCGTCCGACTCCTCAGCGATGGCGCGGGCAGTCACCCGCTCGGGCGGTAGTCGCTCCAGACAACGCAGCGTGCCCTCGAGCAGGTTCGATCGATTGCTGTGCTGGGGGCTCACGACTGGCTGCCTCGATCCAAACTAAACATATGTTTATATTCAATCGACCAGACCGAACAACCCGAGGAGGGCCGCATGTTCCTTGCCACGGTGATCGTGTCAGCACTGCTCGCGGCGCTGATGAGCTTCGCGGCGATCAGGAAGCTCTCGCATCGGCCAGAGGTGGTGGCTGCCTATACCCGGGTTGGCGTCCCTGAGGAAAGGCTCAACCTCTTGGCGGGCACCCTGTTCGCAGGGGCCGGCGGTCTTCTGCTCGGCTTGTTCTGGGCACCACTCGGCATCGTCGCGGGAGCCGCTGTGGCGGCGTACTTCGCGGTGGCGCTCGCGGCCCATTTTCGGGCGAACGATCTCGAGAGCGCTCCCACCCCGATGATCATGGAGCTGCTCGCTTTGACTGCTACGGCTCTGCGGGCCGTGACGGCGTAGCTAGCAACCCGGCGCCCTGGCCCTGACCGCCGCCGCGGCATCGACCAGCCCCGCGCCGAAGAGCCGCGGATCGTACGGCTGACCGAGCTGGGAGTCGCTGTGCCGGGCGCTGGCTTCGAGCTGGCACTCCACGGCCGCCGGCGAGCTGCCGACGACACGGCTCCCGATCACGAGCGCTGCCACTCCCGAGACGTGGGCGGCCGCCATCGAGGTGCCCTCGTAGCCGCCCGGATATCCGAAGGTGTTGAAGTGGCCGCCGACGAGGGTGATCTGGAAGATCGGCACGCCGCGGCTGAACAGGGCGTCATCGGTGCCGCAGCTGGCGAGCAGCGGGAAGCCGCCGCCGGGGGCCACCAGGTCGAGGCCCGCCCCGGTGCGCGAGTCGCTCGCCAGGCAGGCGTCCTTCGTGGTCCGCCCGACGCCGATTACGTGCGGGGCGCCCGCCGGGTAGGCGACCGGCTCACCGTTCTCGTTCCCGGCCGCCGCGACCACCAGGGCGCGCTTCTTGAAGGCGTACTTGATCGCCGAGCAGATCCCCTTGATCTTGCCGCAGCTGTTCACCCCGAGCGAGAACTCGAAGCTCATGTTGATCACCTGGGCCTTGTGGTTGGCCGCCCAGCGGATCCCCTTGGCGATGTTGCGGGCCGTGCCGAAGCCCTCCGAGTCGAGCACGCGAACCGGGATGATCTTCGCCCGCGAGGCCAGGCCGGTGAGGGCGACGCCGTTGCCGGTCCGCTCGGCGATCGTGCCGGTGACGTGTGTTCCGTGCCCGTCCTCGTCTAGTGGCTGGCGGTCCTTGTCGACGAAGTCGTAGCCGGGCAGGAACTGCTTGCGGGAGAAGTCCGGGCTGCGCCGGAACTTCGGCTTCTGCGTCATGTAGGCGACGCCGGTGTCGAGCACCGCAACGCGGGCTCCCTTGCCGGCCGGGACGCCCCGCTGCTTGAGGATCTCCCAGGCTTCGGGGGCGTTCAA
>DATDJZ010000144.1:0-14456 GCA_036520315.1 Solirubrobacterales bacterium | reverse complement strand
GGCACCCTCCCCGAGCGAGTGGACGCAACGACGGGCGCACCCACCTCGACCACCCCGCTCGCCTGGTCACACGCCTTCGCGATCCTGGCGCTCAGGGCACGCTACGGCTGAGCCGCGGCCGCGGCCGCCAGCGCCGTGCTCACGGCCTCCTCCGGCGAATCGGCTTCGACGATCCCCAGATCCGTGCCCGAACGATTGCGGAGCGTCCAGCTCTGGATGGCGACCACCGGCCGGCCGAGCTTGCGGGCGTGGGCGATCTCCGAGAGCGTTCCCCACTCCCCGCCGACCGCGATCACCGCTTCCCCGGAGGCGACCACCGCGAGGTTCCGGGCCTCGCCTATCCCGGTGGCGATAGAGAACGTGACGTAGGGATTGGCCTCGGCAGCGAAGACGCCCGGGAGGATGCCGATCACCGAGCCACCGGCCTCCGACGCGCCCCGGGAGGCAGCCTCCATCACCCCTGTGCGCCCGCCACAGACGAGCACGGCCCCGGCCCCGGCGATGCGCCGGCCGACCTCCTCGGCGTCGCGAAGGATCTCCTCCTCGCCCTGGGCGGCGCCGATCACCGAGATCTGCACGCGTCGAGCCACGACGCGAGTCTGCCACGCGATACTGCGGGCGGTGTCCGAGAAGACCGTCGCGCTCGTGAGGCGCAACTACGAGCTGATCAACTCGATCGACCGCTCGGGCGACGAGTTCGTCGATCCCGAGGACGCGGGGCCGGACCTGTGGGCGGGCCTCGCACCCGATTTCGAGATCAGTGGCCGCTCGGACGTCCCCGACCAGACGACCTACCGAGGCCGCGAGCAGACCAAGGAGTTCTGGCGCATGATCCAGGAGGTCTGGGCCGAGCTGCGGTGGGAGCCACTCGAGGTCACAGACCTCGGTCACGCGGTCGTCGTGGAGACGCCGCTTGTCGGCCGGGGCCGGGGAAGCGACGTTCCGATCGAGGCTGAGGAGACGGACGTGTTCTGGTTCCGGGACGGGCAGCTCGTGCGCGTGCAGGGATTCGCGACGAAGGATGAGGCACTGGAGGCCGCCCGGGAGTCAGCCGGCTGAATTCGCGGGCCGCCGCGTCTGAGCCCTGTCTGCCCGCATCATCCCCATCAGTTCGAGCGCCCCGCCCTTGTGGAGGTGCTCGTTCAGGTTGCCGCACTTCGGGCTCTGCACGCAGGACGGGCAGCCGTCGTCGCATGGGCACTCCCGGATCAGCCGGTCGGCATCGCCGACCAGGCGCTCGAACTCCTCGTAGCCCCGGCGGGTGATCCCGACTCCGCCCGGATGGCCGTCGTAGATGAAGATCGTCGGCTGACCGGTCTGAAAGTGGATGTTGGTGGAGAGCCCGCCGATGTCCCAGCGGTCGCACATCGCGATCAGGGGCAGCACGGCGATCTGGCCGTGCTCCGAGGCGTGCAGGGCGCCGAGCAGCACCTCGCTCGGGAGGGCCGCCGCCATCCGCTCGCCGATCACGTACCAGAGCGCCTGGGTGACGAAGTCCTGCTCGGGCAGATCGAGCGAGACAATGTCGATCACCTTGTTGTCGCCGAGCCGCTTGCGCTGATAGGCGATCACCTGCTCGGAGACCGAGACGGTGCCGAAATTGAGCTCTACTCCGAGGGCGGATCGCTGGGTCTCGATCCCCTCGATGTAGACCTCGGTCTCCTTCTTCACCTGCGTGTAGTAGTCGCCCTCGAAGGGCTTGACGATGGCCCGTCGCGACCCGATGTCGAGCTCCGCGACCTGATAGGAGCGCCCGAGGTGGAGGTAGATCGCGCCGGGGTGGACGGTTGAGAAGGCGCGCTCCGCCTCGACGTTGCCGAGCATCTCGCCCGAGGAGGCGTCGACCACCGCGACGCTGTCCGCGGACGAGGAGCGCAGCGCGATCCGGCCGGCGACGAAGTCGCCTGAGCGAGTCAGGTAGCGCTCCGCGCGCCCCCTCCGCAGCTCCCCAGCGGTGACCATCCGGTCGGCTCGCTCCCGCCAGCCCTCGCCGAGGATCTCATCGTCGTCGGAACCGAGCGGCGCCTCGTACGCGGCGGCGAGCAGGTGCTGCATTTGGATCTGCTGGGAGCGGTGGTCGAGGATCGCTGCTTCGACGGGACGCCCCAGGAACTCGTCGGGGTGTCGGCAGAAAAACTGGTCGAGCGCGTCCTCGCCGGCGACGTAGACGGCGAGCCCGCGGCGCCGCCGTCCGGCCCTGCCCCACATCTGGCGCAGGCTGGCAACGGTGCCGGGGAAGTTGACGCAGATCGCCGCGTCGAGCTCGCCGACGTCGATGCCGAGCTCGAGGGCGTCCGTGGCGGCGACGGCGAGCAGGTCGCCGGACGCCAGCTGCGACTCGATCTCGCGCCGCTGCTGGGGCGTGTAGCCGGCGCGGTACGGAGCGATCCGGTCGGCCAGTCCGCCCTGTCCGCGGCGGACGAGCTCGTCCGAGGCGAAGCGATTGATCAGCTCGATCCCGCGGCGGCTGCGCATGAAGCAGATCGTCCGCACGCCGCGCGAGACCAGCTCGACGAGCAGGTCAGCGGCTTCCGAGACCGGCGAGCGGCGGGTCATGGTCCGCTGCTCGATCACAGGTGGGTTCCACATCGCGATCTCCCGGCCGGCCCGTGGCGCGCCGTCGTCATCGAGCAGCTCGAATTCGAGGCCGGTGAGGCGCTCGGCGAGCTCCTTCGGGTTGGCGATCGTCGCCGACGCCAGGACAAAGCGAGGCTCCGCGCCATAGAGGCGCGCGACCCGCCGCAGCCGGCGGAGCACGTTGGCGACGTGGGAGCCGAAGACGCCACGGTAGGTGTGGGCCTCGTCGACCACCACCCAGCCGAGGTTGGCGAGGAAATCCCCCCAGCGCCTGTGGTGGGGGAGGACGCCGACGTTGAGCATGTCGGGATTGGTGAGCACGAGATTGGCGCGGCGGCGGATCGAAGGGCGGTCCTCCCGCGGCGTGTCGCCGTCGTAGATGGCCTCGCGCAGACCCGGCGGCCGGAGCTCCCCGAGCTTCCGGGCCTGGTCCTGAGCGAGCGCCTTGGTCGGATAGAGGTAGAAGGCTCGCCGCTTGGGATCGTGGGCGATGCCGTCGAGCACCGGCAGGTTGAAGGAGAGCGACTTCCCCGAGGCGGTGCCGCTGGTCAGGATCAGGTTGGAGGCCCTGGCGGTCTCGTAGGCGGCCGCCTGGTGGGAGTACAGCGACTCGATCCCGGCGGACATCAGCGCTTCCGAGAGCGCCGGATGCAGCGACTCGGGAAGCCCGGTGAGCTTCGCCATCGTCGCCGCCTCAGCTGACTCCGCGACCAGCCTGCCGTCCTCCCTGGCCGGGCCGAGGGCCGGCTCCCAGGCGCCTCCCGCCACCGCCGCGCTGTTAGCCAACCTCGACCCCCTTGGGCGCGTCGATCGCGGCAGCGACCCGCATCGCCTGGAGCGCGCTCAGATCGTGCAGACGCAGCACGTCGGCGCCGGCGGTCACGGCCAACGCCACGGCGGCGGCCGTGGCCCACTCGCGATCCTTGGCGGGCACCCGGTCCTCCCACGAGCCGGCCAGCACCGCCCCGAGGAAGTCCTTGCGCGAGAGCGAGACGTAGAGCGGCCGGCCGAGCGCCTTGAGCTCGCCAAGGCGCCGCAGGACCTCCAGGTCGTCCGCCACCGAGAGGTCGAAGTCGAGGCCCGGGTCGAGCGCAATCTGCTCCTTGTCCACACCTCGCTTCGTCGCCGTTTCGAGTCGAGCCGTGAACCAGCTCTTCAAGTGTTCGACCGGATCGTCGTAGCGGGGCGGCTCTCGGTTCTCGCGGGGCGGGCCCTCGATCTGCATGACAACGAGGCCGCACCCGGCCTCCGCGGCGAGGTCCAGCATCGCCTCTGAGCCGCCCCCGATGTCGTTGATCGCGACGGCCCCGGCGTCCAGCGCTTGCCTCGCCACCTCGGGCGAGAACGTGTCAGCCGAGATCGGGAGCTCGCTGCGCTCGGCTAGCCCCTCGATCGCAGGCACCACGCGCCGCGCCTCCTCCTCGGCCGGCACCGGCGGCCCGCTGCGGGCAGCCACCGCGCCGACGTCGAGCATCTCGAACCCGGCCTCGTCGAGCCGGAGGCCATCCTCGATCGCCTGTTGGGGCGTGCCACTCCTCGCGCCCTCGAACATCGAGTCGTCGGTGACGTTGACGATGCCGGCACCGATCGGCTGCTCCAGCTCGAGGGTCCTGTCCGTCAGTCGCCAATCCGACACGGGTCAACGGTAACCGCAGGTACGGTTCGGCACCGATGCCGCTCCGCTGCGTCTACACCGATCTCGACGGAACACTGCTCGGCCGCGATGGGTCGCTGTTCCGGGACTCCGAAGGGCGGTTCTCGATGCTCCAGGCGCGGGCGCTGGAGGCCTGCGATCGCGCCGCCGTCGAGGTGGTGATCAAGTCCGGCCGCCGCGAGGGCTCGGTGATGGAGGACGCCAAGCTGATCGGCTCGACCTCATACATCTGCGAGGTCGGCTGCCTGGTGGTGATGGACGGCGAGAGGACGGCGCTCGTCGGAGATCTCCAGCCCGAGCCCGGCAAGACGCTTGCCGAGACGATGGTCGACGGTGGCATCCCTGACGAGCTCTTCGATCACTTCGCGGGCAGGCTCGAGTGGCACAGCCCCTGGCATCGCCAGCGCGAGTTCTCCCTGCTCTTCCGCGGCAAGGTGGACGTCGCCGAAGCGAACCGGCTGCTCGCCGAGCGCGGCCACCAGGGGCTGCGATTGATCGACAACGGCGCCATCTTCGCCCCGATGGAGGGGATCGAGGGCCCCGCGCACGCCTACCACCTGCTTCCGGAGGGGGCGAGCAAGGCCAGGGCAGTCGCCTTCCACATGCGCGCCCGGGGCTATGAGCCGGAGGGGTGCATAGCGATCGGCGACTCCGTCGAGGATCTGGACGTCGCTGAGGTCGTCGGACGCTTCTTCGTCCCGGCCAACGGCCCCGAGCGCGATCCCGCCCTCCGCGAGGCGATCGCCGGGCGACCGAACGTCACGGTCACCGAGGGGCGGATGGGCGACGGCGTCTATGAGGCCGTCGTCTCTACGCTGGCGGGCGCCTGATGCGCGGCATCCACGTCACCCGCTCGATCCCCGCCCCGCCCGAGGCCGTCTTCGACCTGCTTGCGGACCACGCCAACTACGACAGCTTTCGCGGGATTAACGACTCGGAGCTGGTCCGCGAGGGCGATCCGCCGCCGAACGGGGTCGGGGCCCTGCGGCGCATCAAGGTCACCCCCTTCCGGTTCGACGAGGAGATCACCGCCTACGAGCGGCCGACCAGGCTCGACTACCTGATCGTCGACCTCAACGTTCCCTTCGAGCACCACGGCGGCACGATCCGCCTCAGCCCCGACGGAGATCGCACCCTGGTGGACTGGCGATCCAGCTACACCGTTCCCACGCCTCTCGTCGGCGGCCTGCAGGAGATCGTCTGGAAGCCGGCGCTCACCCGAGGCTTCCGCCGGGTGCTCGAGGACGTCGAGCGGATGCTGCGAGACAACCCAGTCGCGCGCTAGCCCCCTCCGTTGGCGGAGAAGCCCGTCTTCCGCAGCTCGAGCTCCCGCTGTTCGATCACCCGGTCGATCAGCCCGTACTCCGCCGCCTCGTCAGCCTTGAAGAAGCGGTCGCGCTCCATGTCCTCGTGGACCTGCTTCTTGGACTTGCCGGTGTGCTGGGCGTAGATCGCGTCGAGGCGGTCGCGGAGGAAGAGCGTCTCCTTGGCGTGGATCTCGATGTCCGATGCGACCCCCTCGAAGCCGCCGCTCGGCTGGTGGATCAGGATCCGCGAGTTGGGCAGCGCCATCCGCTTGCCCTTTGCTCCGCCGGCCAGCAGCAGGGCGCCCATCGACATCGCGATGCCGTAACAGATCGTCCGCACGTCGGGCTTGACGAACTGCATGGCGTCATAGATCGCAAGCCCGGAGTAGACGACCCCGCCGGGCGAGTTGATGTAGAGCGAGATGTCCTTCTCCGGGTCCTCGGACTCGAGGTGGATGATCTGAGCCACGATCAGGTTCGCCACCTGGTCGTCAACGGGTTGGCCGAGGAAGATCACGCGCTCACCGAGCAGGCGGGAGTAGATGTCGAAGGAGCGCTCGCCCCGCGCGCTCTGCTCGACGACCATTGGAACCAGCGGCATCACTACCTCCTGTCGGTTGTCACCTGAAGCGCAACCAATAGGTTGCGCAACCCGTACGGTAACATAGAGCAACCATGAGGTTGCGAAATGAAGCCGAGGCGAAGCAGGCCGACGAGAGGGCCCCTTGGGTCGAGCGCGAGACCCTGGTCGAGGCCAGCCCGGAGGAGGTCTGGGAGGCGCTCACCGACGAGGACCGGCTCGAGGAGTGGCTGGCTCCGGACGTGGAGCTCGACCCCTTTGAGGGCGGCGAGATCTCCGTCCGCGACGGTGACGACGAGCGTCACGGCACGGTCGAGACCGTGGAGGAGAACGAGAGGTTCGCTTTCACCTGGTCGAGGCCGGGCGAGGGTGAGAGCTTCGTCGAGTTCACGATCGAGGCGCTGCCGGGCGGCAGCCGCCTGACGGTGGTCGAGACGCCGACACGTTCGGCGGCCCCAAACACCGCAGCCGGACCTACGGCGATTGCGACCGGCGGCTGGGGGCCGCGGCTCGCGCGCCTGCAACGCTCGATGCGCTTCAGTCTCGTCGCTTGAGGGCGCCGGCGCACCGACAGGTGGATTCGGTCTTCGGCGCACTCGCCGATCCCACTCGCAGGCGGGTGGTGGAGACCCTCGCACGCGGCGGCACGGTGACCGCCAGCGGGCTCGCCGAGCAGCTGCCGATCACCCGGCAGGCGGTCGCCAAGCATCTCTCCGCCCTGCGCGGCGCGGAGCTCGTCACCTCGACCCGCGTCGGCCGCGAGCTGCAGTACAGGCTCCGCCCCCAGCCGCTCGACGAGGCGGCCGAGTGGATTCAGACGGTGAGCGCGGAGTGGGGGGCCCGGCTCGAGGCCCTGCGCCACTCGGTCGAGAAGCGATCGCGCAGCCCTCGGTAGCATCGCCTGAATGGCGAAGGCCACCGTCGCGGAGGAGGAGTACCTCCAGATCATGTTCTGGCTGGAGGAGGCCGGGCTGCCGATCAACGGCGCGAACATCGCGCGCGCGATGCAGCTCTCGCCCCCGACCGTCCACGAGATGATCGGCCGGCTCGAAGGCGACGGCTACGTCGAACGCGCCGACGACAAGTCGCTGACCTTCACGGAAAAGGGCCGCCAGGAGGCGGAGGCCATCTCCCGCCGCCACCGGCTGATCGAGCGCTTCCTCACGGATGTCCTCGGGATCCCCTGGGATGAGGTCCACGAGGAGGCGGAGCGCCTCGAGCACGCGATGTCGCCTGTGCTCGAGGAGCGAATGCTGGCCGCGATCGGCGACGCCAAGACGTGCCCCCACGGCCACCCGATCGTCGAGGGCGCCCGCGAGGAGGGCGTTCTGCTGGCCGACGTCGAGCCGGGCGCCAGCGTGCGCATCCTCCGCTTCGAGAACGAGGCCGAGGAGATCCTCCACTACCTGAAGAGCACCGGGATCTATCCGGGCCTCGAGGGGGAGATCGAGAGCTCCGACGCCGCCGAGATCGTGGTCGCGTCCGGCGACGGCAAGCACCCGGTGTCGAAGAGCGTCGCCGAGACGGTCTCCGCCTGGGCCCACCCCGCGCCGGCGGCTCGTCCGCCGCTCCCGGATCAGCTGGTGATCTCCAGCGATCGCTACGGCCGTTGATTCGGCGGCGGTTTTGTGGCCGCCGTTGATGCCGGTCATCTTTACGACCTCTTAGTCGGATCTTCAGGTCCTTGGCCCAGACTTGCTGCTAGCCTCAAAGAGGTATAGTCGAGTAAGTCACTCAACAAAGAGGGGAAAGCGATGGAAGCGACCACCAACACCAGCATCCTGATCAACGACCGGAACATCGCCGAGCGCAGGCTGGTCTCGATCGCCCGGGCGATCGAGGCGCACAAGAACGAGCAGAGGCGGAAGCCTTACCCGGCGCGCGCCGAGGACCTGAACCTCTACCGCCGCGCCCGCGAGATCCTCGGAGCGGACCGGATCTGAGGTCCTAGGCCGCTTCCGCGCCCGCCCGGCTACCTGAGCGAAGTCGCTCGAGCGCCCGAGCGAGACGCTGGACGCCCTCGGCTACGTCATCCGCCGGGACTGGGGCGAAGGAGAGGCGCAGGCTCGAGGAGCCGCCCTCGATCATGAAGTCGGGGCCGGCGACGAACGTGACCCCCTCTTCCTTGGCCTCGCCCAGCAGCGCATGGGTGTCGATGTCGTCCTTCAGATCGAGCCACAGGAAGTAGCCGCCCCCGGGCACCACGAACTCCGCCTCCGGGATGTGCTCGTGGAGGGCCTCGACCAGCGCGTCCCGGCGCTCGCGCAGTGCGGCGTTCACCACCTTCAGGTTCTCGTCGAGGCCGCCCGAGCGGCAGAGCTCGAAGACGATCGACTCGGCCAGCATGTTCGGTGAGATGTATGTCTCGTTGGCACGCTTCGCGAGCGTGGCGATCTGCTCGGTGGGCCCGACGAGGTAGCCCACCCGGACCCCGGGACTGACCGACTTCGAGAACGAGGAGGCGTGGATCACCCGATCCGCGGCGTCCATGTCGAGCATCGTCTCCCCCCTGGCCTCGTCGAACGAGATCAGGCGATAGGGGTCGTCCTCGAACAGGGTGAAGCCGTTGTCGGCCGCGAGCTTGACGAGCGCGCTTCGCTTCTCCAGCGAGAGCGTGCACCCCGCCGGGTTGTGGAAGTTGGGAATCACGTGGACGAGCTTCACGTCGCCCGCAGTGGCCCCGGACTCAACCTCGGCCGGATCGACGCCGTCCGCTTCCAGCCGCGCCCCGACGACCTCAGCGCCGGCCTGCCGGAGGAGGAGCAGGGTGCGGTCGTAGGTCGGCTGCTCGACGATCACCCGGTCACCCTCGGAGACCGAGAACCGGAAGAGCAGAGCAGCCGCCTCCATCGACCCGTTGGTGACCATCACCTGGTCGGCCTGGACGCCGTGCAGCTCTGCGATCCATTCGCAGAGTCCGAGGTGCCCCCGGCCGGTCCCGTAGCTGAGGGCCTTCTCCCAGTCCGACTCGAGCGCCCGCGCCGCGGCCTCGCGGACCGCGTCGTGGGGAAGGATGTCGGCGCTCGGGGCGCCACGCGCGAAGCTGATCGTTCGTTCGGCCATTGGCGCGTCGAGTATACGAACGGTGCGATACTCCGATCGCGGGGGATGGAGGCCGCCGGACCGTTCGGAATACTGTTGCGCGATGCCGGCGTCGCTCGAGCTGGTCAAGATCGCACTCCAGGCCTATGGCAATGGCGATTCTGAGATCGCCCTCGCCCTCGCCGCTCCCCTGATCCGCTGGGACGAGCGCCCCTCTCGCCCCGACGGAGACCTCGTCTGGGGCCACGACAAGGTGGGGAGAGCGATGCGGCGCTACCTCGACAGCTGGGAGGAGTACCGCTTCGATCTCGAGGACATCGCCGAGGTCGGACCCGGGAAGGTCGTCGGTATCTGCCGCGAGCGGGGCAAGCCGAAGGAGGGCGCCGCGGTCGACCGCCGCTTCGGCGGCCTCTGGGTGGTGGAGCACGGGAAGATCGTCTCCTGGGCGACCTACCTGACGCCGCGCGAGGCAGTCCGCGCCGCGAGGGAACTGCTCGGCGCGGATGTCCAGCCCCCCGATGCGAAGCCGGCCCTGACGCCCGAGCCGGTCGAGCAACCGGAGCTCGAGCCGGTCGAGCGGCCGAAGCCCGAGGCGGTCGAGCTGCCCGAGCCGGAGGCGGTCGAGCACACGGCTGACGAGCGGCCCCGTCAGAGGGCAATGACGAAGAGCGAGGAGCAGAAGCGCGCGGCACGTGCCCGCGCCCAGATGCGCAAGCGCGGCTCGCGTCAGAGCGCGTAGGAGCTAGGCCTTCGCGCCAATCGTCTCGGCGGCGAGCTGGGCGGTCTCGGTCGGGCTCTTGCCGACGCGGATGCCCTGCGCCTCGAGCGCCTCCTTCTTCGCCTCGGCGGTGCCCGAGGAGCCGGAGATGATCGCGCCGGCATGGCCCATCTGCTTGCCCGGGGGAGCAGTGAAGCCGGCGATGTAGGCGACCACCGGCTTCGACACGTTCTCGGCGATGAAGTCGGCGGCGCGCTCCTCTGCGTCCCCTCCGATCTCGCCCACCATCACGATCAGCTCGGTCTCGTCGTCCTCCTCGAACAGGGTCAGGATGTCGATGAAGTCCGAGCCGACGATCGGGTCGCCGCCGATGCCGACGATCGTGGAGTTGCCGAGACCGGCCTGCTTCAGCTCGTTGCCGATTTGGTAGGTCAGCGTCCCGGACTTGGAGACGACGCCGATCGAACCCTGCTCGAAGAACTGGGCGGGGATGATCCCGACGTTCGCCTTGGCCGGGCTGAGGACTCCGGGGCAGTTCGGGCCGATCAGCCGCACGCCGGCGTCGCGGGCCTTCCAGTAGATGCCGAGCATGTCGTGGACCGGGATGTGCTCGGTGATCGTGATCACCGTCTCGATCCCCGCGTCGATCGCCTCGCTCATCGCCGCGGCCGCGAACCGAGCCGGCACGAAGATCATCGAGGTGTTCGCGCCGCGTTCCTTGCGAGCCTCCGCGATGGTGTCGAAGATCGGGATGCCCTCGACGTCCTGGCCCCCCTTCTTCGGCGTGACGCCCGCGACGACGTCGGTCCCGTAGCTGCGGTTGCGGAGGCCGTGGAAGCTCCCCTCGCGGCCGGTCAGGCCGGAGATCACGAGCTTCGTCTCGTTGTCGACGATGATCGACATCAGCCGGCCCTGGCGAGCTCGACGACCTTCTCGGCTGCGCCGAGCATCGTCTTCTCGAGATGCAGGTTGGGGAGGTCGGCGTCGGCCAGCAGACCCAAGCCCTCCTCCGAGTTCGTGCCGTCGAGCCTGACGACCAGCGGTACGCCGATCTCGACTCGCTGGGAGGCCTCGATGATGCCCTTGGCGATCTCGTCGCCGCGGGTGATCCCGCCGAAGATGTTGAAGAGGATCGCCCGGACCTTCTCGTCCGAGGTGATCACCTCGAGGGCATCGACGATCGCGTCCGCCTTCGAGCCGCCGCCCGCGTCGAGGAAGTTGGCGGGCTCGCCGCCGGCCTGTGCGACGACGTCGAGGGTGGACATGCAGAGCCCGGCACCGTTGCCGAGGATGCCGATGTCGCCGTCGAGCTTGACGTAGGTGAGGCCCTTCTCCTTGGCCATCCGCTCCTGCGGGTCCTCGATGAAGCCCTCCTCCAGATCTGCCAGCTCCTCGTGCCTGAAGAGAGCTGAGTTGTCGATCGTCACCTTGGAGTCGAGCGCGATCACGTTGCGGTCTGAGGTGACCACCATCGGATTGACCTCGATTAGCGTCGCGTCGCTCTCATTGAAAGCGTCGTGGAGCTTCACCATCATCTCCGTCGTCTTCTCGCGGGCGTCCTCGTCGACTCCGGCCTCGGAAACCAGGACGGCCGCCTGCGGCTTCCCGAATCCCTCGTGCGGCTCGATGTGCTGGCGGACCAGAGCGTCTGGGTCCTTGTCGGCGATCTCCTCGACGTTCATGCCGCCCATCGTCGAGAGCATCGCGAGCAGCTTCTTGGCCGAGCGGTCGAGGATGATCGACGCGTAGTACTCGGCGTCGATCTGAGAGGCCCGCTCCACCCAGACCTGGTGGACGGTGAAGGGACCCTCGCCGCGGGGCCCGCTGATGTCCATCCCGAGGATCGCGTCGGCATGCTCGGTGGCCTCGTCGCGGTTCTCGGCGACCTTGATGCCGCCGGCCTTGCCGCGGCCCCCGATCTGCACCTGAGCTTTGATCACGCACGGGTAGCCGATCTCGTCGGCCGCCTCGACGGCGGCTTCGACGGTGTCGGCGACCCGCCCCTCGGGCACGGGAACCCCGTGGCGGGCGAACAGCTGCTTTCCCTGATACTCGAGCAGATCCAAGGGCCGCGAGAGGTTATAGGAGGCTCGGTTTCGGCCGCTCGGGCACCCGACGGCGGCCGATCAACGCAAATTGCCATAATCCCGCGGCTCTCATGGCCCTTCCCAAGCTGAAAGACATCAACTGGGTGACGACGGATTGCTACGGCACCCTGATCGACTGGGAGAAGGGCATCGGCGACGCCTTCAAGCGGGAGGCCGACCGTGATGGCCTCACCATCGACGAGAGGGCGTTCCTGGATCGTTTCTTCGAGATCCAGGCCAAGATCATGGAGGGCTCCTACGAGCTCTACGCCGAGGTCCTGCGCCGCGCCGCCGTGCAGACGGCCGAGGAGATCGACTGGACGATCGAGCCGTCGCGCGCCCAGTTCCTCCCCGACAGCGTGGGGGCATGGCCCCCTTTTCGAGAGGCCAACGCGGCGATGGACCGGCTCAAGGAGCGCTACGAGATCGGCATCGTCACCAACATCGACGACAAGCTGCTCGGCATCTCGCGGCGCCACCTGCGCACCGAGTTGGACCTGGTGGTCACCGCACAGCAGGTCCGCAGCTACAAGCCCGACCCGACCCACCTGCGCGAGTGCGCGCGCCGGATCGGCGGTAAGAAGGGCTGGGTCCACATCGCCTCGGGCTACGAGGCGGACATCGGTCCCGCGCTGAAGCTGAACGTGCCGGTGATCTGGGTGAACCGGCACGGCGAGAAGCTCGACGGCCGCAAGGCCCCGGACGCCACGGTCAAGAACATCCGCGAGGCCGCGGCGAAGCTGGGCGCGAAGTAGCAGCGCTCTATTCGATCGTCGCGAGCAGATCCCCGGAATTCACCGCCGCGCCCTCCTTGGCGGCGAGCTTGGTGATCTTGCCGTCCTTGTGGGCCGTGATCTCGTTCTCCATCTTCATCGCCTCGATGACCAGGACGACGTCGCCCGTGGAGACCTCCTGTCCCTCCTCGACCGGGACCTTGAAGACGTTGCCCTGCAGCGGAGAGACCAGATCATCGCCTGACGCAGCCGCACCGCCGCCTCGTCCGGACCGCTCGCGCCTCGGCGGCTTGCGGAGGCCTGGGCCGCCGGCGGCCGCCCCCGCGGCAGGCGCGCCGACGGCGTCCCCGATCACCTTGACGTCGAAGAGCTTGCCGCCGACCTCGACCTGGTAGCTGCGCTCGGCCCTGCCGTCCTCGGACGGTTCCTCGCCGCTCGGCGCCGGTGCTGCCTCCGGCGCCAGGGACTTGAGCCAGTCGGGGTCCTCGGTCAGGTCGCGGCAGGTCTCGCCATTCGCCCACTGCTTGGTCGCGAGCAGCGTCTGGTGGAAGGGAACGAGAGTGGTGATACCCCCGATCTCGTATTCGCCGAGGGCACGGAGCATCCGGGCCGTCGCCTTCTCCCGGTCGAGGTCCCAGACGATCAGCTTGGCGAACATCGGGTCGTACATCGGCGTCACCTCGGAGCCGGCCTCGACACCCGAGTCCACTCGGACGCCCGGGCCGGCGGGCTCGCGGTAGGTGGTGATCCGCCCGGGCGCCGGCGCGAAGTTCTTGTGGGCGGCCTCGGCGTTGATCCGGCACTCGATCGCGTGGCCGCGCAGCTCGACCTCGTCCTGGGCGATCGAGAGCCGCTCGCCGGCGGCGATCCTGACCTGCTCCCTGACGATGTCGAACCCGGTGACCATCTCGGTCACGCAGTGCTCGACCTGGACCCGGGTGTTCATTTCGAGGAAGAAGTAGTCCTCGCCCACCTGCAGGCCCTCGACCGTGCCCGCCGAGCGGTAGCCGACAGCGGCGGCCGCGTCGGTGGCGATCTTCCCGATCCGCTGGCGCATCTCCTCGTCGACCTGGGGTCCGGGGGATTCCTCGATCAGCTTCTGGTGGCGGCGCTGGATCGAGCAGTCCCGCTCGCCGAGGTGGATGACGTTGCCCTTCGAGTCGGCGAGCACCTGGACCTCGACGTGGCGCGGGTCCTCGAGGTAGCGCTCCAGGTAGACCGTCGGATCGCTGAAGAACCTCTCGCCCTCGCGCGAGGCGCCCTCGAAGGCCTCCTCCAGCTCGTCCTCGCCCTGGGCGACGCGAAAACCCTTGCCCCCGCCGCCGCCGGCGGCCTTGACCGCGATCGGGTAGCCGATCTCGTTCGCCTTCTTCTCGGCGGCCGCGACGTCCCTGACCGGCTCAGTGTCACCGGGGACGATCGGCACGCCCGCCTTCTGCATGATCTGGCGCGCTTCGGTCTTGGAGCCCATCGCCTCGATCGCCTTCGGGGGCGGGCCGATCCAGGTGAGCTTGGCCTTCTCCACCGCCGCGGCGAACGGAGCGTTCTCGGCCAGGAAGCCGTAGCCCGGATGGATCGCCTCGGCCCCAGCGTCCTTGGCGACTTGCAGGATCTTTTCCACGTTCAGATAGCTCTCGGCCGGGATGGCGGGCCCGAGCAGGAAGGCCTCATCGGCCTCCCGGACGTGCGGCGCGTCCCGCTCGATCTCCGAGTAGACGGCGACCGAGCCGATCCCCATCTCCTTCAGCGTTCTGGCG
>DATDJZ010000143.1:0-5900 GCA_036520315.1 Solirubrobacterales bacterium | reverse complement strand
GGGGATAGCGACGGACATGAGCAGGCTGGCGAACATCAGCCCGACGAGCAGCATGCGCACCGGCAGCCGGTCCGGGTCGAGCCAGTTCGCCCCCCACGTCGTCGTGGACCAGGCGTTCACGACCGCGAGCGCCAGGATCGCCGTCTCGGCACCGGTCCGCAGATCGACGTGCTCGAGCAGGTGGTGCGAGAGCTGCCCGATCGCGAAGACGTAGACGAGGTCGAAGAAGAGCTCGAGCGGGCTGACGACGCGTTCAGCGTCGGGCGCCCGCGAGACGGCGATCCTCATGCGCCTAGACGGCCGGGGTGCCGCCCTGAGGCCTCAGCGCCCGCCCGATCGCGTCGATCGTCAGGACTCCCCGGATGTGGCCGTCCGCGTCGGTCGCGACCAGGGCGCCGAGCCGCCGCAGCGATTCGTTGCCGAGCACCGACTCGAGCGGCGCGTCCTCGCTGACGGTCAGCGAGCCGCTGTCGCGCGCCACCACGTCGCTGACGGACGACGAGGTGCGCTCCACCGCGGGGACGTTGTCGGCCGTGGGGCGGTCGACCAGCCCGACGACGTGCTGCGCTGCGTCCACCACCGGGAACCAGGGCGAGCGGTAGCGCAGGAAGTACTCGTCGAGCGCCTGCTCGATCGAGGCCTCCTCGGGAATCGCCACGGGGTCCCGCTCCATCACGTCCGCGACCGAGATCCCCTCGATCCGGCTGGTGAGCTCCGTCTGGGCGATCGCCGATTTGGCGGCTCCCCTGAGGATGAAGCCGACGAAGGCGAGCCAGATGCCCCCGAGGACATCGCCCAGGTAGACCAGGAAATAGCCGAGGCCGGCCAGGATCAGGAAGAGGCCGAACCACTCCCCGAGCGTGGCGGCGAAGCGCGTCCCGGTGTTGCGGCTGCCGCTTCGCCGCCAGGCGATCGCCCGCGCGATCCGCCCGCCGTCGAGCGGGAACGCCGGAACCAGGTTGAAGATCAGGACCAGCAGGTTGATGCTGCCCAGCCAGACGACCATCGCCGCGATCCCGGAGGTCTCGGTGTCCTCCTGGGTGAGCGCCGCGCGGCGGACCTCGTCTCCTCCCGCCAGGGCCAGCCCCAGCAGCGCGCAGACGACCACGATCAGGGCGGTGACGATCGGCCCGGCGATGGCGATCTTGAACTCGGTCCCGGGCGTGTCGGAGTCCCGCTCCAGGCGAGCCACCCCGCCGAACATCCAGAGGGTGATCGAGGAGACGGCGATCCCCTTCCGCATCGCGACGAAGGCGTGCCCGAGTTCGTGCAGCAGGATCGAGGCGAAGAAGAGCGCCGCGCTCGCCACGGCCAGCACGTAGGGGGCCGAATCGCCCTGCTCCGCGTTGAGCACGTCGCGGTAGAAGCCCGAGAGCCAGAAGATGATCAGGAAGAGGACGATGAACCAGGAAAAGTCCACCGCGATCCTGATTCCTCGCACGCGAAAGAGCGTCAAGCCGCCGGCAGCCATCCCCGGATCTTAGGTTGCGACCAGCGGTTCTCCCGGCGATCGCGCCGCCGGTGGACGAACTCTCGTAGTTTTCCCGGATGGCGACGGACGTATCGACGAGGATCTCGTCCCCACCCGACGCGGCCTGGATGCGCGAGCGGCTCGACGAGCTCTGTGCCTTCGAGCGTGGATCGGCCTCCGACGGGGAGCTGCGGGCCGCCGAGTGGCTCGCCGGGGGCCTGCGGGACGAGGGCGTCCGCAACGTGCGAGCGGAGGAGGAGCCCGAGGCCAACGGGAGCTTCTGGTGGTCGATCGGCCTGCTGGCCGGCGCGGGGACGCTCGCCGGCCTCGCCGCGCGGCGGGGCGGGCGCCTGTCCCGGCTGTTCGCGGCGGCGACCGGGGCGGCAGCCGCGGCGCTGATCGCGGACGAGATGCCTCCGGGTCGGCGGCGCTTCCGGCGGATGCTCCCCACCAGCAGCTGCCATCACGTGCTCGGGGAGGTCGGTCCCAGCGACGCTGAGCGGACGATCGTGCTCATGGCCCATCACGACGCGGCCCACACCGCCTTCTTCTTCAATCCGGCGATCACGGAGACGGTCGGGGAGAACGCGCCCTGGATCTTCGAGCGGAACGACACCAGCCCGCCGCTGATGTGGCCGGTGGTCGGCGGCCCGGCGCTGGTCGCCGCCGGGGCCGCGCTCGGCAGCCGCGGGCTGACCGGGCTCGGCACACTGGTCTCGGCGGGTGCCGCGGCGTTCATGGCGCACATCGGCGCGGGGCGGGTGGTTCCGGGGGCCAACGACAACGGCACGGGCTGCGTGGCACAGCTGGCGATTGCTCGGGCACTCTCGGAGCGGCCGCCCGAGAACACGCGGGTGCTCTTCCTATCCACCTCCGAGGAGGCGCTCTGCGAGGGGATGGGTCTGTTCATGGAGCGCCACGCAGCCGAGTTCCCCAAGGACCGGACCTTCTTCCTCTGCCTGGACACCATCGGCTCCCCCAACCTGCTCGTTCTGCGCGGCGAGGGGATGTTGAAGCTGCGCGAGTACCCGGCCGAGTCGCTGGAGCTGCTCGACTCGAGCGCGGAGGAGCTCGGCATCGAGCTCTTCCCGAACCTGCGTCTTCGCAACGCGACGGACGGCGTCTTCCCGCTGGCGGGCGGCTACCAGTGCGTCTCGATCGCCTCCTGCAACCAGTGGAAGAACCCCTCCAATTACCACTGGAAGACCGATCTGCCCGAGAACGTGGACTACGGGACGGTGGGGGACGCGGTCCGGCTCTCGGAGGCAGTGATCCGCAAGCTCGACGAGAGCTGGTTCTCGGCGGGAGCCCGCCAGGGGCCGAGCGCATCGATCAGGTAGTCCAGATCGTCGGCGCGGTCCTGATCCTGGCCGCCTACGCGGCGGCGCAGTTCGGCAGGCTCGACCAGAACTCGCGCCCCTATCTGGTGCTCAACCTGATCGGCTCGGCGATTCTCGCGGTCCTCGCCTGGTACGAGGAGCAGCTCGGCTTCCTCCTCCTCGAGAGCATCTGGGCGCTGGTCTCGGCGTGGAGCCTCGCGCAGGTGCTGCGCGGGCAGCCTCCGACCGCACCGCACCAGTAGACGGGGCCGGCACGGTGGTACTCCAGATCGGCGTAACGGCGCCACCCAGTTCGTCTCCGCCGTGATCGAGCCCGTGCCTACCATCAGCCCGTGGCTGACTATGAACCCACCGAGCGCACCCGGGTCTACCGCAAGTCCGGGCGAGGCAGCTATGACCGCGACCTCGTCCACTCGATCCTCGACGAGGCGCTGATCTGCCACGTGGGCTTCGTCCAGGACGGGCAGCCCTACGTCATCCCGACGATCCACGCGCGGGAGGGGGAGACGCTCTACCTGCACGGCGCCAAAGCCAACCGCACGCTCAGGTCCCTGGCGGACGGCGCCTCATGCTGCGTGACCGTGACGCTCGTCGACGAGCTCGTCCTCGCCCGGGCCGCGCTGCACCATTCCCTCAACTACCGCTCAGCGATGGTGCTCGGCACGGCTCATGAGGTCACGGACTCAGCCGAGAAGGAGAGGGCGCTTCGTATCGTCGTCGAGCACATCGCGCCGGGGCGGCCCGAGGAGATCCGCGGGCCTGACGGGACGGACCTGCGCTCGACCAAGGTGCTGTCGATGGAGATCGAGGAAGCGTCGGCGAAGGTTCGCACCGGGCCGCCGCTCGACGACGACGATGACCTCGACCTTCCCTACTGGGCCGGTCGGCTGCCGCTGACTCAGGGGACGGGGGAGCCGATTGCCGCGCCCGACCTGACCGGGGACCCGCCAGTCCCCGAGCACGTTCGAAGCTGGGTTCGCCCCTAGCCTCTACGCGAAACGAGCTTCGTACTTCGCACGCCGCTTGGCCGCCTCTTCCTCCCGGTTCTTGGGAGGGGCGGTGGTGACCAGCGAGTCCAGGAGCTTCCGCGTCGCGGCGGCCACCTCGTCGACGGCGAGGTCGAACGCCTCGGCGTTCGCCTTCGACGGCTTGTTCGAGCCGCTGATCTTGCGGACGAACTGAAGCGCCGCGTCGTCGACTTCCTCCTCGCTGGCGGGCGGATCGAAGTTATGGAGTTGCCTGATGTTTCTGCACATGGGGACAGCCTAGATCAGGCACTCAGCCGAACGTCCCTGAAGCCCCCATATAGGGCGTAGCCCGGGACGTTCGCGCCTTAGATCTCGGCGCGGTGCCGGTCGATGATGCGCGTGAAGTCCGTGCCGGCGGGCAGCGTCCCGAAGGCGTGGCCCCAGTCACCGTCCAGCCGCGAGGCGATGAAGGCCTCCGCGACGGCCTCGTCGCCGAAGCGCACCAGCTGCGATCCCTGCAGGGCGAGCGCCATGCGCTCGACCAGCGAGCGCGCCTTCGACTCGAGCGTGCCGGGGTCCGTCTGCAGGTCTCCGCGCAGCCTGGCGGCGAACCGGTCGAGCCGTGGCTCGAGCACGGCGCCCTCGCCGACCTCGTTTGCGAACGCCTCGACCGCGTCCGGGCTCTTCACCATGGCCCGCAGAACGTCCAGGCATTGCACGTTCCCGGAGCCCTCCCAGATCGAGGCGAGCGGCGCCTCCCGGTAGAGGCGGGGCATCCCCGACTCCTCGACGTAGCCATTGCCGCCGAGCGACTCGAGGCACTCGACCGCGTGACTCGGTCCGCGCTTCGAGATCCAGTACTTGAGCACGGCGTTGGCGATCCGCTTGAAGGCCTGCGCTTCGTCATCACCGGCGATCGCCTCGTCGTACGCACGCGCCAGCCGCAGCGAAGCGATCGTCGCCGCCTCGGACTCGACCGCGAGGTCGGCGAGCACGTTCTGCATCAGGGGCCGGTCGATCAGGAGCTTGCCGAAGGTGGAGCGGTGGTCGGCGTGGTTGATCGCCTGCGCGACGCCTTGGCGCATGCCGGTGGCGCTGCCGCTTGCGCAGTCGAGGCGGGTGTGGTTGACCATCTCGATGATCGTGCGCACGCCCGCGCCCTCCTCGCCGACGAGCCGCGTCCAGGCGCCGTCGAACTCGATTTCGGAGGAGGCGTTGGAGCGGTTGCCGAGCTTGTCCTTGAGCCGCTGCAGCCGGAAGCGGTTGAGCTCGCCATCGGGAAGACGGCGCGGCATGAGGAAGCAGGAGACGCCGCCCTCAGCCTGGGCCAGGACGAGAAATGCGTCGCACTGCGGCGCGGAGAAAAACCACTTGTGTCCCGTGAGCTCGTACTCGGCGCCGGGCCCGCCGCCGTTGATTGGGCGGCCGACGGTGGTGTTGGCGCGCACATCCGAGCCGCCCTGCTTCTCGGTCATCCCCATCCCGAAGAGCGAGCCCTCTTTCTCGCTCGCCGCGATCTGGCGCGGGTCGTAGACGTTGGAGAGGATGCGCGGCTCCCACTCCTCGGCCAGCTCGGGCTGCTTGCGCAGCGCCGGGACGACCGAGTAGGTCATCGAGATCGGGCAACCGACACCCGCCTCGGCCTGGGAGAAGCACATGAACGCCGCCGCGCGGGCGACGTGCGCACCGGGCTGCGGCTCGCGCCAGGGGAGGGAGTGGAGCTCGTGGGAGATGCCGAGCCGCATCAGCTCGTGCCAGTCAGGGTGGAACTCGGGCTCGTCCACCCGGTTTCCGTAGCGGTCGTGGGTGCGGAGCTTGGGTGGGTTCTCATTGGCGAGGCGACCGAGCTCGATCACGTCGGCGCGGCCCGCGATCTCACCGACCTCGGAGATCTTCTCGACCGCCCATTCGGCGCCCTCCCGGGAGACGGCCTCCTTCATCACGGTGTCGGCCTCGAAGACGTTGTAGTCGACCAGCGGCGGCGGCTGGTTCTCGACGGTGTGGGTCTTGACTCCGGTGGGCCTCTCAATGGTTGACACGGGCTGGCTCCTCTCCGATTGCGCGTACACAGAAGTTGATCAGCGATTCGAGCAGGGCGTCAGGATCCCCTCCATTGGTTGT
>DATDJZ010000142.1:0-5384 GCA_036520315.1 Solirubrobacterales bacterium | reverse complement strand
TCGTCGGTCGGCTCGCGGCCGATCGCCTCCTTGAAGACCACCCTGCCCACCTCGGGGTCGGGCACGCCCTTCCCGGTCACCGCCGGGACGTCCACGTCCACCCCGTGCAGCTCCTTGAAGGCGCGCTTCCAGGCGCGGTCGCTGGCGCCGCCGGTGGAGAGCAGCGTGCCGTCGATGTCGAAGAGGACCGCCTGGGTCCGCCGCTCGGTCATCGCCGGCGCGATCCTAGCTGCGGCGGGCCGGCGGCCGGGCCGCCCGGACCATGATCGTCCGGGCGGCCTGCCGTCGGTGAAGCGGGCTAGTCCTGAACGGCGGCGAGACCGGTGATCGTGGTCTTCGCCTTCTTGAAGGTGCCCTTCTTCTTGTTGAGCTTGCCGAGGCTGCCGGCGTCGCCCAGCTTCGTGGCCTGACCGGTGGTCAGGTTCACGCTGTAGAGCGTCGTCCCGTTCGAGCCGGCGTTCGTCAGATACGCCTTGCTCGCCCCGACGATGTCGAACCCGACCTGGTTGCCGACGTCGATGCCAAGCGGAAGCGGCATCGTCAGCGTCCCGTTGTTGGGCGGGTTCTGGATGTTCAGCGTGTCGGTCGCCGCATCGATCACGTACAGCGTCGTCGTCGCCGGCTGGGCGAAGCTGAACGACGAGTTCGTGTAGGCGGCGCCGACGACGCTCGGGTTGCCGGGGTTGAGCGCCGTGTCAGCTGCCGGGGCGGCCACTCCGCTCGGGTCGAGCCGGAGGTTCTGGTCGGCGTCGCTGACGACCCTGATCCGGTCGGGCACCGGGTTGAAGTCGACGCCGAAGACGGCGCCGGCGAGGGTCGTTCCGGGGCCGGCGAAGCTGGCCACCGAAAGCGCCCTGGCGTTCGTGTCGGCGACCAGGATCCGGTAGGTGACGCTGTCGGTCCCGACGCCGTAGAGCTCTCCCGTCTTCGGACGGAAGTCGATCCCGACCAGCCGGACGCCGCCCGGCAGGCCGTCGATGCTTCGCTTGCTCTGCAGCTGCTGCGAGCCCTTCTCGCGGAAGGTGACGAGGTTCCCCCGGTCGTCAGTCCCGTACAGCACCCTCCCGCTCGCCTTCGGGGCCTTCACCTTCTTGCTCTTCGTCGCCTGACCCGCGGCGGGGAGCACCAGCGGCAGAGCGAGCGAGAGCGACAACACGATCAGCGCGGTGCGCCTTTTTCCTTCTCCGGTTCATCAGGTTCCCTCCTGTGGTGGATCTCCGTAGCCCCTCACTACGCGCGCTGCGCGCCAGCGGTTCACTCGCGGAGTGATCAGCCGCCGGCGCGGCGAGCCCTCAGGCGGCCGAGGCCTCCAGCACGCCCTTGCGGATGGCGTCAGCCGAACGGTGGATGTCGTCCTCGCTCGTCCGCCAGTTGCAGACGGAGATCCGGATGGCGGGCCTGCCGCGCCAGCGTGTCGCGGCCAGCCAGCAGGTGCCGTCCCGCTGAATCCGCTCGACGGCGTCCGCGGTCAGCTCGCCGGACTCGTCCCCGACGACCCCGACCAGCGCCTGGTTGATCACGACCTCGTTGATCACCTCGAGCGACGGGTCGGCGCCGAGCTCGGCGGCCATCAGCCTCGCGAGTCCCGAAGTCCGCTCGACCAGGTCCGCGACTCCCTTCTGACCGAGCGAGCGCAGCGCGGCGTAGAGGACGAAGCCTCGCGCCCTTCGAGAGGACTCGGGTACGTACTGGTAGGAATCGCGGGCATCGGGCGCCGCCGTCAGGTAGGGGGCGGCGATTCCCATCGCCCCCCGGAGGTGGTCGGGGTCCTTGACGGCGATGAAGCCGCAGTCGTAGGTGACGTTGAGCCACTTGTGGGCGTCGGTCGACCAGGAGTCGGCGCGCTCCAGGCCCTCGGTCAGGGAGTCGAACTCGTGGCTGGCGGCCGCCCAGAGCCCGACCGCCCCGTCGACGTGCAGCCATGCATCGTGGTGCCGGCAGATCTCGGTCAGCGCGGGGAACGGGTCGAAGCAGCCGGTGTTCACCTCGCCAGCCTGCGCGCAGACGATCGCCGGACCCTCGCCACGGTCGAGCTCGGCAGCGAGCGCGGCCGGATCCATGCGGCCCGCGTCGTCCGCCTTCACGCGGATCGCGTTCGCATCGCCCAACCCGAGCAGCCGCAGCGCGACGAAGATGGTCGCGTGGGCATGCTCGCCGACCAGCACCCGCACTTCCGGCGCGCCGTTCAGGCCCTGCGACTCGACGTCCCAACCCTGTTGCTGCAGCACGGCGTGTCGCCCGGCGGCGATCCCGGAGAAGTTCGCCATCGTGCCGCCGGTGGTCAACCCGAACCCCGCCGTCTTTGGCAGGCCGAGCAGCTCGAGAACCCAGCGGCCGGAGACCTCCTCGGCGACCGAGGCCGAGGGACCGCAGACGTAGAGGCTCGCGATCTGGTCCCAGGCGCCCGCCAGCCAATCGGCTCCAAGCGCGGCCGGCAGCGTCCCGCCGATGACGAAGCCGAAGTAGCGCGGGTTACCGAGGGCGATCAGGCCGGGCTCGGCGGCGTCCGCGAGCTCCTCGACCACCCTGGCGGGGTCCTCACCCTCGTCGGGAAGCTTCCGGTCGAGGGCGGCTCGCAACTCCTTGACGCTCGCCTGCTCGGCCACCGGGCGGTCGGCAACCTCGTCGAGGTAGCGGCGCGCCCGCTCCTCGGCCACCTCCAGCACGCGCTCGTAGGCGTCGAGTCCCACGGCCCTAACCACCCGAGCGGCCAGCGCGGTAGCGCCGGATCAGGTTGTTGGTCGAGGAGTCGTGGTCCAGCTCTGGCTCCTCGGGGGACTGGAGCTGGGGAATGATCGCCTTGGCCAGGACCTTGCCCAGCTCGACGCCCCACTGATCGAAGGAGTCGATCCCCCAGATCGCCCCCTGGGTGAAGACGCTGTGCTCGTAGAGGGCGACCAGCGAGCCGAGCGTTCGCGGCGTCAATCGCTCGGCCAGGATGACGTTGGAGGGTCGGTTCCCCTCCATCACCCGGTGCGGGACGACGAGCTCCGCGGTCCCCTCCTCCCTCACCTGCTCCGGAGTCTTGCCGAAGGCGAGGGCCTCGGGCTGGGCGAAGACGTTCGACATCAGCAGGTCGTGGTGGTCGCCGAGAGGGTTGAGGGTGCGGTAGAAGCCGATGAAGTCGCAGGGGATCAGGCGGGTTCCCTGGTGGATCAGCTGGTAGAAGGAGTGCTGGCCGTTGGTCCCGGGCTCGCCCCAGTAGATCGCGCCGGTGTCGTAGTCGACGCGCGCGCCGTCGAGGGTGACGTGCTTGCCGTTCGACTCCATGGTGAGCTGCTGGAGGTAGGCCGGGAAGCGGTGCAGGTACTGGTCGTAGGGGAGCACCGCCGCCGTCTGCGCGCCGAAGAAGTCGCCGTACCAGACCGCCAGCAGCCCCAGGATCGAGGGCAGGCTCTCGCCGATCGGGTTCTCCTTGAAGTGCTCGTCGACGGCGTGGAAGCCGGCCAGCATCTGCTCGAACTGCTGCGGACCGATGGCGAGCATGGTCGAGAGCCCGATCGCCGAGTCCATCGAGTAGCGACCGCCGACCCAGTCCCAGAAGCCGAACATGTTGTCGGTGTCGATGCCGAACTCGGCGACGCCCTCGACGTTGGTGGAGACGGCGACGAAGTGCTTCGCGATCGCCTCCTCGGAGCCGAGTTTGGCGAGCGCCCACTCGCTGGCCGTGTGGGCGTTGGTCATCGTCTCCAGGGTCGTGAAGGTCTTCGAGGAGATGATGAAGAGGGTCTCCTCCGGGTCGAGGTCCCGGGTCTTCTCCGCGAAGTCGGTGCCATCGACGTTGGAGACGAAGCGGAAGGTCATCTCGCGGCGCGAGTAGTGGCGGAGCGCCTCGTAGGCCATCACGGGCCCGAGGTCCGAGCCGCCGATGCCGATGTTGATCACATTGCGGATCGGCTTGCCCGTGTTGCCCCTCCACTCCCCCGAGCGGACCCGCTCCGAGAATGCCGACATCCGGTCGAGCACCTCGTGCACTTGCTTGACGACGTCCTCGCCGTCGAGGATCAGCGAGCGATCCTTCGGCATGCGGAGCGCGACGTGGAGCACCGCCCGGTCCTCCGAGACGTTGATGTGCTCGCCGCGGAACATCGCGTCGCGGCGCTCGGCGACGCCCTGCTCGTCAGCCAGTTGCCTGAGCAGCCCGAGCGTCTCGTCCGTGACCCGGTTCTTGGAGTAGTCGAGGAACAGGTCGGCCCCCTCAGCTACCAGCCGGTCACCGCGCTCCGGATCCTCGGCGAACAGCTCCCGCAGATGCCTGTCCCCGATCTCCCTGTGGTGCTCCTCGAGGGCCTTCCAGGCCGGGCGCGTGCGGAGCTGCGGTTCCGGGCTCACTCGCCGCAGCCTAACTACGGGCGGCTATCGGCTCCGCCCTGCTCATCAAACGCTCATGGCGGCCGAGTGACCGCACGTTCTACGCGGCCAGGCGCTCGGACTCGGACCTGATCGTGTCCAGCAGGTCCGTCCAGGACTTGACGAAGGCCTCGGCCCCGTCCTTCTGAAGCTTCAGGGCGAGCGCGTCGGTATCGATGCCGGCGTCCCGGTTCGCCTGTAGGACCTCCTCGGCGTCACCGCCGTCGTCGGGCAGCGGGTCGCCGACTTCGCCGTGGTCCGCGAAGGCCTCGAGGGTCTTGTCCGGCATCGTGTCGATCGTGTCCGGCGCGGCGAAGGCCTCGATGTAGAGCGTGTCCGAGGCCTCGGGGTCCTTGGTGCCGGTGCTGGCGAAGAGCAACCGCTGCAGGCGGGCGCCCTGATCGGCGAGCCCCTTCCAGCGATCGGACTCGAAGAGGCGCCGCCAGTCGCGATAGGTGGCCTTCCCGACCGCGATGCCGAGGGTGTTCTTCAGCTCGTCCGGGACCTCGTCTTGGACCGCGACATCCCAGCGGCTGATGAAGATCGAGAGGACCGAGGGGACGTCGGGGTCGAGCCCAGCCTCGATCCGCCGCTCGATCCCCCTCATGTATGCCTCGGCGGCCGCAATCGTCTGGTCGCTCGAGAAGAGCAGCGTGACGTTGATCGGCACGCCGGCGAAGATCGACTCCTCGATCGCCGGCAGGCCGTCGGGCGTGCCGGGAATCTTGATGAAGACGTTGTCGGCGGCGCGGCCGTGGAGGTCGGCCGCCTGATGGATTGTGTCCTCGGTCTTGTAGGCGAGGAGCGGCGAGACCTCGAGCGAGACGTATCCGTCCATGCGATCGGTGCGCTCGTGCTCGGGCTCGAACAGCTTCGCGGCGCGCAGCAGGTCAGTCAGCGCGAGCTCGAAGAAGAGCTCCTCCCCCTCGTGCCCCTGCTCGCGGAGCTCGGTGATCTGTTCGTCGTATGCGTCGCCGCCCGAGATCGCCTTGTCGAAGATCGTGGGGTTCGAGGTCAGCCCGGTGACCGAGAGC
>DATDJZ010000141.1:0-3843 GCA_036520315.1 Solirubrobacterales bacterium | reverse complement strand
GGCGCCGACCTCAAGGAGCAGCGCTCGGGCGGTGACGGCGCGCCGGATCTGAGCGCCCGGCTGAAGGAGACCTACCACCCGATCATCACCGGCCTGCGCGAGATGCCGAAGCCGGTCGTGGCCGCGGTCAACGGCCCGGCCGTGGGGATCGGTTGCTCGCTCGCCCTTGCCGCCGACCTGGTCGTGGCAGCGGAGTCGGCTTACTTCCTGCTCGCCTTCGTCAACATCGGGCTGGTCCCCGACGGCGGCTCGACCGCCTTCCTGCCCGCGCGCGTCGGTTACGCGCGTGCCGCCGAGATGGCGATGCTCGGCGAGCGGGTTCCAGCCGAGCAGGCCCTCGACTGGGGCCTGATCAACCGGGTCGTGCCGGACGACGACCTCGAGGGGGCGGGCGAGGCCCTGCTCCAGCTGCTCGCAAACGGCCCCACCCGCTCCTACGCCGGCGCCAAGAAGCTGCTGAACCGCCGCATGTACGCCGATCTCGCCGGACAGCTGGACGCCGAGGCCCAGGCGCAGAAGGAGCAGGGGAACAGCAAGGACTTCATCGAGGGTGTCCTCGCCTTCGTCGAGAAGCGCCCGCCGAACTTCACCGGGTCCTAGCCACCGGTGGCCCTACAGTGGGTCGATGGCAAGCTGGGACGACGTCGTGGCGATCGGCGAACGGCTTCCCGGCGTGGAGGCCGGGAGGTGGTGGGGGACGCCGGGGCTCCTGGTCAGGGCGGAGGGCCAGGCGAAGGGCAAGGGATTCTGCCGCCTGCGCACCGACCCGGACGCCCTGGTGATCCGGGTCGCGGACCTCGACGACAAGGAGGCGCTCCTCCGCGGCGACCCCGAGACCTACTTCACCACGCCTCACTACGAGGGGAGCGCGCACGTCCTGGTCCGGCTCGAGGCGATCGACGAAGATGAGCTCGCGGACCTGATCGAGGACGCCTGGCGCCTGACCGCGCCCAGGCAGCTGCGATAGACAACTACGCTGAGCAAGGATGCTCTTCCGGCAGATCCTGCACGAGGACCTGAGCTGCGCCTCCTATCTGGTCGGCGACGCGAGCGCCGGCGTCGCCGCCGTCATCGACCCGCAGTGGTCGATCGAGCCCTACCTGCGGCTGAGCCGGCTGCACGGCGTGCGGATCGAGCACGTGATCGAGACCCACAATCACGCCGACCACGTCTCCGGCCACGGCCGCCTCGCCCGCGCGACCGGAGCCACCATCCACATCCAAGAGCTCGCCGACGCCGAGTACCCGCACGAGGGGTTCACCGACGGCTGGAAGCTGAGCCTCGGGGACGTCGAGATCGAGGCGATGCACACGCCGGGGCACCGGCCCGAGCACACCTCCTTCCTCCTTCGCGACGCCGATCGCGGCGGCGATCCATGGGCGGTGCTCACCGGCGACTCGCTGTTCGTCGGGGACGTGGCGCGCCCGGACCTCGCGATCGAGATGCGCGAGGGGGCGGCGGGCATCTACCGCTCCCTGCACGAGCGCCTGCTCGCCCTCCCGGACGACGTCGAGGTCTGGCCCGGGCACCTGGGCGGCTCGGCCTGCGGCAGCATCGGGATCGACCACAAGTCGACCTCCACGATCGGGTTCGAGCGCGCCCACAACCGCGCCCTGCGCTTCGAGACCGAGGCTGAGTTCGTCGACGATGCCATCTCCACGCTCGGAGCTCCGCCGCCCAACGTGGAGCACATCGTGGCGCTCAACCGCGGCCCGCTGATCGAGGAGATGGGTACGCCGATCCCCCTCGCGCCCCGCGCGGTGGAGGTCGGCATCGCCGAGGGCGCGCTGCTGGTCGACGCCCGCACCAACGAGCAGTTCGACGAGGCGCACGTCCCGGGCGCGATCAGCGCCTCGGCCTACGAGACGGGCTTCGCGACCAAGGTCGCCAAAGTGCTCCCGCCCGAGGTCGAGTTGATCGTCATCGCCGCCTCCGACGGCTACGAGCTGGAGGCGGCCGAGCTGCTCGCGTCGGTCGGCCTGCGGGTGCGCGGCTACCTGGAGGGCGGCATGACCGCCTGGCGCTCAGAGGGCCGGCCGGTGCGGCGGATCGAGCTGATCGACCCGGAGGGGCTCGCGGCGCGACTCGAGGCCGACGACCTGCTCGTCCTCGACGTCCGCGACGACCACGAGTACGCGGAGGCCCACATCCCGGGCTCGGTCAACCTTCCCTACGGCGAGCTCCCGGAGCGACAGGGCGAGCTGCCGCGCGACCGGGCGATCGCCGCAATCTGCAGTGGCGGCAAGCGCAGCGGGCTCGCCGCGTCGATCCTGCAGCGCGAGGGCTTCGAGCGCATCCTGCACGTCGCCGACGGCGGCGTCGGCACCTGGCGCCGGGCCGGGCGCCCGGTCGAGTCGGGCTGACCTAGTTCTTCGTGCCCTTGCCGATCCCGCTGAGGAAGGGGATCAACTGCGCAAGGAACTCGTTCACCTCCGGATCGGCCGAGTTCGGGTCGTTGTGGGCGTAGGTGTCCTGGCGGTTCACGAGGGTCAGGTTTCGATCCGGAATGCCCGCCTCGCCCGCTAGGAACTGAGCTGCCGCCGGGACGTTTGGACCGCCCAGGGCCGCCCCGAAGGCGTAGATCTTGAGGTGCTTGGAGAGCTCCGATCCGAGCGTCGAGTGAACGTCCAGCACGCCCTGCGCGGGATTTGCGACCCCATCCCCGACTGCGCCCGCATCGATCGTCAGGCGCATCGGGTGATACCAGGCCGTCCCGTCGTGCCCGAGCACGTCCCAGCCGGAGAACATCGAGGCCCAGCGCTGGATCGGGGTGATCTCGCCGGCGCGCTCCCAGCCGCGCGGATCGCCGCTCGCTGCGAGATGGCCGGCGTGGACCTGCGCCGCGCGCAGTGATGGAGGCGAGGTCTCGGTGTCGGTTGAAAGGCCGAAACCCGCCTCGTTGGTCGGGTTGACCCCTGGCGGTGGCTGGAGGTTCGCGGGCAGCAGCGGCCAACCGTCGAAGACCGAGAGGCTGTTGGGCGCCGCCTTGGCCGCCGCAGAGCCCACCATCCCGAAGAGACCCGCGAACGGCGCCGGGATGCCGCCAAAGGCGAGCCAGGGCGTCGAGCTCTGCAGATCGGCGAGCGCCGTGCTCGCCTGGTCCGCGGTGATCGGTGTCGGGTTGCTGGCGCCATCGATCAGCACCAGCCCGGACAGGTCACGGGCCCCCGGCCGGCCGTTGAAGTCCCAGGTGGCGTAGGCGGTGGTGATCGAGCCGCCCAGTGAGTGGCCGCCCATCACGACTCTACGGCCGTGACTCGAAGCCTCCTCCACGACCTGTCGGAGGTCCTGGATCTCGGTGTTCATCCCCCACTGGCGGGCGAAAGGAACCGCCGAATCGGGCACGTTGTTGGTGTGGTTCACGACGCTCGGGTTCGACAGATAACCCAGGTAGTAGTTGAAGAAGTCGGTGGCGCTGGCTTGGCCGCTCTTCAGCCGGTCGAGCATCGACTGGTCCTCGAGGAAGTTCTCGCGCCGTTCCACCGCCCAGACCTGCCAGTTCGGAAGCTCCTCCGCGATCGTCTTCGCGAGAGGCTCGAAGTAGCCGGCGCCCGCCGACGTCCCGGGGTTGAGGACAAGGACGTTCTTCGCCTTGGGATCACCGGTCTTCAGCACCCCCACGACGTTCAGAGCGTCAGGCGTTCCAGGGGCGGGGAACCCCCGCATCGTCTCGAACTGGACCGGGACCTCGGCGACCGCCGCTGGCGGCGCGACCCAGAGAGCCGCGGCCACGATCGTGATCAGCGCGAACCGCGCCGGCTTCCTCTGCCCTCCGAGCATCTCTCCTCCTTTGTCGTCCCGAAAGCGCTACTGATACACGCTTTGCCAAATGTATCGAAAGTC
>DATDJZ010000140.1:0-2116 GCA_036520315.1 Solirubrobacterales bacterium | reverse complement strand
CGCCGAGGCGAAGGCCGTCACAGACCGTGCCCTCGCACTCGGCGGGCGCGGGCCCTACGTCCTGCAGGCCGCCATCGCCGTCCTCCACACCGAGGACCCGCAGGACTGGCCGCAGATCGCCGCCCTCTACGGCGAGCTCGGACGCCTCACCGGCTCACCGGTGGTGGAGCTCAACCGCGCGGCGGCGATCGCCGAGACCGGCGACGCGGGGGCTGCCCTGGAGCTCATCGATCAACTCGAGCTCGGTCGCTACCACTACCTGCACTCGACCCGCGCCGAGCTCTTGCGCCGGCTCGATCGGACCGAGGAGGCGCGCTCGGAGTACGGCCGGGCGCTCGAGCTGGTCCACTCCGACGCGGAGCGCCGCTTCCTCGAGCGCCGCCGCGCCGAGCTGCCGGGGTCCTGAGCCTCAGACAGGGAGCGAAACTGCCCCCTCCGGGGTCGCCACCCGGAAGCTGAAGCTCTCCTCGAGGTAGAGCTGGACCGCGTCGGCGTCGTACGCCTCGTAACCGATCGAGAGGTCCTGCCCTGACTCGAAGAGGAAGTCCCCACCCCTGAGGCTGAGGACGACTCCGCCGTTGACCCCGGGTGCCCAGACGATCGGCCCTCCGACGATCTCGCGCAGATGCTCGAGCAGCGGATAGCCGCCGTGCTCCGCCGTCTCGAGCACGTGCGTGTGGGCCTCGGGACCGAGCGCCAATCCGTACGGGCCGTCGATGCCGGTGCTCCTCAGGGCATCGACCGACTTCGCGACGTGCCGTGGATAGACCTCGCAGTCCTCGCCGAGCTTGATCTGCTCGTGACTCGAGGCTTCTGCAATTCCCCGGATACCGGCTGCGCTCCAGCCTTCGAAGACCGCGGCGTTCTCGGCGGTCGCGATCCTCCGTGCCGACTTGTCGAGGGTCTCGAGATCGATATCCGGGGCGCCCCTCTCGGCGTCGTCCAGCTGTGCGCGGCTGACCGAGAAATGCGCCCGCAGCTCGACCAGCCCGAGGACCCGCCGCTGGCTCGCCGCGACCCCCTCGGTGGCCACGTCCGTGATCTCCTCGACGCGCCCCAGGTTCGTCGCCGAGTAGTCCCAGCCGTGCGGCCCGGAGAAGTCGATGAGCTTCCGCGCGCCCAGCGCGGGAGTGAGCCGCTGTCGCGCCTCGTCGTCGAGCAGCCGCCAACCCGCCTCGGTGATCGGCGCGTGCTCGCGGAGGAGGTGGCTCATCGTGCGCCCTCCCGGAGACTGCCGATGCCGAGAGACTCGCTGCCGGCGAGCGGCGCGCCCTTCGCGGCTTCGTCCTCCGTCGCTTCCTCCTCCGACTCCTCGCCGTGCTCGACGATGTCCCCGTCCTGGAAGAGGATCCCCTCCGCGATCTCGCGCCACAGGGGCAGGCGGCGGAACAGGAACTCGAGGTTCATGGCGAAGTGCTTGAACTCCTCACCCTCGGCGTCCAGCATGATCGCCCGGGCCGTCGGGTTGCGCTCGATGGCGAGGCGCTGCTCGTACCAGTCGATCGCCTCCGCTTCCTCGATGAGGTTTGCGGACATCCTCGCGAAGGTCCGTGCCTCCTCCGGGAGCTCCGACGCCGGCTCGTGGTACTGGTCGAATCCCACGGCCACATCCTTTCAGGCTCGAAGAGCTCAGTGGCGCCTAGCCATCGGTGACGCCAGGCGTCGCCGGTAGCTCGAAATCCTCCCTGAGGTGAGCCGGGACCAGGTCGAGGTACCGGTCCGGATGCTTGGCGATATAGCCGCGCACGAACGGACAGAAGGGGAGGACCGACAAGCCTTGAGCGCGTGCCACCTCGAGCGCGGCGGAAATCAGCCGGCTGGCGGCACCCTTCCCCTCGTACTCGTCCGCGACCTCCGTGTGGATGAAGGCGATCAGGCTGCCTCGCCGCCGGTAGTCCGTGAATCCCGCCACCCGGTCCCCGTCGTGGATCTCGAACCGATGCCGGTCCGGAACGTCCACGACGGGGAACTGGGCGACGTCGGAAGTCACCCGGCGAGCGTAACGCTCCACGCACCGTCGCCGGCGGCCTTCCGGGCGTACTCGCGGAAGTCGCGGGGCTCACGTCCGAGGGCGCGCTGGACGCCGTCGGCCAGGTGGGCATTGCGGCCGTCGAGT
>DATDJZ010000139.1:0-18947 GCA_036520315.1 Solirubrobacterales bacterium | reverse complement strand
GCACGTGATCGCCTTCACCGGGTCGAGCACTGTCGGGCTCGAGATCCTGCGGGCGGCCGCCGAGACGCCGGAGAGCCAGCACCACGTGAAGCGCGTGGTGGCCGAGATGGGGGGGAAGAACTGCGTCATCGTGGACTCGGATGCGGACCTCGACGAGGTCGTGCCCGCGGTGGTGCAATCGGCGTTCACCTACGCCGGCCAGAAATGCTCGGCGGCGGCGCGAGTGCTCGTCCACGACGCCGTGCACGACCCCCTGGTGGAGCGGCTGACGGGCGCGACCGAGGCGATGATCGTCGGGCAAGCCGACGACTACACCACCGAAGTCCCGCCGGTGATCGATCGAGAGGCTCGCGACCGGGTGGAGCGCTACGCGCGGGCCGCGCGAGAGCAGGGGCGGCTGCCGGGACAGGCGGCGGTCGTCCCGGACGGAGGCTGGTTCTGCCCGCCCCGGGTGGCCTGCGAGCTCCCGGACGACTCGCCCGTGCTCCGGGAGGAGATCTTCGGCCCGCTGCTCGCCGTCTCCCGGGTCGGGAGCGTGGAGGAGGCGTGTGAGGCGGTCGACGCCCTGCCCTTCGCCCTCACCGGGGGCCTGTTCTCCCGCAGCCCCGAGGTCGTCGAGTACGTCTCTCGGCGAACGCCCGTGGGCAACCTCTACGTGAATCGGGGAATCACGGGCGCGATGGTTGCGCGCCAGCCGTTCGGGGGCAACAAACGGTCCGGCATCGGCGCGAAGGCGGGGGGGCCGGACTACCTGCTCGAGTTCGCGGAGCCTCGGGTGCTCACCGAGAACACGATGCGGCACGGACTGGTCGTCGAATAGGTGCGGGAACGGGCGTACCCGGGCCTGCTCGCACTCCCGCTGTACGCTCACGCCCACGGAAGGCAAGGACGCAAGCGAGCTGCTCGAAATCGCGGTTTCCGAAAGCGGAGGCGTGCGGTTGGTTCGCCTGACGGGCGAACTGGATATGGCCGGGGTCAATCATTTCGACCGGCAGTTGGGCGCGGACGGGGCTCTCGAGGCGAAGACGTTCGTCCTCGATCTGCGGGGACTCACCTTCATCGACTCCTCGGGTCTGCGGGCGCTGATCATGGCCGATGACCGCGTCCGCGCGGGAGGCGGTCGCTTCGTCGTGGTCAGGGGTTCGGACCGGGTCAATCAGGTGATGGAGATGACGGGGGTCGCGCAGCGAATCGAGGTCGTCGACGAGCCGCCTTCGGGCTAGACCGCTCTCAGGCCGGGAGGGGGCGCGTCTGGTCGAGGTCCACCTCCAGCCAGACGGTCGTCCATCCTGATTCGCGGTCGACCCCCCAGCGATCCGCGAGTCGCTCCGTCAGGAACAGCCCCCATCCGCCGGGCCCTCTGGGCGCCGGCTCGGGGATGTTGGCGCCGAAGCCCTCGCCCGGATCGCTCACCTCGACACGAAGCACGCGATCCGAGACCCCGACCTGAAGCCGAATCAGGTCTCGGGCCCGGAGCTGAGCATGACGAACGCAATTGGTGACGAGCTCGCTGACGAGCAAGGACAGGTCCAGGTAGACCTGGGTATCGAGCGCATCCGCCAGCGGCGCTATGGCCCCCCGGGCCTCTGCCGGGCACCCTGGACCTGGCCTGAGCTCGAGCGCAAGGGATTTACTCGGCTCTCGCACGGTTCCGGCGCCGTTCCCCGAGTCGACCCGGCGCAGAACCACCACCGCCACGTCGTCGTCGGCGTCGCCGTTGTCGCTCAGCGCCAGCTCGCCGAGGCGGTCCGCGGTCTCGCCTGCGCTCGCGCCGGTGCTTGACCGCAGCAGTTCCCTGATCCGGTCCGGGGCATCGTCGCGATCGCGCCGCTCGGTCAGCCCGTCGGTGAAGAGGACGAGCGAATCGCCGGGCCGAAGATCCAGGCGCTGATCGACCAGCTCCGGATCGGAGTAGATGCCGAGCAACATCCCACCTTCCCTGACAACCTCCTCAACCTCTCCATCGGCTCGGACCAGAAGGGGAGGGGGATGCCCTCCGTTGCTCAGCGAAACCCCGTGGTCGGGGCTTCCGACGTCGAGCTGGACCAGGACGGCGGTCATGAAGCGCTGATCGGATCGCTGTTCGAGGATGGCTTCGTTGAGCGCACGTAGCGCGTCGCTGGGGCCGTCCGCCCGCGGGCCGACCGCACGCAGGGTGTAGCGGGCGAGCGCGGTCAGGGAGGCCGCCTCGGGTCCCTTGCCGCAGACGTCCCCGATCACCGCCACCCAGCGTCCGTCTCTCGCATTGAAGACGTCGTAGAAGTCACCGCCCGCCTCCTGTCCTTGCATGCCCGCTCGATACCAACCGGCCGCCTCGAATTGCGGGATCTCGGGAAGCTCAGGAGGCAGCAGCTCCGTCTGCAGATCGTGCGCCAGGTGCCGCGCCCGGCGCTCCGCCCGCCTGCGCTGGTAGGTGACGCTCGCCAGGATCATGCCGGTGAGCCCGACGATCGCCGAGAAGCTCTGGGCGAGTAGGAGGCCGTCGTCCTCCGAGCGCCGGAAGAAGGGCCCCGAGTCGTTGCCGGTGAAGCTCACCGCGATGATTGCGAAGGCCAGGGCTGCGACGGCCACGCCCGGCTGCAGGAACCTGAGCGCCGCCCAGACGATGAACGGGAACGCGAGATAGGTGGCGGGAACATCATTGGAGAAGACCACCAGCTCGATGCCGATGAGGGCCACGATCAGGGCTACCGCCTCGGCGGCGCTTCCCGGAAGATCGCGATAGGGCCAGTGGGTGACGAGCACGAAGATCGCGGACGCGACCAGCAGATCGCCCCCCATGTCGCCGACCCACCACAGGCGCCACGTCGTCAGCGTGCTCTCGGACAGCGAGTCCCCGACGCTGAGGCTGGCGACGCCGATCGTCGCGCTGACCGCGGTGCTGACCACCGCTCCGAGCACGACGAGCGCGAAGATGTCGCGCAGCCGGAGCAGCGTGGGACGGAAGCTGAACCGTTCGAGCAGCCAAGCACCGACCACCGCTTCCAGCGTGTTGCCCACGGCGATGCCGGCGGCCGTGTAAACGGGCACGTCGGTGGTGACATTGGCCGCGAAGGCGCCCAGCAACACGCCGGGCCACAGTCCCCGGCCCCAGAGCACCAGCGCGGCCAGAGCGATCCCCGTCGGCGGCCAGATCGCCGTCACGCTCTCGTTTGAGAAGGCGAGCGCCAGTCCGAGCTTCGCCGAGCCGAAGTAGACAGCGGCCAGGGCCAGCACCCACACCCATCGGGAGACGGCCGGACCCCCTGATCGGTCGGGCGCAGCGTTCACATCAGGGTTGAGCGTATCCGAGCGTCCGTCGGCGACACCCTCTGACGTATGGTCGCCCGCATGGCCGGACGCGAGACCGCGAGGACGTGGGTGCCGGGCGCCGAGGGCTCGGGCTTCGGGATCGAGCACCTCCCATTCGGCGTGGTCCGGGTCCGGGGAGGGTCACCGGGGCCGGCGATCAGAATCGGTGACCACTCCCTCGTACTGGCGCCGCTCGCGGCGGCCGGCCTGCTGGATGACATTCCCGGGTCCGATGCCGAGGCGCTGCGCTGGGCACTCGAGGCGCCGACCTTGAACGGGGTGCTCGCGCTGGGGCGGCCGGCGTGGTCGGGGCTGCGCGCCCGGCTGATGGAGGTGCTCGGCGCCGGTAACCTCGAGATCGCCGACGCGGGCCTCACCGATGCCCTCGTCCCGCTCTCCGAGGCCGAGGAGCTGATGCCGGTCGAGGTGGGCGACTACGTCGACTTCTACTCGTCGATCGAGCACGCCTCGAACGTGGGCAGGCTGATGCGGCCCGATCAGGAGCCGCTCTATCCCAACTGGCGCCACCTCCCGGTCGGTTATCACGGCCGCGCGGCCAACCTGGTCGTCAGCGACACCCCGGTCAAGAGGCCGGTGGGTCAGATCGGCCCGGAGACACCGGATGGGCAGCCGGGCCTCGGGCCGGAGCCCCGCCTCGACTTCGAGCTCGAGCTCGGGTTCGTCTGCGGCCCAGGGCCAAAGAACGCCGGACCGATCCCCACCGACGCGGCCGCCGAACATATCTTCGGGTTCCTGCTCGTCAACGACTGGAGCGCCCGCTCCATCCAGGCCTGGGAGTACCGGCCGCTCGGGCCCTTCCTGGGGAAGGCGTTCGCCACCTCGATCGCCGCCTGGATCACGCCCCTCGAGGCCCTCGAGCCGTTTCGGGTGCGGAACCGCGCCCGGGATCCCGAGCCCCTGCCGTACCTGCGCAGCGACCGGGACTGGGCACTCGACCTCGACCTGGAGGTCGAGCTCGTCCCGGGGGAGACGGGCGACGGGAAGGTGATCAGCCGCACCAACGCCCGCGACCTCTACTGGACGCCAGCCCAGCAGCTCGCCCATGTCACGCAAGCGGGTGCCCGGGTGCGTGCCGGCGACCTGTTCGCGTCGGGGACGATCTCGGGCGCGGATCCGGCCACCCAGGGCTGCCTGCTCGAGCTCACCCGGGACGGCCGGGAGCCGCTCCGCCTCGGCGGCGCCGAGCGGGCCTTCCTGGAGGACGGCGACGAGGTCGTCCTGCACGGCACCGGGGCGTCGACCGGGGATCGGCCGGCGATCACACTCGCCGAGGTCAGCGGCCGCGTCCTGCCCGCCGCGTGAGTGGCGCGGCGCCGCCGGAGCGCAGAAAGCGACCCGACTAATGCGAGGGTGCTCCGAGCGAAGCGAGGAGCAACCCGTTTCATGCGATTAGCCGGTTGTGCTCTGCGCCACCGGCGACGGCGCGCCTTCACGCCATGAGTACGCGTAGCTCGGGTCGTCGAGCTCCCGGGCAAACGACGTGAGCATCATCGGCGCGAAGGTGTCCCACATCACCGCAAGCTCCTCCGTGCGCCGTGCGCCCAGGGCCTTCTCGACCAGGCCGGGCTGGGGGCCGTGTGGCAGTCCGGAGGGGTGCACGGTGATCGAGCCGATCTCGATCCCCTTCCGCGAGCCGAACTCGCCGGAGACGTAATAGATCATCTCCTCCGACTGCAGGTTGGAGTGGTGGTAGGGAAGCGGGACCGCGTCGGGGTCGTAGTCGAGCTCGCGCGGGCAGAACGAGCAGACCACGAAGTTCGGCCCCTGGAACGTCTGATGGGTCGGCGGCGGCAGGTGGATCCTGCCGGTCCGCGGTTCGAAGTCGTGGATGTTGAAGGTATAGGGATAGACGTAGCCGTCCCAGCCGACGACGTCGAGCGGGTGGTAGTCCAGCCGGTAGTGCTGGAGGCCGCCCCGCACCCGCAGGATCAGCTCGAAATTTCCTCCCTCACGATGCGTTTCGAGCGTCACCGGCGGGTGCAGGTCGCGGTGGGAGAAGGGGGCGGACTCGAGCAGCTGCCCGTACCGGTTTCGGTAGCGGTTTGGGGTCTCGAATTCGCCCGGCGTGTGAAGTACGAGCAGCAGCTGGTCGTCTCCCTCGAAGCGGAACCGGTAGGTGGTGCCGCGCGGGATGACGATGTAGTCGTGCTGGCTGTAGGGGAGAGTGCCGAACACGGTCTCGAGCTCGCCCGAGCCCTCGTGGACGAAGATCAGCTCGTCGCCCTCGCCGTTCCGGTAGAAGGCCTCGGTTTCCTCGGTGGGCCGGCAGAGGGAGACCTCGAGGTCGCTGTTCCACATCAGGCAGCGGCGTCCCGTGATCGGGTCGCCCTCGGACGAGATGCCGCCCGTCTCGAGGTGGCGGTGGACGTGGGCGTCGGGGACCCACTCCTCATGCGAGATCGGCTCGAACTCGCCAGCCTCCAGGATCCGGCAGGGCGAGGTGTGGTGGTAGAGGATCGACTCGTTGCCGGAGAAGCCCTCGAGCCCCATCACCTCCTCGACCAGCAGGCGTCCGTTGGTGCGGAACTGGGTGTGCCGCTTTTGCGGTAGCTCTCCGAGCCGGTGGTACCTCACAGGTTGCCCCTCCTCTCCTGCTCGCGCTCGATCGCCTCGAACAGCGCCTTGAAGTTGCCCTCACCGAAGCCCCGCGCCCCGTGCCTCTCGATCACCTCGATGAAGAGCGTGGGGCGGTCGGCGAGCGGCTTGCCGAAGATCTGCAGCAGGTAACCCTCGTCGTCGCGATCGGCGAGGATGCCGAGCTCGTTGAGGTCGGCGAGGTCCTCGTCGATCTCCCCGATCCGCTCCGGCAGCTCCTGGTAGTAGCTGTCGGGCGTCCTCAGGAAGTGGACGCCGCGATCCTGCAGCGTGCGGACGGTGCCGACGATGTCGGTGGTGGCGAGGGCGATGTGCTGGACGCCTGGGCCGCCATAGAACTCGAGGAATTCCTCGATCTGCGACTTGCGCTGCCCCTCCGCCGGCTCGTTGATCGGGAACTTGATGCGGCCCCTGCCGTCCGCCATCACCTTGGACATCAGGGCCGAGTACTCGGTGGAGATGTCCTGGTCCGAGAACCGGATCATCTCGGTGAAGCCGAAGACCCGCTCGTAGTACTCCACCCACGCCTCCATCCGGCCGAGCTCGACGTTGCCCACGATGTGGTCGATGCCCTTGAAGAAGTCACCCTTCTCGCCGCCCTCGACCGGCTCGAAGCCAGGCAGGAAGGCGCCCTCATAGCCGTCGCGCTCGACGAACGTGTGGACCGTCTCGCCGTAGGTCGCGATGGTGGCCAGGCGGACGGCGCCGCGTTCGTCAGATTCCTCGTGCGGCTCCTCGAGGCCCCTGGCCCCCCGGCGAACCGCGATGCGATAGGCCTCGTCGGCATCCGGCACCGAGAGGGCCACGACCTTGACGCCGTCGCCGTGCTCGGCGATGTGGCGGGCGATCTCGTTGCTGCCGTGCAGCGGGGTGGTGAGGAGAAAGCGGATCCTCCCCTGCTCGACCACGTGGCTGGCCCGGTCCCGCAGCCCGGTCTCGAGCCCCGCGTAGGCGGTCTGGCGGAAGCCGAGCGCGTGCGTGAAGTAGTGAGCGGCCTGAACGCCGTTCCCCACGTACAGCTCGATGTGATCGATGCCGAGCAGCGGCATCTCGTCGTTCTTCGGGACCGGCGGCGACACGGTGCGTGGGCCCGCGATCTGTGTGGTCTTCACCTCCAATGCGCTCTCCTCCTGACCGAATTCCGTTGCGAAGCTCTTGCTTCAGGTTTATGATTCCCGCGTAAGGAGGGGTTCACAAGCCCGATTCATTGCGTGATCGGCCCGAATATGGCGATTGCCGACAAGATCGACGAGCAGATCGTTGCGTTGCTGCGCGAGAACGCCCGCCGTTCCTACGAGGACATCGGCCAGCGGGTCTCGCTCTCAGCGCCGGCCGTGAAGCGCCGCGTCGACCGGCTCGAGGCGGAGGGGGTGATCCGCGGGTACACCGCGACGATCGAGCCGACCGCCTTCGGCTGGCACAGCCACGCCTTCGTGGAGCTCTTCTGCGAGGGCCGGATGTCGGGCGCCGAGGTGACCGCAGCCGTCTCCAGGCATCCGGAGGTCGAAGGCGCCTACACAGTCGCCGGCAACGCCAGCGCGATTCTTCACGTTCGCGCCACCGACACCCAGCACCTCGAGGACGCGCTCGAGCGGATCCGGGAGACCCCCGGCGTTCTCCGGACGCAGACACAGGTCGTGCTTTCGACTCTGTTCGAGCGCCCGGTGACGAACGGGCGGGTGACCCTCAAGAACCCAAAGAAGCGGCGTTGACGGGGGGAGAGCGGTCGACCAGGTAAGCGATCTCAAGCTCCAGCATCTCGTCGAGCTCTCCAAGCTCGGCGACGGGTGTGTCCAGCTCGAGTCCGGGCTCGAGGCCTGGTTGGCCGCCCACGACGTCGTCTTCGACGGCCACACGATCCCGTTCGTGCTGATGCCGCATTTCGTCAGCCCGGAGCAGGTGCGGCGCGTGCGCCGGGCGGTCGAGTCGCTGTGTGCGGTACTCAATCGCTTCTGCGAGGCCTATCCCGACGACGAGCGTCTCCAGGAGGATCTGGCGCTCCCCACCTTCGAGGACTCGCTGGTTCGAGTCGATCCGGGTTACCCGCGACCGCTGCGGATCTGCCGGCTCGACGCCTTTCTCGCCGGGGACACGGTCAAGTTCCTCGAGTTCAACGCCGACTCGCCCGCCGGGATCGGCTACACGGATGTGCTCCACGAGGGGATCAGGCAGACGATCGCGCTGCCGCGGGTGGACGGCGAGTTCGACACCGTGTACGAGCCGATGCTGCCCGTCCTGATCCGGACGCTGCGCGACGCCTACGCGGCAACGCGCGCGGGACGGCGGGATGGGCCCGAGCTTCCGGAGGCGCCCCGCCTGGCCCTGGTCGATGTCCCCGGCAGCCCCTCGGTGCCCGAGTTCCGGATCATCTGCCGCGCCGCGTTGAAGGCGGGGATCGACGCCATTCATGTGACCACGGACCAGCTCGCGTACGACGGCTCGGTCCTGCGGGCCGACGGCGAGCCGGTGCACCTCGTCTATCGCCGGGCGATGATCGACGACCTCTCCGAAGGCGACCTGACCGCCGCCTACCGGGATGGCGCCGCCTGCGTGGTCAATCCGCCCCGCGCCAGGGTCGCCAACAACAAGAAGCTGATGGCCCTGCTCGAGGATCCGCGGTTCGCTCATCTGGTGGAGCCGCGCGAGGCGGAGGTGATCGCCGCCACCGTCCCCTGGACCCGGATCCTGCGGCCCGGGAGGACGACCTACGGGGAGTGGACGGTCGACCTGCTCGATTTCGTCTCGGACAACCGCTCCCGCCTGGTGCTGAAGCCGGCCTCGGAGTACGGCGGCCACGACGTCGCCCTCGGGATCGAGACGGAGCAGGGGGAGTGGGAGCGGGTCATCGATCGGCACGCCGAGGCGGGCGACTTCATCGTCCAGGAGTACGTGCCCGTGCCCGAGGAGATGTTCCCCACGGTCGAGGAGGGGCACGTGCAGATGCGCCTCAAGCACTTCAATATCAACCCGTTCGGGATCGGCGGGCGCTACGCCGGGATGATCACGCGGATCTCCGACCGGGCCGTGATCAACGTCTCCGCCGGAGGCGGCCTCTTGCCGAGCGTGGTCGGCCGCCATCGGCGAGGTTTGCTCGCCGATGCCGAGGGAGATGAGGGTCTCCGAGAGGAGGAGGGATCCACACATGGCACCGCCGCCTGACGAGCTTCGCCTCGGCTACGACGTGGATGAGAACGCGATCCGGTTCTCGAACTACTTCCACCTGCTCCGCGAGCTGGTCCATCTCTCCTCCGGCTGGCTTCCGATGGCCCCCGACTTCGAGGTCAAGTACGCCCTCGGCGATCACCTCCACGACGACGCCCGCTCGATCACCAAGATCCGCCGGCGCCTCTACGAGCTCCGCCACCCGAGCGACTACCCAGGCGCGCCGGCGGAGGAACTGGGGGCGCTGCTCGACCGCCTCGGCGCGGCGGAGACGCCGGCCGAGTACGTCACCCTCGCCTACGGGGAGGCGAAGCCGGTGCTGTTGCGGGCCTTCCGCATCCACCTCGAGCACCTCGACCCGGTCTCGGACGAGCCCTCGCTCCGGCTGCTCACCCAGCTGGCCGCTCGCCAGGAGCGCCATCTCGCCGAGCTCGGCCCGGGTCCCGACGGGCCCCTGCCGGTGATCGACGACCTCGGCGCACTCCCGGTCCAGCTGAAGAGCGAGCCGCGAGCACTCCCCGTGATGCCACCGTTGGTCGAGCCCGCCCGCGACGAATTCGTCGACGTGACCCCCGAGGGCGACCCCTTCCTGGCCCGCGAGCTCTACGTCAACGACCCGGAGGAGAACCACGTCCCCGTCGAGCCCGAGGAGCAGCGCCACTTCTTCCACGCGCTGATGGACGCCGAGATCTGCGCCGCCGAGCTGATGGCCCGCAACTCGCACGAGCATCCCGAAATGCCCTGGGACTTCCACGTCGACATGGCGCGCCAGACCTGGGACGAGATGCGGCACGCCCGGCTGCATTCGCTGCTGATGCCGAAGGAGCTCGGCTGTCGGTGGGGCGACTATCCAGTCGGCTTCTCCTACTTCCGCTCGGTCTACGCCCATGACCTGCTCGGCCGCCTCGCCCTGTTCAACTCGACCTCCGAGCAGAAGGCGATGTGGCGCCACTCCCACCGCCGCAAGGTGCTGGTCGAGCGCGGGCAGGAGCAGATCGCCCAGGTCTTCGACTACCTGCTCGCCGACGAGGTCCCCCACGTCCACAACGGCACCCGTTGGGGGACCCACCTCTGCGGTGGTGACGAGGCCGTCTACAAGCGGAAGATTCGCGAGCTCCGCGAAGGCCTGGACGAGACAGGCGCTCCAGCCGGAGAGCCCCAGGCGGCGTGACGCCCGCGGGGGTGCGCGCCGGCATCGTCGGGACCGGGTTCGTCGGCAGGATCCACGCGCGGAGCGCACGGCTCGCCGGGGGGCATCTGGCGGGTGTGGTCGCGTCGTCCCCGGAGCGCTCCGAGGCGGCGGCGAGGGAGCTCGGCGCGGAGCGCGCCTTCGCGACCGCCGACGAGCTGATCAGCTCCGATGACGTCGACGTCGTGCACGTCTGCACGCCGAATCACCTGCACCTCCCGATCGCGCTCGCCGCGCTCGCCCGAGGCAAGCACCTCGTCTGTGAGAAACCAATCGCGCTCGATGCCGCCGGCGCGGCGGAGCTTCATGCCGCCGCCCAGTCGAGTCGCGGCATCATCACCACCGTTCCGCTCGTCTATCGGTACTACCCGACCGTACGAGAGGCGCGCGCCCGGCTGCGGAATGGCGGCAACGGCGACATTCGCCTGATCAGCGGCGGCTACCTCCAGGACTGGCTGCTTCGCGCGGACGATGACAATTGGCGCGTCGACGCGGAACTCGGAGGGGCTTCGCGAGCCTTCGCCGATATCGGCTCGCACTGGGCGGACCTGGTGGAGTTCGTCTCCGGCCACCGGATCGCATCGCTGGTCGCTCGGACGTTGATCGCTCATCCGGAGCGGAGGCACGAGGCGGGGCGGCAATCGTTCGAGCGCGGGGGCGGCGAGGGCGCCGCTCGGCCCGTGACGACCGAGGACGCGGCCCTGGTGATGTTCGAGACCGATCGCGGCGCGCTCGGATCGGTCGTCGTGTCGCAGATCTCCGCGGGACGGAAGAACCGCCTCTGGTTCGAGATCTCGACCGCCGCCGAGGGACTTGCGTTCGATCAGGAGCTACCCGAGACGCTGTGGGTGGGCCGACGCGAGCAGACCGAGGTGATCCCGCGCGATTTCACGACCCTGGCCGCCAGCGCCGCGCATTATGTGACCCTGCCCGCGGGCCACCCGCAGGGCTACCACGACTGCTTCGACGCATTCGTCGCCGAGACGTACGAGGCGATCCGGACCGGCGAGGTTGCCGACGGGCTCCCGGGACTCTCTGACGGCCTGCGCTCGGCACTGATCACCGAGGCAGTCCTGGAGTCGGCCCGCGAACGATGGTGGGTCGAGGTCCCCACGGGATGACGCCGGCTCACCGCTCGCCGCCATACATCTCTGCGACCGTGAAGGCCAGGTCCAGCGCTTGGCGGCGATTGAGCCGGGGATCGCAAGCCGTCTCGTAGCGGTCGTGCAGCTCGTCCTCGGCGATTTCGTGGCCACCGCCGATGCACTCCGTCACGTCGTCGCCGGTGAACTCGACGTGGATGCCGCCGGGATGGGTGCCGAGCGCGCGGTGCACCTCGAAGAAGCCGGCGACCTCATCGAGAATGTGGTCCAGCCGGCGGGTCTTGTGTCCGCTGGCGGTCTCGAAGGTGTTTCCGTGCATCGGATCGCAGACCCACGCGACCGGCGCGCCGTGCTCGGTGATCTTCTCCACCAGCGGCGGCAGAAGGTCACGGATCTTGCCGGCGCCCAGCCTGGTGATGAACGTCAGCCGGCCCGGTTCGCGATCCGGGTTGAGTCGTTCGAGCAGCGCAACGGCGTCGTCGGGTGAGGCGCTCGGGCCGAGCTTCACGCCGATCGGATTGCGGATCTGGCGGCAGAACTCCACGTGCGCGCCGTTCGGATCCCTGGTCCGCTCACCGATCCACACCAGATGCGCGGACAGGTCGTAGGGGAGGCCGGTGCTGACGTCGATGCGGGTCAGGGCGCGCTCGTACTCGAGCAGGAGCGCCTCGTGGCTCGAGTAGAGCTCGACCCCATGGAGCTCTTCCGAGTCGGCACCGCACGCTCTCATGAAGGCCAGCGCACGATCGATCTCGCCGGCAAGCTGCTCGTAGCGCCGCCCGGCCGGGCTCTGCGCCACAAAGTCCTGATTCCACGCGTGCGCCTGGTGCAGGTCGGCGTACCCGCCGTGCGCGAAGGCCCGGCAAAGGTTCAGGGTCACGGCCGCGCTGTTGTACGCCTGGAGCAGGCGCGCCGGATCCGGGGTCCGCGCCTGGGATGTGAACTGGAAGTCGTTCACGGCATCGCCGCGGTAAGCGGGGAGTTCGACGCCGTCCCGGGATTCGGTGGGACGCGATCGGGGTTTTGCGAACTGCCCCGCCATCCTCCCGATCTTCACGACGGGGACGCTCGCCGCGTAGGTCAGCACGAGCGCCATCTGAAGCAGCGTCTCGATCTTCGCCCGTACCGCCTCAACCGTCGCCCCTGAGAAGGTCTCCGCGCAATCGCCTCCCTGCAGGACGAAAGCCTCGCCCGCGGCGACGGCGGCCAACCGCTCCGTGAGCTGGTCGCACTCGCCCGCAAAGACGAGGGGCGCCTGTTCCGCCAATTCCGCGGTGACTTCTCCAACGCGCGCGGGGTCTGGCCATTCCGGTTGCTGGGCGGCGGGTAGTCCGCGCCACGCATCCAGGTCGAACGGTTTGGCGGACGGGCCGCTCACGGGTCCAAGACTAGGCCGCCCGCGAGTCGGGTAGCCCGGAGGGAGGCGATGAGTTTCCGCCCAGCCGCGAGTCTCTTCGGGTGTCCGACGAAAAGGAGGAATAAATGCCTGAGCACAACACCGGAACACGCCAGGAATGGGAAGCAGCGCGCGCCGACCTCGCGAAGCTCGAGGCCGAGCAGGCCGAGCGCAATCAGGAGATCCAGGAGAAGCGGCGGGAACTGCCGTGGGTCCCGGTTGAGAAGGAGTACGAGTTCGATACCGAGGACGGCAAGAAGAGCCTCGCTGAGCTCTTCGATGGCCGCTCACAGCTGCTCGCCTACAACATCATGTACGGGCCCGACTACGAGGTGGGTGCCTGTCCCGGATGCACGAGCCTCGGGGACGAGTTCGACGGCTCGCTGATCCACCTGAACAAGCGCGATGTGACGTTTCTCTGCTTCTCTCGCGCGCCGATCGACCGGCTGATCGCCTACAAGCAGCGGATGGGCTGGCAGTTTCCCTATGTCTCGACCTACGCCAGCGATTTCCCGTTCGACTTCGGGCTCGCGATGACCGAGGAGCAGGCGCAGGGGATACCCGAGGTCAAGCAGATGATCGATGAACCGCCGGACTGGCTGGAGGAGTGGTCGGAGCAGGTCGGCGCCGACCTCAAGGACGGCCTGCGTGAGGGGCCGGGCTTCATCGCCTTTGCCCGCGACAACGGGACCGTCTACCACACCTACCAGGTGATGGCTCCGGATCCGTTCGTGGCGCCGTATCACTCCTTCCTGCTCGATCGCACCCCGAAGGAGCAGCCCGAGGAGCCGCGGGCCTGGCGCAAGGACGAGTACCCGGACTGAAGCGGTCCCTCGTCAGCGCCCGACGTGGAACCCGATCCGCTCGGGGATCGCGGCAAGCCCCCTGCTGAGGGCGCCGGCAACGGTTCCGCGCTCCTCCGCAGCTTCCTTGGCCACCAGCCCGGCCCGGATCGCGTTGCCGCCGAGCCAGGACGGCAGCCCGGTCGGGACCGGGCGAGGGTCCGGCTCCACCAGGGGCAGCCGCGAGTGCTCGTCGCGCCGGTCGAGCGTCAGCGCCGCCAGGGTCCGCCCGATCATCAGGGAGGGACCGACCCCATTCCCGGTGTAGCCGAAGGCGCCGTGAACCCTGTCTGACCCGATGGGGACGACGACGGGCAGGTGGGTCGGCGAGACGTCGATCGGGCCGCCCCACGCGTGGGTGATCCGGCGACCCTGGAGCTCGGGGAAGAATGAGCGAAGGTCCGACGCCACCCGTTCGACGATGCCGGGGTCCACTTCGGTGCGGCCTCCGAGCCGGGCGCCGCACGCGATGCGGCCGCCGCCCCAGCCGAAGGCGATCCGCCCGTCCGGCGTCGTTCGCATGTAATGGACCATCGCCCGGGCGTCGGTGATGCATTCGCCGCCGGTCCAGCCGATCTCCTCGAGCACGTCCGAAACCGGCTCGGTCAGGACGATGTGGCTGGAGGTCACCGTGAGGCGGCCGCGTAGCGGCGAACCGGCGGCGCCGGATGCCGGCCCGAGCGCCAGAACGCAGGATCCGGCTCGGATGCGGGCCGTCGGCGTCTCGGCGAGGCAGCCCCAGTTTCCGGCGCGCAGCCGGCGAAGCGGCGAGCCCTCGAACACCCGGACACCGGAGCGGTTGCTGAGGCGCTCACGCAGGCCGAGCGCGAGCCGGGCCGGCTGCACGGTCGCCGCGCCGGGATAGAGCACGCCGGCGCGAAAGCGGGGCGATTGGCAGCGTCCGCGAACCGCCTCCGCGCTGAGCTCCTCGACCGCAGCCGCCTCGCCCAGCTCCAGGCAGCTCGCCACCGCCTCGTCCCAGATCCCATCCTGTGCCGGCGCAGCGGAGAGCTGCAGGTAGCCGCTTTGCCGATACCAGGCGTCCACTCCCTGCTCTGAGCAGAACCGGCCGATCCCGTCCACGGCGTCCTGCGCCGCTCGCACCACACGGGAGGCGGCCGCCCCGAAGCGCCGGCGCAGGGTGTGCGCGCTGAACCACATGGCGTTGGCGAAGCCGCCGTTCCGCCCGCTCGGGCCGTGCCCGCAGCGATCGGCCTCCAACAGGATCACGTTCGCCTCTGGCTCGAGCTGAGAGAGCTCCCAGGCTGCCCACATGCCGGTGTAGCCACCCCCGACGACGACCACGTCGCAGCTCAGCTCCCCCTCGGCGGCCGGCAGCGACGGGCGCTCGCCCGCCTCCTCGAGCCAATAGCCGTGTGCCGTGTGATTCATCCGCGCTCCGTATCCGATCGCCCGTGGGAGGGGTTGACTGCTCAGGCTGTTGTTATACGGGCGCCGTGAGTGACGCCAACCTGATCCTGATCGTCGGCGGCCTGCTGATCGCAGGCCTGCTCGCCACCGTCGTGGCCGGGCGGCTTCGCGTTCCGGGGCTCCTCCTGTTCCTCGGCCTGGGCATGGCGGTCGGGTCCGACGGGTTCGGATGGATCGACTTCTCCGACTACGAGCTCGCCCGGACGATCGGGGTGGTCGCCCTCGCCCTGATCCTGTTCGAGGGCGGGCTCAGCGTCGGCTTCGGCGAGATACGTCCGGTGCTGCGGCCGTCGGTCGCCCTGGCGTTCGTCGGGACCCTGGTCACCGCGGCGATCACCGGCCTCGCCGCGACCTGGCTCTTCGACCTCTCCTTCCTGGAGGGAATGCTGCTGGGCTCGATCGTCTCGGCTACCGACGGCGCGGCGATCTTCGGCCTGCTGCGCCATTCGCGCCTGCGCGAGCGGCTCACGCGAACGCTCGAGGGGGAGTCCGGACTGAACGACCCGGTGGCGATTCTGCTGGTCGTCGGACTGATCGACTGGATCCAGATGCCGGACTACGGGTTCGGCGACATGGTCCTGCTCCTGGTCCGCGAGCTCTCGATCGGGCTGGGGGCGGGGCTCGCGGTCGGGTGGCTGGCGGTACAGGCGCTGCGCCGCGCCTGGCTCGGCAACGAGGCCGGCTATGTGATCGGGACCATGGGGACCGCCGCCCTCGCCTACGGCGCGGCGAGCAGCCTGCACGGATCGGGGTTCCTGGCGGTCTATCTGGCCGGGCTGTTTCTGGGCAGCGTGCCGATCCCCGCCAAGCGGGCGGTCGTCGTCTTCCACGAGGGGCTTGCTCTGGTGGCGCAGGTGACGATGTTCGTGGTGCTCGGCCTGCTGGTGTTTCCCTCCCAGCTCGGCGACGTCGCCCTCGAGGGGACCGTCCTGGCCGTCGTCCTGGTCTTCCTGGCGCGGCCGATCGCGACGCTGGTGAGCACCGCCTTCGAGAGGTTCAGTCTTCGCGAGCGTGCCGTCTTGGCCTGGGCGGGGCTGCGAGGGGCTGTGCCCGTCGTGCTCGCCACCTTTCCGGTGATCGACGGCGTCTCGCACAGCTTCGACTTCTTCAACATCGTCTTCTTCGCCGTCCTGCTCTCGACCCTGGTCCAGGGAGCGACCTTCGAGCCCTTCGCGCAAGCCCTCGGTATGACGACCGCGGGACCGACCCGGGAGCCGCCCGTCCGCCGTCCCCGGACAGCAGGACAGAGCGCGGGGATCCTGATGGTGAGGCCGTGGCGGGAGGGGGATGGGGATGCCTCGTTCCCGGGCAAAGTGCTCGGCGTACCCGTCGAGAAGCACCTGCTCTCGCGATTGGACCGGCCCGGGGCGCTGCTCGTCCTCTCGGACGGCCGCTACGCGTTCACGGGACCGATCCTCGGCCTGGGACCGGCGAGCGCTCTGCAGGGCGAGGCCCGCCGCCGGCTGTCACACGCCGGCTCGGACACCGAGCGCGCCTGGTGGCGCGACGTGATCGGCGAGCTCGCGCGCTGAGCCGCGCAGCCTCGCGGCATCAGCTCTCCTCGGCGCGCTTCGCCAGCCCCTCGACGAAGAGGTCGAGCAGCAGCTCGAAGCGCCCGTCCTGGTCGGCGTCCGCGAAGTGGTCCGCAACCTCGATGGTGTTCGGAAACTGGTCCGCCGGAAGCGAGCCCAGGTAGTCGCCGACCATCTCCGCTCCCTCCTCCAGTGGCGGGGCGGCTCCCACCTCGGTCTCGGCCTCATAGCCCGTCTCGTCCATCGTGAACCCGTTCACAACCGACAACAGCAATAGGTAGCTCTGTACCGCGAGCCGGTCGGGGACCCCACCGGCTCGCAGGATGGCCAGCACGCGCTCGCTGTAGCGGAGCGCGTTCGGTCCCATCGGGACCCGGCCGATGGAGATCTCGACGATGTCGCGGTGTCGCCGGATGGTGGTGCGCATCGTCCGAGCCACCTCCTTGAGCTGCTCCTGCCAGCGCTCGGGCTCCGGATCGGGGATCTCCTGCTCGCCGATCACCTCGTCGAAGACGAGGTCGAGCAGGCCGTCCTTGGAACCGACGTGCCAGTAAAGGGATGCGGCGCCGGTGTCGAGCTCCTCGGCAACCCGGCGCATGCTGAACCCGGCGAGTCCCTCTCGGTCGAGAACGCGCAGGGCAGTGTCGACGATTACCTCTCGCGTCAGCGGATCGCGCCGGCGGCCGCCGCCGCGCTCGGGCACCCGCCGGAAGGGAGGGGGCGGCAACTCGTCGCGCTGTCCATCCCCGGCCTCCCCGCTCGTCGTCTCCTTGTGAGGGCTATCGGCCATCTCGAACAGCGTACCGCTGTCGAACGACGTTGCACAAAAGCTCGATTCGTGCTAGAACAGTGTTCGAGTTCAAACAGCATTCGTCTATTGACGATCGTTCGAGAAGGAGGAACAGGATGGAGGCGGCAACGGCGGCACTGCGAGATGGACTCGACCGGTACCCGCAGCGGTGGCTCGCGGCGATCGTGATGATCGGCGCGGCGACGATGGACTTGATCGATCTGACGATCGTGAACGTCGCCCTGCCGACGATCCGGGCAGACCTCGGAGCCAGCGGTACCGAGCTCGAGTGGGTGATCTCGGCCTACATGCTGGCATTCGCCGCGGCCCTGATCGTCGCTGGGAGCTTCGGCGACCTGCTCGGCCGCAAGCGGATCTTCTGCGCCGGGGTCGCGACCTTCGGGCTCGCCAGCCTGGGCGCCGGCCTGGCGCAGTCGCCCGAGCAGCTGATCGCGGCCCGGGTCGTTCAGGGAGTGGCCGCCGCGGCGATGATTCCGCAGCTGCTCGCGACCTTCCGGGCGATCTTCGACGGCGAGGAGCGTGGCAAGGCGTTCGGCATCTATGGAGCGGTTCTCGGCTTTGCCGCAGCGATCGGGCTTGTCCTCGGCGGCGTGCTCACCGAGGCCGACCTGTTCGGCTGGGGCTGGCGGACGATCTTCTTCGTCAACGTCCCAATCGCGCTGGGGTCGCTGGTCGCAGCGATCCGCGTCGTACCGGAGAGCAGCGACCCCGAAGCCGCCCGCCCTGACGTAGCCGGCGCCGCACTGCTCGCCGCGTCGATCGTCGCCATCGCATTCCCGCTGCTCGAGGGGCGGGCCCTGGGCTGGCCCCTGTGGACGTGGGCGATGTTTGTTGCCGGTGTCGCTGGGCTCGTCCTGCTGGGCGTGGTCGCCGAAAGGCGCCCCCGGGCCGGCGTGGCGCCGCTGCTGCGCACCCGCGTCCTGGGAATCCCGGCGTTCTCCGCGGGACTGCTGGTTCAGCTGGCGTTCTCGGCGGGGCTGCAGGGATTCTCGGTCGTCTTCGTCGTCTGGATCCAGGGTGGCATGGGCTTCTCGCCGCTCGGGGCCGGGCTCACTCTGCTGGCGTTCAGCATCGGCAGCTTCCTGCTGGCGCCGGTGGCGGTGCCGCTGGCGCAGCGCTACGGCCGCACCGTGCTCAGCCTGGGCGGCCTGCTGATGGCGCTCGGGGTGCTCGGCGTCCTGCTGGGTTCAGGACACGTCGGCATGGGATCCGACCCGTGGCCCGTCGTTCCCGGCCTCGTCGTCGCGGGAGCCGGGCTCTCGCTGATGGTCATCCCCCTCGTCAACGTCGTGCTGGCGGCGGTGCCGCACGAGATCGCCGGCGGCGCCGGCGGGATCCTCAGCACCGCGCAGCAGCTCGGCGGCACGCTCGGCGTCGCGGTGGTCGGGACCGTCTTCTTCGGCCAGGTCGAGTCGCACTCGTTCACGCACGCGTTCGAGCACAGCGCCCCGGTGGTGATCGGCCTCTTCGTGGCCGCGGCGCTGCTCTCCCTGGCCCTGCCGCGTACGGCGGTCAGCGAGGAGGAGGTGGCTGAGCTGTGAGCGCCGAGGCACGCGGGCCGCGCCGGCCGGTCG
>DATDJZ010000138.1:0-10620 GCA_036520315.1 Solirubrobacterales bacterium | reverse complement strand
CTTCGAGCCCTCCGCGGGGGCCTTTTTCTGGGTCGTTGCGGGCACCTGTCCATCATAGGTTGGGCGCCAGAGACCTCTGGCGTGTTCGGGGTCGCGATTGGCGCGTTCATCGCGAATAGCGCGAGTAAGGCGCCAACCGGGGCTGCGCAAGCAGGGCGCGGAGCGGGCGGGCAACCACATCGGGCGTCTCACCGATCTGTCGCCAGGTGAAGCGGAGAACGCGGAAGCCGAGACTCTGAAGATGCGCGTCGCGGGCACGGTCCGTCTCGAAGGCGACGCGGTCTGCGTGATGCCGCCATGAGTCGGTCTCGACGATCACCCTCTGGTCTCGCCAGAGGAAGTCGACCTCATAGCGATCGACGCGGGCGTTGACGTCTGGCTGGGGAAGGCGGTGGCGGCGGCAGAGGCTTTGGAAGAGACGCTCGAGTTCGCTTCGGGTGCGGAGCTCATCCGACCGAAGCTGATCTGAGGAGATCAGGCGCAGGTCCAGCGCGCGGCGGACGGCGCGGCGGTAGACGGGCTGGGGAACGGTGCGGTGAAGATCTCGCAGGGTCCGCGCCGGCTTGGTGAGCGCGATGCCGTGGCGGCAGGTCGAAACATCGGCAATGCGGGAGTGGGATCGGTGGATCCAAATCCCGCGCCGCTTCCGGCGTCCGCTGTCGCCTGCAAGCGTGACGTGAATCGGGCCGTCGCCCGGTTTCAGCATGCCCCAGAGGACAGCAGCACTGATGTAGCTGACCACTGCCCCTTCACCGAGCGCGAGTACTGCTGCCAAGCACCTGCCTTCGAAGGTAAGGCGAGAATGCCCAACCGCATAAACACTGCGATGAAGGCGGTGCAGGCGGCCAGCCTTCAAGCGTCGCAAAATCCCGTCCTTGTCGATCCCGGCGCTCTCGAGTTGCGCCGAACTGACCACGCCGTGTTGACGACCCGCCAGATTCGCGATCAGTCGGTCGCTGTTGGCGCGTTCTTCGCGCATACCGCGAGTAAAGCGCCAACTCTGGACCCTCTCCCCTTCATTGCCGGTTCAGTGCTCGCGCCCTTCATCGGTCCTGCAGCCCTTCACCGCCGCTTTTCCGGGCTCCGAGCGGCTTTCGGCCCCCCGTATGCTTCGCAGCCCCATGGCCGCCTCGGCTCAGTACAGCGTCACCGTCCGCGTCGAGCTCGACGCGCGCCAGGAGCCGCTCGGCAAGCTCACGGCGCAGATCGCGGAGGCCGGCGGGGCGCTGCAGTCGGTCGACCTGATCCCGGGCGCCGGCGAGGAGGGGAAGCGCGTCCGCGAGTTCACGATCGACGCCAACAGCCCAGAGCACTGGGAGCAGATCCTGCGCTCGATCGGTTCGACCCGCGGCGCCCGCGTGCTCAGCTTCACCGACCGCACCTTCGAGATGCACAAGAAGGGCAAGATCGAGCAGCACAACAAGTACCCGCTGAAGACCCGCGACGACCTCTCGATGGCCTACACGCCGGGCGTCGCCCGGGTCTGCGAGTACATCGCCGAGGACAAGACCAAGGCGTTCGACTTCACAATCAAGGCGAACACCGTCGCGGTGGTGTCCGACGGCTCCGCCGTGCTCGGCCTCGGCGACATCGGCCCCGAGGCGGCGATGCCGGTGATGGAGGGCAAGGCGATGCTCTTCAAGGAGTTCGCCGGGGTGGACGCGTTCCCGATCTGCCTCGCCAGCAACGACCCGGAGGAGATCATCCAGACGGTCAAGCTGCTCGCCCCCACCTTCGGCGGGATCAACCTCGAGGACATCTCCGCGCCGCGCTGCTTCGAGATCGAGGACCGGCTCAAGGAAGAGCTCGACATCCCGGTATTCCACGACGACCAGCACGGCACCGCGGTCGTCGTCATGGCCGCCCTCTTCAACTCGCTGAAGATCGTCGGCAAGCCGATCGAGAGCCTGCGCGTCCTGATGCTCGGGCTCGGCGCCGCCGGCGTCGCCTGCACGAAGATGATGCAGGAGTCCGGGATCACCCAGATCATCGGTTGCGACCGGCAGGGCGCCATCTCGACGGACCGCTTCGACTACGTCGACGGAGGGATGTCCCCGATCAAGCGCTGGTACGCGGAGAACTCCAATCCTGAGAGGCTCAGCGGCGGGCCGAACGAGGTGATCGAGGGCTGCGACCTCTTCATCGGCCTCTCCGGTCCGGGACTGATCCAGCCCGAGTCCCTGGCGAAGATGAACGACGACGCGATCGTCTTCGCAATGGCCAACCCGACTCCCGAGGTGATGCCCGAGGAGGCCGGCCAGTACGTCCGGATCATGGCCACGGGCCGCTCGGACTATCCCAACCAGATCAACAACGTCCTCTGCTTCCCCGGGATCTTCCGCGGCGCCCTCGACGCCGGCGCCCCCCAGATCACCGAGGAGATGAAGCTGGCGGCCTCCCGCGGCATCGCCCAGGTGGTCACCGACGACGACCTGGCCGAGGACTACATCATCCCCTCGGTCTTCAACCGCGACGTCGCCGCGAGCGTTGCGCGCGCCGTGGTCGATGAGGCCAAAGAGGCAGGGCTGGCCCGCTTCTCCGAGGAGACGGGCACCTTCGAGGTCGTGGGCGGCGATGCGAGCGCCGCCGACGGCGCGGTCAGCGGCTAATCCAGGTGCCAGCCGTGGGCCTCGTAGAGCCCGCGGGAGGGAATCCAGTCGGCGGTCCAGAGCGTGGCCTCCCGGTAACCGCGCCGATCGAGCTCCTCCATCGAGCTCCGCGACCAGGATGCTCACCTCTCGAGGGAGCCTAGCCGTCACGCAGATACCATCCGCCGACCATGCGCGTTCTCGTCACGGGAGCGTCCGGTCTTCTCGGGTCCGCCCTCTGCGACGCCCTCTTGGCACGGGGCGACGAGGTGGTGGGGCTCACGCGTAAACCGGATCGAGCCCGCCCAAAGAACCCCACAGTCAGCTGGCACGCCTGGAACCCGACCACGGAGCGCCCGCCGGACGTGGCGCTCGACGGCATCGACGGCGTCGTCAACCTGATTGGCGAGGAGATCAACCAGCGGCTCACGGATCAGGCGAAGGTCCGCATCCGGGAGAGCCGGATCCTGGGAACGCGCAACCTGCTCCAGGGCATCGAGGCGTCCTCGACCGAGCCGAGCGTCTTCGTCGGGCAGTCCGCGATCGGCTACTACGGGGACCGAGGGGCACAGGTCATCGATGAGGAGTCCGGTGCGGGCGACCCGGGCTTCATCACCGAGGTGGTCAGCGATTGGGAGGCGGCGGAGAAGCAGGCCGAGGATGTGGTCGACCGCGTCGTCATCTTCCGGACCGGGCTGGTCCTCACCAAGAATGGCGGCCTGCTCAAGCAGCTGCTGCTTCCGTTCAAGCTCGGAGTCGGCGGCCCGATCGCCGGGGGCGATCAATTCATGTCCTGGATCCACATCGAGGATGTGGTCGGCCTCTTCGTCTGGGCCCTCGACGACCACCGCGTCTGGGGCACGATCAACGGAACTGCCCCCGACCCGGTGACGAACCGCGAGCTCTCCAAGGCCCTTGGTCGCGCACTAAACCGTCCCGCCTTCATGCCGGTTCCGAAGTTCGCCGTCGCGGCGCTCCGGGGAGGAGAGCTCGCGGATGCTGTCGCCGGCGGCGCACGCGTCGTGCCCCGCCGCGCCCTCGACCTCGGCTACGAGTTCCGCCACTGGGATCTCGACGAGGCGATGCGCAGCGCACTCGACTCATAGGAGGGGCGTCCTGGCAAGATGGAGGTGCGCATGAAGCTGGAGGGCGTCCACCACATCACCGCGATCACGGGAGACGCGCAGAGGAATGTGGACTTCTACGTCGGCGTCCTCGGCCTTCGCCTGGTCAAGAAGACGGTGAATCAGGACGACCCGACCGTCTACCACCTCTTCTATGCCGACGAGAAGGGCGACGCGGGCTCGGATCTGACCTTCTTCGAGTACCCCGGCGCCCCGCCGGGCCGCGCCGGTGACGGGATGATCTGGGGCATCCGCTGGCGGCTCGGGAGCGAGGACGCCCTCGGGTTCTGGGCGGACAGGCTGAGGCAGAACGGGACGGAGGCAGAGCTCGGCGAGGACGGCGTGGTCCGATTCGCTGATCCGGAGGGACTCGGACACGCCCTCAAGGTCGTGGAGACCACTGACGAGCCGCTGATCGCCGAGCATCCAGAGATTCCCTCCGAGCTTGCCCTTCAGGGCTTCGATGGCGCAATCGCCTACTCGAGCAACCCGGAGGCGAGCCGCCCGCTGCTCGAGGAGGCCCTCGGCTTCGAGCCGATCGGAGAGTCCGGCGAGCCGGACCAATCGGGCTGGGAGTGCCGGGGGGACAGCCGCGGCGGCCTCTGGGGCTATTCCGACCCGCCGGCCGGGCGCGGGCTACAGGGTGCGGGCAGCGTCCACCACATCGCCTGGGCATCGCAGATGGACGACCACGAGGCCTGGCGCGGCCGGGTGATCGAGGCCGGTGCCCGCCCAACGCCGGTGATCGACCGCTTCTACTTCCGCTCGATCTACTTCCGCGAGCCGAGCGGCGTGCTCTTCGAGATCGCCACGCTCGGGCCCGGGTTCACGGTCGACGAGCCACTCGAGTCGCTGGGAGAGAAGCTCTCACTTCCGCCCGACTACGAGCATCTCCGAGAGCAGGTCGAGCCGGTCCTCCGGCGGATCAACAACCCGCGTGTCCCCGCCTGACCCGCCGGCCGACCGCCCGGGCCAGGTCGTCGAACTGGCCCACCTCGACCGCGAGCCGGCGGGCGAGCCCGACGGCGCGCTGATCCTGCTGCACGGCCGCGCCGTCGACGAGCGCGACCTCTACCCGATGCTCGAGGAGCTCGACCCGGACCGCAAGCTCTTCGGGATCACTCCCGGCGCGCCGATCACGAACCTGCCGCCCGGCGGGCGCCACTGGTACGTGATCAGGGAGGTCGGACACCCCGATGAGCAGACCTTTGTGGACACCCTGACCCAGCTCTGTCAGTTCCTGGACGACGAGCTCCGCCACCGCGGGATTCCCTGGGAGAGGACGGTGGTCGGTGGCTTCAGCCAGGGCGCGGCGGTGAGTTGCGCCGTGGCGCTCGGGATGGGCCGCCCCCGTGCCGCGGGCCTGCTGATGATGAGCGGCTTCTACCCGATGGTCCGGGGCTGGAAGATGGACCCCGGCGCGAAGCGAGGAATGCCCGCCTACGTCACCCACGGCTCCTACGACCCGGTGATCCCGGTCGGGTTCGGCCGCAAGGCCCGGGACCTGCTGGAGGAGGGCGGCCTCGTCGTCACCTATCGCGAGACGCGCATGCAGCACGGCATCGACTTCGCTGTGATCCCGGAGATCCGCGACTGGGTCTCCTCGGTGATCACCGGCGAACCGGTGATCACCGAGTGACCGTCAAGCCGCTGGGGCTACTTCTTCTTCTGCTTGCACTTCTGGGTCGCGCTGGCCGACAGCGTCTCACCGCTGTAGAAGTTCGTGGACTCCGAGTTGGTCCACTTCTTCTTCTTGCAGCGCGCCATGACGTAGAAGGTCGGCGTGCCCTTCTTCTTGCCCGTCTTGCGCTTGTTGAAGGTGACGTCGAACTTGCTCAGGACAAGCCCCGGCGTGTTCGGGATGTTGCTGAACGTCAGCGACCGCCCAGCCAGCCTGCCGATGATCGTGAGGCTCGTGGCAGCCGGTCCGATGTCGGTCTGTACGAACATCGTGGTGGGGCCGCCGCCGAAGATCGTCACGGTCCCCCCGACTGCTCCGCCGTTGACCTGCACGGACCCTCCGCCCACGATGCTCTGCGGACAGGCGGCCTGAGCCTGGGCGGTGAACTTGCCCTGGATCTGGCTGAGCGGACAGACGGGCACGCTCCCATTCACGAACTTGATGTTCGGGTCGATCGTGAAGATGGTCTGTCTCGGCGACTGCGAGGTCGCGAAGTTGTCGAACGTGGTGTCGATGACGGCGCGAAGCGAGGCGGCGCCGAACGTCTTCTTGCTCTGCTTCGCAGGCGACAGCGTCGCCTGCAGGCTCTGCGAGGTCGGAGCGGCGGAGGCAACGCTCGAGAGGCTCAACGCCCCGACCAGGCCCGCGACTGCTCCGATCAAAAAGTTGCGCTTGCGCATATCGATCCTTCCCTTTCTTCCTGGATCCCTACTCCGATTCCAGAACACGCGCGAAGTTACACCGATGCGGTGAAGCGGTGTGGCGCCGGATCGAACCCGGTTTGTTCGGCTCAGCGCGGCGGGCAGGGAGCGCCAAGGGGTTCGCGGGTCGAGCCGCTCAAGCGGTAGCGCTGGATCATGCACTCGGTCGTGTCGCCCTCCGAGGTGATCGAGTAGCTGCCCAGCACGGTGTCGTCGCGGTGCGCCCCGATCACCGCGTTCCGCATGTCGTCCCGGAACGACGACGCGTCCGTCCCCGCTTCGCGGATCCCCTGCAGGATGAGCGCCATCGCCTCGTAGCCGTAGGCGGCGTAGGGCCCGGGACTGCGGTGAAAGCGCTGGGCGAAGCTGCTGCGAAACTGCTTGTCGGGAAGCAGCGGTGGATCGAGTTCCGCGCTCAGCCCCAGCCGCCGAGTCGTGGTTCCGTAGATCGTCAGCCGGGCGCTCCCGGGCTCGTAGAGAGCGCGCGCCGGGCCTTCCGGGGCAACGGCCACCTTCCCCGGCGGCTTGCCGGGGCTGACCGTGATTCCGTGGTCCGCGGCGGCGGATTTGAACTCGCCGGCGGCCAGGTTCTCGAAGGGAGAACCGTCCGAGGTCACCGCTGCGGAGGTGACGCCCAGCTCCGAGGCCCAGGCCGCCGCCGCTTCCACGATCACGTCGTCCGCCGGCACCGTCCGGGCGAAGTTGACCGAGCCGGAAGGCCGGTAGCGGTCCGGCGAGTCGGGATAGCCGGCGGCCGGCGCGGTCAGGTCGACCGCTCCCGCGCCCGGGGAGACCTGGACGATCCCGGCCTGGTTCGTGATCGGGGCGGAGCCGCGGGTCGGCTCCGAGTCGAGTTCGCCGATGTAGGCGGCCGTGGTGTGGTCCTGAGCCGCGGTGCGCGCGTTCTCCCCGACCGCGACCGCGTTCCACGGCTTTCCTCTGGCGTCGTCCAGGAAGTGCGCCCGGACCTGGATCGAGCCCGCCCTACCCCCCGCCTCCTCGAGCGCGAGCCGCGCCCCGTCGGCAGCGTCCTGGCCCGCTGGCCCGCGCGACCCGGTCAGCGGCAGGCTGACGTAGACCGCGACCGGCGCCTCGATCTTGGTGTTGCCCGTGATGCCGCAGCCTGAGGCGGCGAGCACGAGCACGAGGAGCGCGGCGAGCGCCGGACGGGTAACGATCACCGACGGGACATGATCAGCCGAAGAAGACCTCGGCCTCGCGATAGAGAGATTCGGGGACGGTCTTCAGCTCCGCGGTCGCCTCGCGGAGGTCGACCAGCTGGATGTCGGTGCTGCGCAGCGCGGTCATCTTGCCCCACTGTCCCTCGTGCGCCGCGTCGATCGCGTGGAGGCCGAAGCGCGTCGCGAGGACGCGGTCGAAGGCGGTCGGCGTGCCGCCCCGCTGGATGTGGCCGAGCACGGTGGCCCGGGCCTCGTGACCGGTCCGCTGCTCGATCTCGCCCTCCAGCCAGTTGGCGATGCCGCCCAGCCGGACGTGCCCGAAGGCGTCCGTCGGCGCGCCGTCGGCCTCCGGCATGCCGCCCTTGGGAAGAGCGCCCTCGGCGACCACGACGATCGGCGAGTACTGGCTCTCGAAGCGCCGCACGATGTAGTCGCAGACGCGGTCGAGGTCGAACTCGAACTCTGGAATCAGGATCACGTTGGCGCCGCCGGAGAGCCCCGCGTGGAAGGCGATCCAGCCGGCGTTGCGGCCCATCACCTCGCAGATCAGCGTGCGCCGGTGGCTCTCCGCGGTCGTGTGGAGGCGATCGATTGCCGACATGGCGGTGTTGACCGCCGTGTCGAAACCGAAGGTGTAGTCGGTCGCCGAGAGGTCATTGTCGATGGTCTTGGGTACTCCGACCACGCTGACCCCGCGCTCGAAGAGCTGCGACGCGGCGCCGAGGGTGTCCTCGCCGCCGATCGCGATCAGGCCGTCCACGCCGTCGGCCCTGAGGTTGCCCGCGATCCTCTCGGCGCCGCCGTCCTCCTTGAACGGGTTGGTCCGGGAGGATCCGAGGATCGTGCCGCCCCGCGGCAGGATTCCGCGCACCTCCGGGATGCCGAGCTGCCTGCTGTCGCGCTCGAGCGGCCCGCGCCAGCCGTCCCGGTAGCCGACGAACTCGTGGGAGTACTCCCCCACCCCCTTCCGCACGATCGCGCGGATCACCGCGTTCAACCCCGGGCAATCCCCGCCTCCGGTGAGAACGCCTATCCGCACGAGGTCAATCTACCGACGCCGCTACGCCGCCCCGCGCTCAGCGCTCCGAGATCTCGCCCTCCAGCACGGGCTTCACGTCGACGACCGGCGTGCCATCGAGAGCCTCCAGGTTGCTGACCCTCATGCTCGCGCCCTCGATCTCGAGCACCTCGACCGGGTGCAGGCCGATCGGGTTGGGACGGTGGTGCGACCTCGTCGAGAACACCCCGGCCTGTGGGCGCGAGGTGTCGCCGCGCGGATGCACCGTGAGCACGTTCCGGTCGGCGCGATCGAGCCAGGTGATGATCACGAGCCGGTCCCCCGGCTTGGTTCCGCGCAGTCCGGCCAGCACCTCCGGCTCGAACTCGATCCAGACGTCCGGGGCGCCCTCGTCGCCCTGCCTCGGTGCCGATTGCATCTCGGTGAGCGGCGACTGGACGCGACCGATGGCTCGGACCTCATAGACCTTCTCATCCGACACACGGACAGCCTAGGACGACGAGCGCCGAAGGCGGAGACGTCCCAGACGGCCCAACCGGACGCGAAGGAGGAGAGGAAGGAAGGTGACGATCAGGATGATCTTGTCCATGGCGGCTCGTCACCTTCCGCGATCTACTCCGCCGGGTCGCCGGCCAGAGCTGAGACCGCCTACGGTCGCGTGAGCCAGTCGATGATCGGGCGCGACACGCGCAGCAGCGCGCCCGTGAAGACGCCGCCGAGGAAGAGCAGTCCGGCGACCGGACCCGGCACGCCCAGGGCGTAGGCGATCACCATCACGCAAGCGCCCAGAACTGTGAAGAGGACTACCTGCACGCGCGGAAGCCTATCCAGCGAGGGCGTCCCGAGTGGCCCGGAGGAGGTCCGTGACGCCGGCCACGGCCGCAGCCGCGTCCGCGGCGTCAGCGACCGTGCGTATCAACCTCGTGCCGATAATCACGCCATCGGCTAGCTCGCCGACTGTGGCCGCCTGCTCTGGCGTTGAGATCCCGAAGCCGACGGCGACCGGAACTTCCGCCTCCTGCTTCGCGGCCGTGATCAGGTCGGTCAGCTCCGGCGGCAGCTGCTCGCGCTCGCCCGTCACCCCCACCGTCGAGACCAGGTAGACGAAGCCCTCAGCCTGCGCGCAGATCCGCGCCCTGCGCTCGGCCGGCGTCGTCGGCGCGACCAGCGGCACGAGCGCGAGCTCGCGCTCCCCCAGCGCGTCGCGGATCGGGGCCTGCTCCTCCAGCGGCAGGTCGGGCACGATCACCGCCGCTGCCTTCGCCGCCGCCGCTCGCTCGGCGAACTCGGCGGGACCGGTGGCGAAGACCATGTTCGCGTAGACCATCAGCGCGACCGGCACCCGTTCGCCGACCACGGCGCAGGTCTCGAGCACGGACTGGAGCGTCGCCCCGGCGGCCAGCGCGGCAGTGTCGGCGGCGTGGATCGTCGGCCCGTCCGCCAGCGGATCCGAGAACGGCATCCCAAGCTCGATCAGGTCGGCTCCGCCGTCCGCGTATGCGCCGGCGACGGCGGTGGCGGTCTCCTGGTCCGGGAAGCCCCCCATCAGGTAGGGCATCAGCGCGGCACGGCTTTCCTCGCGGGCGGCCTCGAAGGCGGCTGATATGGCGGCCGCCGCCCCCGGAGGCGAAGCTGAGGAGGCGGCGGTTGATGCTGGTTCAGCCATCAAGCTCGGCGAGTTTCAAGGTCACCTCGTCCATGTCCTTGTCCCCTCGCCCGCTGAGGGTGAGCACGTCGTAGCCGTCACCGCCGCCGTTCGCGAGCAGCCAGGCGATCGCGTGCGCCGGCTCGAGCGCGGGGATGATGCCCTCGAGCCGGGCCAGCTCGCGGAACGCCCGGAGGGCCTCGGCGTCCGTTGCGGTCTCGTAGGTGGCGCGGCCGGAGTCGCGCAGGAAGGCGTGCTCCGGGCCGACACCCGGATAGTCGAGGCCGGCCGAGACCGAGTGCGCCTCCAGGATCTGCCCCTGCTCGTCCTCCAGGACCGCCGAGAAAGCGCCGTGCAGGACGCCGGTGCCGCCGGCGACCAGCGAGGCGCCGTGATGGCCGCTCTCGAGGCCCTCTCCCCCGGCCTCCACTCCGATCAGCTCCACCGGGTCGTCGAGGAAGGCGTGAAAGCTGCCGATCGAGTTGGAGCCGCCGCCGACGCAGGCGATCACACGCTTCGGCAGTGAGCCCTCAGCTTCGAGCGCCTGCGAGCGGGCTTCATCGCCGATCACCCGCTGCAGGTCGCGGACCAGGGCCGGGTACGGCGCCGGACCGACCACGGACCCGATCACGTAGTGCGTCGTCTCGACGGACGCCACCCAGTCGCGGATCGCCGCGCTCAC
>DATDJZ010000137.1:0-6389 GCA_036520315.1 Solirubrobacterales bacterium | reverse complement strand
AGCTCCGCGGCGTTCTTCTGCATCAGCTTCATCAGGTTCTCGTAGCCCGAGCGCCCGAAGCGGATGAAGTTGTAGTACTGGGCGAGGACCATCGCCGATCCGGTGGAGAAGTTGAGTGTGAAGGTCGCGTCGCGCTTGCCCAGGTAGTCCTCGTAGAAGATCAGGTCCTCGGGGAGGGATTCCGGGCTGCGGAAGATCAGCCATCCGATACCGGGGTACACGAGGCCGAACTTGTGCCCCGAGGCGTTGATCGAGGCGACCTGCTCCAGCCGGAAGTCCCACTCCGAGTGCGGGTAGAGGAAGGGCCAGACGAAAGCGCCGCTGGCACCGTCCACGTGCAGCGGGGTGTCCATGCCCTTCTCGTTCTTGACCTTCACCAGCAGGTCGTTGATCCCGACGATGTCGTCGGCGTGGCCGGTGAAGGTCTGTGCCCAGGACGGCCGCCACGCCGATGGTGTTCTCGTCGATGTGGGGCTCGACGTCCTCCGGGCCGATCACGAGCTTGTCCTCCTGCAGCGGCACGATCCGCGGCTCCACGTCGAAGTAGCGGCAGAACTTCTCCCAGACGACGTGGACGTCCCCGCCGAAGATCAGGTTGGGCTTGTCGGTGTCCTCCTTCGCCTTCTCCCGGCGCGCCCGCCACTTCCACTTCATGGCGAGAGCGCCGAGCATGATCGCCTCGGAGGAGCCCTGTGTTCGTGCGCCGATGGTCTCGCCGGGCGCGTGGAAGAGGTCGGCGAGCATCCGGATGCACCGCTGCTCGATCTCCGCGGTCTGCGGGTATTCGGCGTGGTCGATGAAGTTCCGGTGCAGGTTCTGACCGATCAGCTGGGTGACGTCCGGACCCATCCCGGTGGTGACGAAGGTGGCGAGGTTCCGCTCGGGGTCGCCGTCGAGGAAGAGCTCCTCCTCGATCAGGTACTTGGCGTCCATCGGATCCATCGGGTCCTCCGGGATCCTGTGATCGGGGGCGGGCTGGCCGATGAAGCGACCGCGCCGGAGCATTAAGCGCTCGCTGAGATCCTTCTCCCTCGACGCCACGGAGCGGACACTACTCTGAGGTTTGTTCACAGGCATGGAGGCACGACCCCCTGCATCGGAGTCGGACACCCCGGAGGAGCGTCCGGACCCCCCACCGCGGGTGGATCCGCCCTCCAACGGCACCATCGGCTCGCTGCTCGAATCGGCGGCCCGCGCCGGCTTCAGCGGCGCTCGCGGCGTGGCGAGGCGATTGGGCCTCGATCGGGCTGTGGATCGCGGCGTCGATCGCGCGCTCGACAGCGAAACCGCCGCGAAGGCCACCGAGAGGTTGCTGGACAACGAGACGACGAAGCGCGTCTGGGACAAGGTCCTGGAGAGCGACGAGGCGCAGAAGCTCGTCGAGCGGGTCGCTGACGCGCCCGAGGTGCGGGCCGCCATCGCCAAGCAGGGGATCGGCCTGGTCTCGGATCTGCGGCGGGGGGTCAGGAGCGCGTCGAGGCGGATCGACACAGCGGTGGAGCGCGTGGCCCGCGGGATCCTCCGCCGCCCCCAGCGCGAGCGCCGCCCGATCTACGCCGGCGCCTTCAGCCGTCTGTTGGCGCTCGCTCTGGACGCCGGGTTGGTCTACGGCACCCTGCTGGTGCTCACGGCCGCGATCGCGGCCCTGATCAACGTGTTCTCGAGTGGCGATCAGAACGCCGGGACGGCCGTGCTGGCGATCGGAGCCTTCACCTGGTTCCTGATAGCCGTCGTCTACCTGGTCGTCTTCTGGTCCGGCGCCGGGCGCACGCCCGGGATGTCCTTCGTCGCCATCCGGATGCTCTCCGAGGACACCCGGCCCGTCCGGCCGGGCCAGGCGTTCCGCCGGGTGATCTGGATGGGAATCTCCGCGCTGCCCTTCCTGCTCGGCTTCTGGGGCGTCCTCTTCGAGCGCGAGCGCCGAGGCTGGGCCGACCGCCGCGCCCACACCGTGGTCTGCTACGCCGACCCGGAGCTGGACAAGGACCTGGTCTAGCGCGCCCGGACCGGGGCGCCGGCGGCGGCCTGCACGAAGCCGCTCATCAGCCTGGCCGCCTGGACGTTCCCGAGGCCCTGATTCCGGACGAGGGACCGCCAGGTCTCGAAGGCGAGCGCGTGGCCGATCGCCGCTCGCACCCGGGCGCGCGCCTGACCTTGCTCCCGCCTGCCCCGCATGAGGATGTCCCTCGCGGCCTCCATAAACCCGTGGAACGCCCGGAAGTGCCGCCGCACGTTCTCATTGGTCGCCTCGTCACGGAGCAGGTTGGCCATCATCGGCTCGGTGCGGCGAAAGAACCCATAGAGGTCCTCGAGCGCCATCTCGAGCCGCTCGTCGGGGTCCTCGATCGCCGCCCAACGGCTCGGATCCGGCGGCGGATTGGCGGCTGCCCAGTGGCTGCTGCACGCCTCGAACAGGGCGGCCTCGTCGGGGAAATGGCGATAGAGGGTCGAACGCCGCACACCCGCGCGTTCCGCGACGGCGCTCATCGAAGTGTGGGAGGGACCGACCGTGCCGTGGAGCTCCACGGCGCTCTCGGTGATGCGACGCCGCGTCTCGGCCTCGAGCTCGGCGCGACGCTTCTTGCGGTATGGACGCTTTTGATCGGACATATCTGTTCAATGAATCTTGACAGATCGCTCGGACTTGTGTATGAATTCGCGCGACATAGCCGTCCACTCAAAGGAGAAGGAAGCATGGAGGTAGCGACCGCACAGGGGACGAAGCCGAAGCTCATCGGTCCGAACGACGGCAAGGCCGGCTTCCTTGGCAGCATCGGCGTCCGTTTCATGATCGACGGGGACGAGACTGACCAGGGCTTCTCGCTGGTCGAGCACCCGATGTCGCCGCGGGCGCTGGCGGCGCCCCTGCACATCCACACGCGTGAGGACGAGTACAGCTACGTGCTCGAGGGGAGGATGGGAGCGATGCTCGGCGACGAGGTCGTCGAGGCCGGGGCCGGAGACCTCGTCTTCAAGCCGCGGAACCAGTGGCACACGTTCTGGAACGCGAGCGATGAGCCGTGTCGGATCCTGGAGATCATCGCGCCGGCGGGTTTCGAGAGGTTCTTCAAGGAGCTTTCGGACATGGGCGGCGCGCTCAACGCGGATCCGGACGAGCTGACCGCGCTCGGCGAGCGCTACGGCCATTACTTCAAGCTCGAGAGCATTCCCGAGCTGCTGGAGCGCTTCAACCTGGTGGTGGGAGAGCAGCTCGAAGGGGGATGGACCCCTGCCGGCTCCTAGACCGGCTCATCCAGCAGCTCGTTCGCCTCGGACCACCTGCCCGGCGGAACGCGCAGCGCGATGTCGGCGCGGCCGTACTCATCGGGTGGGTAGTCCGAAGTGATCACCGCGTCCACACCCGCAGCGGTGAGCTGCTGGCGCCACGCGCGAGCGGTCTCCAGCTCCCCGAAGTCCCGCACCACCTCCCAGTCGTCGTAGCTCGCGTCGCCGACGTGCAGCTCGGCGAGCCCGTCCGGGTGCAGTGAGTCGGAGCCCACACCGAAGAGGTCGCGCAGTTTGTCGGCGAGACCCACGCGATCAAGCCTAGGCGGCGGCCTGGATGCCGGTGAGCTCCGCGGAGAGCTCCCTGAGCTGCCGGCGCGCCTCGGGATCCTCGGCCTGCGGGTGGGGCGCCGACTCACTGGTGCCGTCGAAGTAGTGGCCGTTGATGCCATCCACCTCCGGCGAACCGATCAGCCGCATGGTCGCGGCGATCCCGTCCTCCAGCGAAGTCACAGGCTCGATCCCAGCCTGGAGCACCATGTTGGTCGGCATGTAGGTGCCGGGGTGCAGGCAGTTGGCGGTGACGCCGGAGCCCTCGAGCTCCTCGGCGAGATCGAAGGTGAACATGACCAGGGCGAGCTTGCTCTGGCAGTAGGCCTGAACGCCTGAGTAGCGGCGTTCGAGCATCACGTCGTCGAAGTCGATCGGGGCCTGGCCGGCGGAGGTCACGTTCACGATCCGGGCGGGCGCCGACCGCTCGATCAGCGGCAGCAGGCGCCTGGTGAGCAGGAAGGGTGCGAGGTAGTTGACCTGGAAGGTGAGCTCGTAGCCGTCCTCGCTCTCCTCGCGGGGCCGCGCGCTGCCAATTCCCGCGTTGTTGACGAGAACGTCGATCCGCTCCTCGCCGCTCAGTGAGTCGGCCAGCTCGCGCACCTGGTCCAGCGAGCCGAGGTCGGCCCGCCGCCACTCCAACTCGCCCGTGGTCTTCGGCCCTAGCTCCTGGAGCAGGGCCTCTCCCTTCTTCTCGTTGCGTCCGTGGAGGATGAGGCGAGCCCCGCTCGGCGCGAGCTCGGTGGCGAGCCCCTTGCCGAGGCCGTCGGTCGCCCCGGTGATCGCGATCGTGCGCTCGTCGGACACCTTCAGCCGGCTTCCCCGGGCACCGTCGGGCTAATCGCCCAGCTCGACGCGCTCGATCACCTGCGGCTCGGAGGGTCGATCGCCGGCACCGGTCTCGGTGCCCTCGATCGCATCTACCGCGTCCATCCCGCTGGTGACCTCGCCGAACACCGTGTGCTTGCCGTCCAGCCAGGGGGCGGCGTCGGTGGTGACGATGAAGAACTGCGAGCCGTTGGTGTTTGGGCCGGCGTTCGCCATCGCCAGGGCGCCCCGGACGACCTTGTGGTCGTTGAACTCGTCCTCGAACGTGTATCCCGGACCGCCCGTGCCGGTTCCCTCGGGATCGCCCCCCTGGATCATGAAGTCCTTGATCACGCGGTGGAAGATCAACCCGTCGTAGAAGCCGTCGTCCGCCAGCTTGCGGAAGTTCTCGACCGTCTTCGGCGCGTCGTCGTCGAAGAAGGTGATGGTGATCGGGCCGGCATTGGTGTGGAGGGTTGCTTCCGACACTGTGTTGACCCTAGCTGACGGCGGCTCTCAAGCAGCGACGACGGGCTCGGGCGCCTTCTCGGGCAGCCACGGTTTGCGCCAGCCGCCATAGCCGTGCAGCAGGTTCGAGGCGCCCTCCGGCCCCCAGCTGCCGACCCGGTAGTACTCGAGGTCGCAGGGGTTGTCGAGCAGCGGCTGGACGATCCTCCAGGTCTCCAGGACGCTGTCCTCCCGGGCGAAGCGCTGCTGGTTCCCGGCGAGAGCGTCCGCGAGCAGGCGCTCGTAGGGCCCGGGCTGATCACCGAACTGCTGCTTGAAGAGCAGGTCGAGGTGGACGCGGCGCAGCGCTTCCTCGCCGGGCTGCTTTGCCTCGAGCAGGACGCACGCCCCGGGATCCGGGTCGATTCTGAGCACGATCTCATCCGTCGCCGGGATCGGGCCACCGCCGACCCCCACCTGCGGCGGGCTCTGGAGCACCACCCGAACCTCGGTGACCTTCTCGGCGAGCTGCTTGCCGGCCCGGATGAAGAAGGGGACGCCGAACCAGCGCCAGTTCTTGATGTCGAGCCGGAGGCCGACGAAGGTCTCGGTGGTGGACTTCGGGTCGACGCCCTCGATCTCGCGATATCCCTCGTACTGGCCCCGCACGTAGCGGTTCGGGTCTGCGCCTGGGATTGCCTTGAAGAGATCGAGCTTCGCGTCTCGAATCGAGTCGAAGTCGGCCCCGGCGGATGGGGGCTCCATTCCCACCAGAGCGAGCGTCTGCAGGAGATGGTTCTGAACGACGTCACGCAGGCAGCCGACCGGGTCGTAGAAGCTGCCGCGGTCCTCGACGCCGAAGTTCTCCGCCATCGTGATCTGCACCGACTCGACGTAGCGGCGGTTCCAGATCGGCTCGAAGAGAGAGTTCGCGAAGCGCAGGTAGGTGATGTCCTGGATCGGCTCCTTGCCGAGAAAATGGTCGATCCGGTAGATCTGCTCCTCCGTCAGGATCTCGTGGATCTGGTCGTTGAGCTCGATCGCCGAGTTCAGGTCGTGCCCGAAGGGCTTCTCGATCACCACCCGGGCGTCCTTCGTCAGGCCGGAGCTGCCGAGGCGCTGAATCACTCCGGCGAAGAGCGATGGCGGGATCTCCAGATAGAAGACGGGGTGCCTGGCGTTGGAGAGCTCCTGCTTCACCTTTCGGTAGGTGTCGAAGTCGTCGAAGTTCCCCTGTACGTAGCTGAGCGAGTCGGCGAACTTCTTGAAGACGTCCTCGTCGAGCGCCCCCTCCTTCGTTGCCTCGAACCGGGCTTCAACGGCTTCCCGCGCGTGCTGTCGGAGGTCATCGTCGCCCCAGTCGGTGCGTCCGACCCCGATCACGGGCACCCTGAGCGTGCCGTTCTCGCAAAGGTCGTAAAGCGCCTTCAGCGTCATCTTCTTCGCGAGATCGCCGGTGATCCCGAAGATGACCAGTGCGTCGCCCGTCGGCCCGCCGGGGGGGCCTGAGTTCGTCTGCGCCACGAGCGGAAACTAGCGGACCAGCACCGGCTCCACGAGCCCCGAGCCGTAGGATGGCG
>DATDJZ010000136.1:0-10763 GCA_036520315.1 Solirubrobacterales bacterium | reverse complement strand
CCGAGCAGGACTACGTCTCCGCCTGCCCGTCGGGTTGACGGCCGACCGGCTCGCGCCCCAAACCGCTCCAGCACGCCCAGACCACGCCTAGCCCGGCGCCGTTTGTACCGAGAATGTACCGCCGTGTCGGAGGCTTCTGGCTGTCAAACCGGCACCGGAGCCTCGACTCGTTGGGAGGTCCGACGCCACGACTCGAAGGAGGCCCGAGATGAGGGCGGGGACGAAAGGGAAGAACAAGATGGGTAAGCGATGGGCGGTTGTGATCGGCGTGGCTGCGGCCGGCGTGATGGCGCTCGGTGCGCAGACGGCGTTGGCGGGCGGGGAGTCCGTCGATAGCACCCCGCCGGACCTCCAGCTCTCGGGGCCGAAGAAGCAGAGCCCCCAGAACCGGCCGATTGGCGCCAGCTATGCCTGCGACTCGACCTGGTGCGACTTGGATGTCCGGGTGAGCTGCGGCGACGAGGTGTGCACCGTACGCGCCACGGGGAAGCTGACGAACGTCAAGATGGACAAGCTCGCCCCGCGCGGCCCCTACGACCTCGAGCCGAGAGCGCCGGGGGACGTCAATCAAGGCGCACCAGGGTTCGGGCCGGAGCTGGCGAAGGGGGAGCAGCGCAAGCAGGTCCGCCAGGCGCTCGACGAGGGCAAGAACGTCAAGGCGAAGGTCACCGTCAAGGCGACGGATGCGGCCGGGAACGTGGCGACCGCGAAGCGCACGATCACACTCGTCAAGTAGGAACGACCCGGTCGCCGAGGCTGTCGGTTTGAATGGAAGGGCCGCCTCGGCGGCTGACCCCGGCTCGTGATGAGTCCTGCTCCGGATTCAACCTCCCCGTCGCTCCCAACCGGAACCCGTCGCCGTTTCGCTCCGCCCCGAGCGGAGCCCACCGACCGACGCGCTACTTCACGACGCGGATCAACTTCTTGTTGACGAACTCGTCCATCCCGTACGGGCCGAGCTCGCGTCCGAAGCCGGAATGCTTAACGCCCCCGAACGGCAACTCGGCGCCGTCAAGGAGGACGCCGTTCACGAAGACCATGCCGGCCTCGATGTCGTTGGCGACGCGGTCGCCCTGCTCGGGGTCGGTCGTGAAGACGTAGGAGCCGAGGCCGAACGGCGTGTCGTTGGCGACCCGGATCGCCTCCTCCTCGGACGAGACCCTGTAAACGCTCGCGACGGGCCCGAAGAACTCCTCCCGGTAGGCGTCGCTCTCGGGGCTGATACCGGTGAGGACCGTCGTGCCGAAGAAGTTGTCCTTCCGGTCGCCGTCGAGAACGGCCTCGGCGCCCTGGGCCTTCGCGCGGTCGATCTGGTCCTGAAGGCGCTCCGCCGCGGTCGACGACGAGAGTGGCCCCATCGCCGAGTCCTGGGCCGGATCGCCGGGCTCCACCTCCTTCATCTTCTCCGTGAACTTCGCGAGGAAGTCGTCGTAGAGCTCGTCGACGACGATGAACCGCTTCGCGGCGTTACACGACTGGCCCGTGTTGTCGAGGCGCGCCTCCACCGCGGCGTCGACGACCTCGTCGAGGTTCTGGGTCGCGAGCACGATGAACGGGTCGGAGCCTCCCATCTCGAGAACCACCTTCTTCAGGTTCCGTCCAGCGACCTCGGCGACGGCGGCGCCCGCTCGCTCGGAGCCGGTGACCGAGACACCGCGCACGCGCGGGTCGGGGATCACCTTCTCGGCGATCTGCTCGTGAGTCGCGAGGATCGTCTGGTACGCGCCCTCCGGGAGGCCGACGTCGTCGTACATCTTCTGGATCGCCTCGGCCGACTCCGGGCACTGGGGCGCTGGCTTCAGCAGGATCGGGTTGCCGACGATCAGGTTCGGTCCCGCGAAGCGGGCCACCTGGTAGTAGGGGAAGTTCCAGGGCATGATTCCGAGCAGCGGCCCCATCGCCGACCGGCGGATCACCGCCGTGCCCTCGCCCGCAAGCAGCTCGATCGGCTTGTCCTTGAGGAAGTCCGCCGCGCGGTCGGCGTAGTACCCGTAGATGTCGCCGCAGAAGTCGACCTCGCCGAGGGCCTGCTCCATCGGCTTGCCCATCTCCTTCACCGCGATTGCGGCAAGCGTCTCACATCGCTCGAGGTGGAGCTCGCCGAGGCGCTTGATCTTCTCGGCGCGCTCGGCCGCAGAGAGCGAGGTGAGCGCTTCACGCGCCTCCCAAGCCCTGGCGATGGCGGCGTCGAGCTCGTCGTCTGAGATCTCTGGGTACTCCTGGAGCTTCTCGCCGGTGGCCGGGTTAACGACTGCGTACATGCTCAACTTGATCCACTCCTGTCGGCTCGGTCACTCCTCCGGCGCCTACTCTACGCCGACACCCCCGGCGACGGCAGGACGGGTCACGTGCGCTCGCGCAACGCTGGTGCCCATCCCCGAGGCCGGGGGCGCGTAGCGGCTGATACCTAGCCTCAAGGCGGTGCGCTCGAAGCCGCCGGGCTGCGGGAGTAGGCGGCGCCGCCTTCGCACGCCTAGACCACGCCTAGCCCGGCCCTTGTGTACCGAGTGTGTACCGCCGTGTCGGAGCCTTCTGGTCGTCAAACAGGCACCGGAGCCTCGACTCGTTGGGAGGTCCGACGCCACGACTCGAAGGAGGCCCGAAATGAGGGCTCACACCATCACCAACCTGACCCGGCCGGCGTGGCGTCGGCTGGTCTTGATCGTCCTCGGAATCTGCGCACTCGCGATCCCGGCGACCGCGGGCGCGGCGCAGCCCACGAGCGCCGAGGCGGTCCGAGACTGGAACCTCTACGCAGCGAACGCGCTCGGCAACCCACCCACCGCGCCCGTCATGCCGGGCATCGGCCAGGCGCCGCAGGTTTCCGTGCTTCACGTGGGAATGGTGCAGGGCGCCGTCTACGACGCCGTCAACGCGATCGACGGCGGGCATCAGCCGTATCTCGCCGGGCTTCCGCCGGCCTCGCCATCGGCCTCGAAGGCTGCCGCCGCCGCTACCGCCGCCTACACGGTGCTAGCCGGGCTCCAGCAGGCCGGGGCGCCGATGCTGCCGCCGGCGGTTCGTGTCTGGCTCGACAAGGCCTACGCGGACTCCCTCGCGGCGATTCCCGAGGACGTTCACAAGCAGGACGGCATTGCGGCGGGGTCCGCCGCCGCCGCGGCGATGCTCGCCGCGCGCGCCGACGACGGACGCTTCGACCCGTTCGCGGTCGTCGACGGCACCGATCCTGGAGAGTGGCGGAAGACGCCGCCCAACTTCGGCGGCGACCCCGGCGCCTTTGTGGGGAACGTGGACCCGTTCCTCGTCCCGAGCGTGGAGATGCTCCGCACCGACGGCCCGAACGCGCTCACCAGCGCCGCCTACGCGGAGGACTTCAACGAGGTCAAGGAGCTCGGCTCGCTGACGAGCACGAGCCGCACCGCCGACCAGACGGCAGCCGCGATCTTCTGGCAGGACAGCGGCATCTCGATCTGGAACCGCGTCTTCCGCGCGCTGGCGGAGAGCGAGCAGCTGGACGGCGTCGAGAGCGCCCGCCTGCTCGCGATGACCAATCTGGCCGGGGCCGATGGCTCGATCGGCTGCTGGAACGACAAGTACTACTGGAACTTCTGGCGCCCGATCACCGCGATCCGCGAGGCCGCTAGCGACGGCAACCCGGCGACCGAGGCCGACCCGGCCTGGCTGCCGCTGTTTAACCCCACGATCCCCGTCTCCGGGCCGCCGCTCGTCACCCCCGGCTTCCCGGACCACCCGTCGGGGCACACCTGCATCAGCGGGGCCTTCGTGCATGCGCTGCAGGGCTTCTTCGGCACCGACAAGATCGCGTTCACCGCGATCAGCAACAAATGCAGTCCCGCACCCTGCCCGCCGCGGAGCTTCGACCGCTTCTCGGGGGCCCTCAAGGAGATCATCGGCGCGCGCGTGTGGAGCGGCATCCACTTCCGCACCGCCGACGTGCAGGGAGCCGTGCTGGGCAAGAAGGTCGCCCAATACCTGGGGAAGCACTACTTCCAGGCCCAGGCACCAAGCGGGCAGCGCGCCGTCCAGGCACCAACCGGGCGGCGCGCCGTCCAGGCACCAAGCGGGCGGCGCGCGGCGGCGCTCAAGAAGTGCAAGAGGAAGCACTCGAAGAAGGCGCGCAAGAGGTGCCGGAAGAAGGCACAGAAGCTTCCGGTCTGAGGTTGCGTTTCTAGCGACGTACTCCGTCAGCCGCCGGCTTCGAAGGCCCTCGAAGCCGGCGGGCTGTCGGACTAGCCGCTTTGGACGAAAAGCGGCGCTTGCATGGAAAGCAGCAACCTTCGATTCTCATCGGGTGATTCGGAGGAGGACGTGGAGATCGTCTTGGGCCGAAGAAGATCAAGGTGACCCAGATCCTTCTGGCCCAGATCACCTGCTCGGACTGCGGAGAGCAGTTCGAGGCTCATCTGCTCGCCTCGCGGACCACCTTCGGATACATGGGCAGCACCGCAGCGGCGGCGATCACCGACAGGAACGCCGTAGACCTGGTGACCACGGTCAACGGGTCTGATCCGAGCGGGTCGCCGAAGACGAGGATCCCACCCGCGATCGCAGCGAGCGTGGCGGTGGCCGAGAAAGCGACGATCACGGCGACCGCGTCGCCGAGCTGGAGGGCCCGAGCGAGGGCCAGGAAGCCGCCGATTCCGCCGAGGATCGCGACCACCGTCCACGGGCTGACTATGTCGACCAGCGAGCCCGGCACCGTCTCGGCCAGGGCCTTGAGGGCGACGTCGGAGACGCCCAGGCAGGTGCCCGCGGCAGTTGCGAGCAGAAGCCAGCCCCGGCCCCTGAGCCGCCTATGGGCCGAGGCGAGCATCAGGAAGCCACCGAGAGCCAGCGCGCCGCCCTCGAACGCCATCATCGTCGACCCGGTGAAGCCGCCGCCCGCGCGGCCCTGGCCCGCGGTCAGTGCCAGGAACGCCAGGCCGGAGGCGCATAGAACCAGGCCGATGAGCTCTCGCCTGCCCACCGCGAGTCCGAACCAGCGCCGCGCGGGGAAGGCGAGCAGCGCGAGCCCACCCGCGATCACAGTCTGCACGACGGAGAGCGGCGCCATCGAGAGCGCGGCAACGTACAGGCACCAGGCGAGGAAGGCGAGCCCGAAACCGATCAGCCACCAGCGGGAGCGAAAGAGCCCCGCCGCGCTGCGCAGCGGGCGGCGCATCGCGACGTCGGGCGCTGCGACCGCGCCCCGGTGCTTGCAGAGCTGCGCCACGCCGGATAAGGCGGCACAACCCAATGCCAGTATCAGTCCGAGTTCGCTCATCAGGCGGAGGGCCGGCGCTCGAGGGTCACGCCTAGCTGGGGGCCGGGTGAAGGCCACTTGAGTGAGTCGCGGCGCGGCGCGCCTTTGGTTTGCTGGCTCTTCATCTCCATGTTCTGCCGGGAGGCAGGCGGGACCGCCGCGTTGAAAAGGTCCAAGGCCTACGCCGGCTTGACGCCCGCGCCGTCATCATGCGAACGCTCGCGACCAGTTCGGCATCCTCTGGCGTGAGCGTCATAGCGGCACCAACTCACCCTGGGCGTAGTGGCCGTCGCCGGTCGTGCGCTCCCACGAGACGGAGTAGCTGCCGTTCCGTGTTCTTGTGCATGACCTCGCCCTCAACGTGGGGAACTACGCGTATGACAAACGCGCTGGCATACCGTGAACTCGCGCGTCTGTATGCCTTCCCACTCGTCCGGCGAGAGGTTCCGGCTGCTCAAGGTCGGGCTTCACCACCTCCCACGCCTCATACCACGCCCGAAAGAGCTTCGTAATCCCATCGTGGCCACGAAACACGTGAGGCTCGCCAAGAGATGTCGGGCCGGGGCCTGAGAGATGTCCCACTCGACCTCCGGGTCGTAGATTGCGAGGACGGTCGCGGCGTCTTGGCCAGCGCTCACGTAGTCGTAAGGAGGCGCACGGGGATCAGGTCATCGCGATTGAGACGACGCGTGGCCGTGGGCGAACCGTCTTGTTCCAGCCTGCCTAGAGGTTCAGCACTCCCGAGAGCGCGAGCTGGTTCTGTGCGCCGGCGGTTCGCAGGGTGGCTGAGCCACTTCCCCCGGCCCCCGCGAAGACCCCGGTTCCATCGGTGACCTCGTAGGTGGCGTCGATACGGGCCGGGTTGCCGAACGAGCGCAGCCCACCAGGGGCGTCTTGCGATTTGCCCGGCGTGCACAGATCGCCGTCAGCCGAGAGCGTGAGCGAGCCCTGTCCGTTGCTGAGGTCTATGAACACCAGCGCGGTCAACGGCTGACAGGAGCCAGCGACAGGCCCAAGACTCACCGGCAGGGCGCTGTAGGTAGCGTCGCCGAAGCCGCTGATCGAGCCACTCCCGCAGAGCACGCCAGCGGCGCAGGGCGGCTCTTTGAGGCGCTGGTTGCCCTTGAGGCTGGCCGAGAAGGGCTGGGTCTGGGCCTGGGCGGCGGGGGCCATCGCAATGAGTCCGGTGATGGCCAGCGCCGCGAGCAGAACTACCTTTCGCATGATCTCCTCCGATCCCTAAAGCCTGCCTACCTGTCGACCCTATCCGCGTGTCTCCGTCGGATGTCAAGCGGTCGATGCGATACAGCTAAATGACGGGTGATCCGGCGGCAGCGGCCCAGCGCCAAAGGAGGGCACCCCTAGGGCTAGCTAGCGGGGGCTTCTTCGCTCAGGTCAGACGGGGAGCTTCTTCGCCTTCTTCTTGCACTTCTTCAGCTTCTTCTTGGACAAGTGCTTCTTCTTCGCCTTCTTCTTGCACTTCTTGAGCGCCGCGGCCCGCCGACCCGTGGGCGACATCACGGGCACCGTGGATGGAGCTCCGTCCAACGAGCCTCCAACGGGGGTCTGTGGCATGCACGGAAAATCGCCGCTCGTCGGCTCCAGTCTGAAAACGTCGCCCGCGAACGTCATCACGTAGAGGTGAGCGCAGGCGTCCTCCCCAAAGGAGTCGACGTTGGTCGCGCTGACGCCAAGGCCCGAATCCCCGCTCGAGCCGCCCGCCAAGAGCTGTGCCGTGTGCAGCTCACTGCCGAAGACCTCGAAGATGTCGGCATAGATGTAGCGACCGAGCAGCGACGGCAGCGCTCCGTCGCGGATCACGTAGCCCCCGGTCACCGCCGCGGCTCCGGTGGCCGGGTGCACATACTCGAGCACCGGCGGCGTCTGGCTCGGCAGCGTGGTGCAGTCCGACGGCGTCGGCGAGAGTGGCTGACTGCCCTCGAAGCAGTGCCAGCCGAAATTGGCGCCGCGCCCGGCGCCGGTCGGCATGAAATCGACCTCCTCCCAGCTGTCGAAGCCGACGTCCCCGATCGTCAGGTCGCCGGTGAGGCGGTCGAAGGAGAAGCGCCACGGATTGCGCAGCCCGTAGGAATAGATCTCGTCCGCCCCGGCCGTGGCGCCCGCGAAGGGATTGTCGGTTGGAATCGAGTACTGACCCGGCAGCGTCCCGGCGGGATCGATCCGCAGGATCTTGCCGAGCAGCGTCCCTGTGTCCTGGCCGTTGCCGTTCGGGTCTCCCTGTGGGCCGCCGTCGCCGACGGAGATGTAGAGGAGGCCGTCGGGCCCGAACTGGAGCTGACCTCCGTTGTGGATCGTGGTCTCGAGGTGCGGGATCTCGAGCACGATCCGCCGGCTGGCGGGGTCGGCGATGTCCGGATCGGCCGCTGAGCGGCGGAACTCCTCGATTCGCAGGTAGTACTGCTCGCCGGTGACGGTCGAGTCCCGCGTGTAGAAGACGTAGAAGCGCCGGCTGGTCGCGTAGTCCGGGGCGAACGCCATCGAGAAGAGCCCGCAGTCGTTGCATCCCGCGTACACCTCGGGAATGGTCAGGAACGGGGTCGGTCGCGTGACGCCGTCCTTGACCAGGCGGATCGTGCCTCCTCCCTCGACCACGAACACGCGACTAGGGTCTCCCGGAGGGCCGGTCACATACCACGGCTTGGTGAACATCTGGCCGCCGAACGGAGCCAGCTCGACGCTTTGCGCCGATGCCGGCGTGGCCGCTGCGAGAAGGACTATCGCAGCGGCCAGAGTGCAAACAGTCTTCACTTCCCGCCTCTCCGTCGGAGGTCTCGGCTCAACATTTCCCGCGGAAGAGCAAAGCCACTCTCTCACCGTGCTCAGCGGCAAGAAAGCGGCTCTACCAGCGTCCGTTGTAGAACGCGTCGAGGCGATCCCTGAGCCAGCACCAGATCCCGCCGAGAAGACGCCTCCCGGAAGGCCTCTCGGAAATGGGCGGTGTTCGGATGAGGCTCATGCTCTGCATTAACGGCTCGCGGGGTGCGGTTCGTTCGGATGGCTCACGCCACCGATCAATCCCAGTTGCTCTCGGCCTATTGCTGCAGAGCGGCGCCAACGTGAAGACCGTCAGCGAGCGACTCGGTCACGCGAGCACCGCGTTCACGATGGACGTCTACGCCGCCAGCGTGCCGGCGCTCGAGGAGGAGACTGCGGCGAAGGTCGCGGCGCTGCTCGATTGAAGCTGGCCGCTTAGCAATCGGTTAGCAATTCGGGTCTCAGAGCCCGGGGGAGAGGGCCGAGATTCGGCTCTAGGATGCGATCAGGGCCGGTAGCTCAGCTGGTCAGAGCAGCGGACTCATAAGCGTCTCCGCTTAAGGAGTCACAAACAGCGCATCCCGCATCGCAATGCGGAATCGATGCATAAGTTGACCCTTTCGCCGCTAACTCAATTTGGCTGGATCACGGTCGATTAAGCCGGATTCAGGCAGCCGAAATGCCTCGCTGCCCATCGGCTGAGGATTGCCTACCGCTTCGAGGTCTGAATGACTCCTGGCCTACTCCGACAGACCGGCGGCTTTGAGGCCCTCAGCGTGGCTGGGGAAATCGCGGACATTGACAATCTTGCCGCCGCGAAATGTGAACGCTCGGAGAACAGGGCGAATGCTAGGCCGCGAACGTGAAAGCGCCCGAAAGCCGAGTAACCGCTCGTTCGTTGTAGGCAGGGAGCATGTCTCAGGGAGCGATTAAGAAGGCAGGCGCAGTCGCGCTCGCGGCCCTCGGCGCGATCCTGATCGCGTCGCCCGCGGCCCTGGCCTCGACTGTGACGGTGACCGGCGGCAACACGGTCAGGGTCGCCGAGACAGGCGATGAGGCGAATCAGATCACGGTCAGCGTCGACGCCGAGGCGGACGCCTACTACTCGGTCAGGGATACGGCAGCCACGCTGACTCCGAGCGGAACCTGCATCGCGGTGGATGGACACTTCGCTTTCTGCCCGGCAACGGGCATCAAGACGATCATCGTCCAGACCGGCGAGCGCGCCGACGCGATCACGCTCGACGCGGCCACGATTCCCGGCACGATCAGCGAGACGGTCGATGGGGGCTCGGGAAACGATGAGGTCACCGGCGCCAATACACCCGGCACGGTCAGCGGCGGATCAGGCAACGACAACGTGCACGGACGGGGAACCGTGAACGGCGGCGCCGGCAATGACCTGCTGACGGGGTCGCCGCTAGCCGACAACCTCTTCGGCGGCAGCGGGGGGGACAACCTCGACGGCGGGTTCGGGGCGGACGACATCGCCGGCGGCAGCCAGGCCGACACCCTCGTATATTCGGGGAGGGTCAACGGGGTCAACGTGACGATCGGCTCGGGCAACTTCAACGATGGCGGTCCCGAGGACCAGACGGGCAGCCGCCGCGACACGGTGCAGGGCGATGTCGAGGTTCAGTTCGGAACCGAGCGCAATGACGTGCTCGTCGGGGACCGCACGCCGGAGACGCTGGTCGGGCTCGGCGGCGACGACTTCGAAGTCGGAAACGGCGGGGGCGACTCCGTGCTCGGCGGTCCCGGGGGTGACCGGCAGTTCGGCAAGTCAGGGAACGACCACCTGGCGGGTGGTCCCGACGACGACTTCCTCCGCGGCGGGACCGGGCGCGACGTGATGCAGGGCAAGAACGGGATCGACCGCATCAACGCGCGCGACGGCCACCGCGACGTGAAGATCAGCTGCGGGCCGGGCCCGAAGCGGCTCGAGGGCGCCAAGCGGGACAGGCGCCTCGACCCGCGTCCCCGCTCCTGCTGACCGAGCGCGAATAGACCTCGATGCGTCCTCGGCGCCGTTGGATGATGGCGCTGTGCAGCGTGACGAGCGAGCGCGAAGGGCAGTGCGACGTGGAGTACGACTCGAAAGCGAGCGCCAGGTCGAAGAGCGCTCCATTCCATGCAATGCGAAAGGGGAGGGTGCGAGCGCACAACTGCCCGCTCAGCGGACCTAGAAACCACACACGTCGGGATTCAGCAGTTCTGCGGATTGCACACCGCCTTGCGGGACGCGATGAACAGCCACGAACCACGACGGCTGAAATCGCTGAGCCCGTGTCAGACGCCCATCGCTGAGAGAACCACGGAGAGGGCAGACCCCCTGCCAGCCCTCCTCTTCGGGCGGTGGCCAGTCGTTGGATCAGCGCAGAGCATGAAGGTCGAGGCGCAAAGCACTCCCTCGCTCAAGCCCCAACGACGCCAGCAAGCGCCTCGCCAACCCGTGGCAGACCCCATCCCAAAGCAGACGCCCACGCTCAACCATCTACGCGTTCGATCGAGCGCTCGAATGGGCAGCAATGGGCAGCAGCGCCGGTGCTTCACCGGATCAAGGCGCCCGTGCCGATCAGACCGAGGCCCAGAAACCGCATCAGAAAGCGATAATCGATGACTAGGGCCGGTAGCTCAGCTGGTCAGAGCAGCGGACTCATAATCCGAAGAACGCAGGTTCGAGTCCTGCCCGGCCCATGAAAGCCCCGCAAAGCGGGGCTTTCAATTGTCATATGGCCTCCCCCAGACATCGTCTCACCAAGAA
>DATDJZ010000135.1:0-12377 GCA_036520315.1 Solirubrobacterales bacterium | reverse complement strand
TGACGCCGATACATGATCACGTCACCTGGTGCGTGTTCGGGGTCATCCAGGGCGAGGAGTACGAGGAACTCTTCACGCTGGACAGGAAGAGGGAATGCCTGATCGAGTCGGGAACGAACACGAACAGGACGGCCGAAGTGGGCGGGTTCGCCCCTCCGGGCGACATCCACCGCGTCCGCAACGCGGGCGAGGGCACCGCGATCTCAATCCACATCTATGGCACCGACGTCTCGCGGATCAGCTCGAGCGTCCGGCGTTGCTACGACCTCCCGGTGCGGCCCGACGGATCGGCCGCCTGAGACACGACGTCGGGAAGCCAGGGTCTACGGGAATCCGGAGTGCGTCTGCTCTGTTCTCGCCGTCAGGCACCCGCCGAAAGCGGACTCGGGTGGCTCGGCTCGTAGAGCGCGAGCTCGCTCCCGCCGGGAAGCCTGAGCGCCGTCATCAGGCCGAAGCCCTCGTCGCTGATCTCCTTGGTCAGTTCGACACCCTTGCCCCGTAGCGCCTCCATCGTCGCCCGAATGTCATCGCACATCAGATACAGCTCGTGGTGGCCGTCCTCATCCGAGGGATGGGCAGCCAGCTCGGCGGGGGGAAGGGCGAAGATCAGCCACCCGCCACCCGCATCGACCGAGGGCAGATCGAGGACGTCGCGGAAGAACGCCCGATCCGCCTCCGCATCTCGCGTGAAAATGATCGCGTGGACCCCGGTGATCACGCCACACCCAGCCTACGTTCCTGCGAGCGGCGCAGGTGAGGTTGATCGAACGAGTGCGGCGGCTGTGCCTTGCCCTTCCCGGAGGCGCTGCTCGCCCCGGGCGAACCCTTCTACGTGCCCCCCTACGTCGGGGACAAAGGCTGGCTGGGCATCCGCTCCGACCATCCCCGAACCGACTGGGAGGCGGTCTCGGAGCTGATCGCAACCAGTTACTGCCTGGTCGCGCCGAGGCGGCTCGCCGCGAGGGTTACGAGCCCACCGCCCCTTGAGCCCTGATATCCAGCCTTTCGAGCGACTGCCCACTTCCGCCTCAGCTCCGGTCGGCCGGGCCTACCAGCCCGAACCCTTCATCTGAAGGCTCCGGTTGGGCCCGGTAGGGGCGGAAGGGCTCAACCAGTTGGTCGAAGTAAGCCGCTGGGAAATCCGGCTGCTTCGCGATTCCCAGGTCCTCACTGGTGAACACCCTGTCGGGGTCATATGAGAAGGAGCGCAGGAGCAGGTGGTCGTAGATCAGGGTGAAGAGGCCGAAGTTGACGTCGCCGACACCGGCCCACTTGAGATGGTGAAAGCGATGCCCCTCGTTGAGAGAGAGGACGTATCGCAGCTGCCCGACGCGATAGTCGGCATTCGAGTGCTGCATGAGGAGCTGGATCGCGACCGCGAACGCCAGCGCCCAGGCGACCTCCTCGGGTATCCCGATCACGAGCAGCGGCGCGATCCCGAAGGTGAGCTCCACCCCTTGGTGGAGGGGATGTTTCATCAGCCCGTTGAGTCCGTAGGAGCGCTTCACCGAGTGGTGCACGGCGTGAAGGCGCCAAAGCGGTCCCCAGCGGTGACTGAGCCAGTGCGCGATCGTAATCCCAAAGTCGAAGACGAGAATCGTCCCGAGCAGCTGAACGACGAAGGGTAGGTCGTGGGGCCAGGCGTCGGTAATTGTCAGCACGGTCGCGAGCGTCGGCAGCACGAGGACTGACAGCAGGGCGAAGCTCTCGTTGACAAGCGCGTGAGCCAAGTCGCGCTCGGCGTCGTCGTGAGACTCATTCCACTCGCCCTCGTAGGGGATCAGCCGCTCGACTGCGAACGAGAGCCCGATCGCTAGCAGGAGGAGCGGGATCAGGAGCAAGTGGGAGGCATCGGCGGCGATCAGGGCGATCGCAACACCGTTGAAGCCGATCAGCATCAACGGGGGGTAGAGCCAGCGCAGGAGGGACGTGGTCATTCGGGTCTCCGATCTCTTGTACGGCAGGGATGCACGATAGCAACAATCATGTTGCGTCAGAGTTACAGGTCCGCTACACTTGCCCGCGATGCCGAACCCCGCTTCCGATCCAGAGCTCCTCGATGCCGCCCGGACTGCGTTTGAGCGCTACGGCTACGTGGGGGCGACAATGGAGCGGATCGCCGCGACGGCAGGCGTCTCCCGCGTGACCCTGCACCGTCGCGGGGTCACCAAGGACGGCCTGCTCGCCGAGCTGGTCGCGCGCGCGACCGAGGACTATCGCCAGCTCATGTGGCCGGCGCTGACCGGCGAGGGAACGGGAGCGGAGCGCCTCGCCCAGGCGCTTGAGGCCCTCTGCGACGCGGCTGAGGCGCACATGTCCCTGCTGGTCGCCCTTCGGGCGCAGAGCGACGGCGTCTTTCACCGCCAGGGTGAGGAGGAGGTGCTGACCCGGAACGTGTTCACCGAGCCGCTCGAGCGGCTGCTGCGTGACGGGATCGCGGATGGGTCGCTCCGCGAGGTCGAGCCGCTCGAGAAGGCGACTGTGCTCTTCAACCTGGTCGGCTGGACCTACGTCCATCTGCGCACCGGCCACGGCTGGCACCCCGAGCACGCCCGCGCAGCGGTTCTCGACCCGGTGCTGAACGGCCTCCTCGCACTGGGTCGGGAACAAGTCGTATGAGCGGCGCCTGGGAGGGACGGAGCGCACTCGCGGTGATATCGAGTCGGTCTAGCTCAAGACGCGAACGGTGTTGCGTCCTTCGGCTGGGCGGGCCAACCTTGGGGTGATGCAAATTGGGATCATCGGCGCGGGAAGCCTGGGTAGCGCTCTCGGTCAACGCCTGGGTGAGGGAGGGCATGAGGTGATGTTCGGCGGAGGCGGATCTGCGCACGCGGTGGCCGGCGCTCCCGCAACGCGGCTGGGCTCCAATGCGGACGCGGCGACTTTCGGCGAGGTGGTGGTTCTGGCGGTGCCATTCAGTGCCGTGGATGCCGCGCTGGCCGAGGCGGGTCCGCTGGGCGACCGCGTGCTGTGGTCCTGCGTCAACGCCCTCAAGCCCGACTTCTCCGGGCTCGCTGTCGGATTCGATACGTCGGCTGCCGAGACGGTCGCCGCGCGCGCCCAGGGAGCCCGGGTCGTCGCCGCCATCCCGCCGTTTGCCAATGCGATCGCCTCCGGTCAGCTCGCCTACGACGTCGGCCTCGAGCCGACCGTCTTCCTCTGCGGCGATGACGACGCGGCAAAGCTGGTTGTTGAAGAGCTGATCCGGGACATCGGCGGCCACCCGGTCGATGCCGGGGCGTTGTCGGCGGCCCGCCTGGTCGAGCCGGCGATGATGCTTCTGGTCAGCCTCGCCTACTCGGGAGTACCTCGGGACATCAGCCTCCGGCTACTCGAACGGACGGGCCATGCCTGAGTCGGATGCGGATACGCCGGAGGTCAAGGTCCACCGTCACGTCGCCTCCGCCATGCCGGTCAACGCATACCTGGTCGAGACCCCCGGCGGCGTGGTGGCGGTGGACAGCACCCTGACGGTCTCGGACGCGCGAGCGCTGCGCCAGCGAGCCGAGGATCTCGGCAAGCCCCTGCAGGCTGTCCTGATCACCCATGCTCACCCCGACCACTACGGCGGCGCCGTGGAGCTGGTCGGCTCCGACGAGGTCCCGATCGTCGCGGCAGCCGGGGTGGATGCCGTGATTCGACGCGACGACGAGACCAAGGAGGGGGTCATCAGGCCGATGTTCGGGGACGAGTGGCCGCGGCAGCGCCGCTTTCCCAACCAGACCCTGGCCGACGGGGAGTCGATCAGCTTCGACGGCGTCTCATTCACGCTGATGGATCTAGGTCCCGGCGAGTCTCCCCACGACAGCGTCTGGCTGGTCGGCGACGAGCGGCTGGTTGCCTTCGCCGGCGACACCGCCTACCAGCACCTGCACTGCTTCCTGGCCGACGGCTTCTGGGAGGAGTGGCTCGCCAACATCACACGCCTGCAGGCCGAGTTGGCACCCGAGGCGCAGCTGCACTTCGGGCACGGTGACCCGGGGAACACGCCGCCCTTCGACTGGCAGGAGGGCTACATCAACACCTTCATGGAGGCCACCCGCGCAGCCGACTGGTCTGATCCGGATGCGGCCGAGGCCCAGGTGGTCGAGCGGATGACCGACTACCTCCCCACGGGTGAGCTTCAGTTCCTGATGGAGCTCAGCATCGAGCCGGTGGCTTCCAAGCTTGGGCTGATCTCAGCTCGAGCGGATGAGGGCGAGCGGGGATGAGTCACAAGGACCTCAATCCCGTCAACCAACCGAGCCCGAAGCGGGTGGCGATCGTCCTCTCCAATCCCGCCGTCTCCTCCAGCAGTGGCTGGCCGGTGGGCTTCTGGTGGTCGGAGCTGACCCATCCGTACTTCGCCTTCTCGGAGGTTGGCTACGAGGTCGAGGTCTTCAGTCCGCTGGGCGGCAAGTGCAAGCCGGATGCGATGAGCGACCCCGACGACGCCAGCAAATGGCAGTCGGAAGACGTGATCAGCCGCGGCTATAAGCACGACCCCGAGTTCATGGAGCTGCTCGAGGAGACCGGCAAGGTCGACGACATCGACGTCGATCGCTACGACGCGCTCGTGGTCGCCGGCGGCCAGGGCCCGATGTTCACCTTCGAGAAGGCGGAGAACCTGCACGCCAAGTTCAGCGACTTCTACGAGACGGGCAAGCCAACCGCCGCGCTCTGCCACGGCGTGGCGATTCTCCGCTACGCAAAGCTGTCGACCGGCGAGCCGCTGGTCCGGGGCCGGACCCTGACGGGGTTTGCGAACGTCGAGGAGGATTTCTCGGACGAGGCCGTCTGGGACAGCGGCGCCCTTCCCCGCGGCACCCACTTCATGCCCTGGAGGATCGAGGACGAGCTCACGAAGCTCGGCGCCAACTACGTCCAGGCCGGGCTTTGGAAGGGCTTCGCGATCCGCGACGGGAACCTGATCACCGGTCAGCAGAACTTCAGCGGGGGCGAGACCGCCAAGCTCGTTGTCGAGGCGGTCGGCCTCTAAGAGGAGGAGCCAGCATGCGAATCATCGCCTATGACCGGTTCAAGCCGGGGGTCACCATGGAGACGATCGAGCCTTACCTGCCCGAGGAAGTGGCCAATGTCTGGCGGCTTTGGAAGGCGGGGATCGTTCGAGAGAACTATGCGCGCGCCGACGAACCCGGTGTCGTAATCGTCTTCGAGCTCGACAGCGTCGAGGCGGCCAAGCGCTATACGGACGACTTCCCGCTGACCAAGGGCGGCTTCCTCGAGTGGTTCTTCATTCCGCTGATGATTCCGCTCCCGATCGAGAGTCTCTTCAGGAGCGACGTCGACTGCGCCGAACCGTACGACCGAACGACCGGAGGCTCGAACTAGGTCGCCGCCAGCACCGATCGGAGGACGCATGGAGCGATATCACCAGATCGAGATTCCGAAAACGCTCGAGGACGCCTGCGACCCACGCCACCTGGCGCTCATCGTCTATGACATGCAGGTCGGCGTCGTCGAGCAGCTCGATGACGGGCCGCAGGTCACTGCCCGCGTTGTCCGCGTGCTGGACGCGGCGCGGAGGGCAGGTGTCCGCGTCTACTACACCCGCCACATGAGCCTGCCGGCGGAGTTGATGGGGCTCTCACAAGTCCGCACCGCGATGACCTGGCAGCACAAGGATCGAGTCGGGGACGTGGTATCCGGGCCGTTTCTGCGTGGCTCACCCGAATTCGAGCTCGTGCCAGAGCTGGGGCCACGCGACTCGGAGGCGGTCTTCGACAAGCTGTCGATGTCCGCATTCGAGGGGACACCGCTCGAGTTCGCGCTCCGCGACTGTCAAATCACCGCCTTCGCGATCGTGGGTGTGGCGATGGAGGTCGGCCTCGAACCCACGGTTCGCCACGGCGCCGACCTAGGCCTGATTCCCATCGTGGTCAGCGACGCGTGCGGAGCCGGAAACGCCGCGGCCGCCCAGCGCTCACTCGACGCCCTCGCTTTCGCCGGCGACGCAATCCTGACCGACGTAGCCACTCTCACCGGACACCTTGGAGGTTCCGATGCTCGGTAAGCAACCGATTGACGTGATGCTGCTGTCGACCGACCTCGCGGTCGCCAAGGATTTCTACGGGGAGCGAATCGGGCTCGAGACCTTGATCGAGAACGACGACTTCCTGACCTTCGAGTGCGGGGGAGACAGCCGCCTCGTCCTCACCAAGAGCGGCACCGGCTCGACGGAGGAGCAGACGAAGGCTTCATGGCGTGTGGACGACCTGGCGGCCGAGCTCGCTGAGCTTCGCTCACGCGGAGTCGAGATCGAGGAATACGACGGGCCCGGCCTGAAGACCGTGGACGGAATCGCCGACGTGGGTTTCGCCCTGAGCGCGTGGATCGTCGACCCGGATCGGAACACGATCGGGCTGCTGCAGTTCAAGGATGAGGAGACCAGGTGAGCGGCGGGAACGGGTCCGCCAGCGGGGCCCCGGCGCCGCCGGATGAAGGCGGTCCCGTCACCACGACCGTGACCAGGCGCGTCAGGCCGGGCCATGAACCCTTCTACGAGAAGTTCCTCGAGGGGATCATCGCCGCGGCGAGCGAGTTCCCCGGACATCTCGGGGTCGAGGTCTTCCGGCCGCAGGGCCCAACCGCCGGCGAGTACCGGATCGTCTATCGGTTCGACAGCGCGGAACACCTGCGCGCCTGGCTCGACTCCCCTGAGCATGCGGCTTGGGTGGAGCGGGCCGAACCGCATGCGGTCGGGCCCACGCGCACCAGCTTCGTGACCGGGCTCGAGAGCTGGTTCACGTTGCCGGGACAGCCGGCCACGCCGCCGCCCCCTCCCTACAAGATGGCGCTCCTGACCTGGATCACGATCTTCCCTCTGATCACCGGGATCGTGGTCGCCGCGGGTCCGCTGTTGGACGGTCTGCCGGTGGCCGCGAGGCTGGGAATCACCACCGCGGTGGCTGTCCCCCTGATGACGTGGGTGGTGATGCCAAGGGTGACGAGGCTGTTCCGAGGGTGGCTGTATCCGGCGGTGAGCACGGACCAAGCCGCGAGGTGATGGCTGGCGTCCTCGCGGTCAGTTTCGCTCCCCCTCGAAGTCGTTACGTTCGGATGACTCAGACCTCGATGCCAAGGGGACAAGGGTGACCATGCCCGCGCCCACCCGGGCCGGGCGCCGCGAGTGGGTCGGGCTCGCCGTGATCGCCCTCCCCTGCGCGGTCTATGCGATGGACCTGACCGTGCTCAACTTGGCCCTGCCGGCCCTCAGCGAGGACCTCGAGCCGAGCAGCTCGCAACTGCTTTGGATCGTGGACATCTACGGCTTCCTGGTCGCCGGGTTGCTGATCACGATGGGAACGTTGGGCGACCGGATCGGCCGGCGCCGCTTGCTCCTGATCGGCGCGGCGGCGTTCGGCGTCTCCTCCGTGCTCGCCGCGCTCTCGACCAGCGCCGAGATGCTGATCGCCGCCAGGGCGCTGCTCGGAGTGGCCGGGGCGACGCTGGCGCCCTCGACGCTCTCCCTGATCCGGAGCATGTTCGCCGACCCCCAGGAGCGCACCTTCGCGATCGGAGTCTGGATCACGAGCTTCTCGGGCGGAGCGGCGATCGGGCCGCTGATCGGCGGCCTGCTCCTGGAGCGCTTTTGGTGGGGCTCTGTGTTCCTGATCGCGGTCCCGGTGATGGCGCTGCTGCTCGCGCTCGGTCCGAGGCTGCTGCCCGAGTTCCGCGATCCCGAGGCCGGCCGCCTCGATCTGATCAGCGCCGCCGCATCCCTGGTCGCTGTTCTGGCGGTGATCTACGGCCTGAAGCAGATCGCCCAGGACGGGGTCGGGTGGACCGCGGCCCTGGCGATCGCGGGCGGCCTCGCCGTCGGAGCGGCGTTCGTGCGCAGGCAAGCGAGGCTGGCCGATCCGCTCATCGACCTGCGGCTCTTTCGGCTGCCCGCTTTCAGCGGCGCGCTCACCGCCAACACGCTCGGCTTCTTCGTCAATTTCGGCATCGCCCTCTTCATCGCGCAGTACCTGCAGTTGGTGCTCGGGCTGTCGCCGCTGGAGGCCGGGCTTTGGACAGTTCCCTGGGCCGGCGGCTTCATCGTCGGCTCGCTGCTGACCCCGGCGATCGTGAGCCGGATATCCCCGGCCGCCGCGATCGCTGGCGGGCTCGCGCTCGCGGCCCTCGGCTTCGGGGTGCTCACCCAGGTCGGCGGGGATGGCTCGCTCGCCACTCTCGTCACCGGCTCCGTCATTCTCGCCCTCGGTCTCGCGCCGGTCTTCACCCTGGCGGCTGACCTGATGGTGAGCGCCGCCCCACCCGAGCGGGCCGGCGCGGCCGCGGGGATCTCCGAGACAAGCTCCGAGCTCGGCGGCGCACTCGGCATTGCCGTCCTCGGCGTCGTCGGCACGGCCCTGTATCGCACCGAGGTGGCCGACACGGTTCCGGCGGGCGTCCCGTTCGACGCCGCGGACACCGCGCGCGACTCACTCGGGGGTGCCGTGGCCGCGGGGGATGACCTTCCCCAGCCGTTTGGCGACGATCTGGTCAGCACGGCCGGCGAAGCGTTCACCCAGGCGCTGCAGCTGGTCGCGACGCTCAGCGCCGCGGTCGTGATCGCGGCTGCCGTCGTCGCCTGGACGCTGCTCCGGGGACGGGAACGTCCTGAGCCCGAGGAGGAGGAGGGAATCCTGGTGGCGGACCGCGCGGTCGTGGATCGCTCACCGTGCCTGCCGTCCCGATCGGGCATGAGGAAGGAGCCGGAGAAGGTCGGAGCTTGAGATGAACGAGAAGGTGTCGGGACGCTCGATCGATGTGAACGGGGCCGCGCTCTACTACGAGGAGCACGGGGAGGGCGCTCCACTCGTCCTGATCCACGGCGGGCTCTCATCGAGCTCGCAATGGGAGCCAGTCGTCCCCGAGCTCGCCGACGGCTTCCGGGTAATCACGCCCGATAGCCGCGGCCATGGCCGGTCGACGAATTCTGCAGCAGAACTCTCGTACGCCCGGATCGCCGACGACATCGCGGCGCTGATCGCGGCGCTCGGACTGCGACGCCCGGTCGTGGGCGGCTGGAGCGATGGGGGACAGGCAACCCTGGAGCTTGGCGCGCGGCACCCCGGAACCGCCGGCGCATTGATCGTCGGTGCCGCGTATCCGGACTTCGAAGCCGGCGGGCTGCGAGACGCCCATAGGGCGCTACTCGGGGCCGATCAGGGAGGCGTCCCGGATCCCGGGCACCTCGAAGCCGAGCTCGGTGAGTTCGCGGAGGAGATCAAGGCCCTCCATCCGGGTGGGAGCGACCAATGGCGAAGTCTCGTGCATCAGACGGCCCCGATGTGGCTGGACTACGAGGGCTTGGGTCCCGATGAGCTCGAGGCCATCGAGGCGCCGGTCCTGGTTCTCGCCGGCGACCGGGACGACCTGATCCCCCTCGAGCTCTCGGTCTCGCTCTACGGGACGCTGCCCAACGCCGAGCTGGCGGTCTGCCCGCAATTGAGCCACGACGGACCGACGCCCGGGCGCGCTCCGGTCTTTGCGAGCCTGATCCGAGACTTCGCGGGGCGAAACACCACGTGAGTCATCAAGACAACCGAAGGGAGCTGGTCATGTTTGCCGACACCAAGGCGTACAGCGGTCTCGCCGTTGACGACATGGACTTGGCACGGGAGTTCTATGGCGAGACGCTGGGGGTGAGGACATCCGAGGAACACGGCCTGATGTGGCTGCACCTCGCCGGCGGCCGCGACACGCTGGTCTACCAGAGTTCAGACCCGACGCCGGCGAGCTTCACAATCCTGAACTTCGAGGTTGAAGACATCGACGAGGCCGTCGGGGCACTGGCCGCTCGTGGCGTGCGCTTCGAGCGCTACGACGACGTTGAGCAGGACGACAACGGTGTTTTTCGTGGCGAGGGCCCCTACATCGCCTGGTTCAAGGATCCGTCAGGCAACCTGCTCTCCGTCCTCCAGGAGCGTTAGAAGACTCGTGAAGTCGGGCAGCGCGGGCGACGGCAGAACAGTTCAATCCGCCAGCAGAGCCGACGTGCCTGAGCTGGCCGCCGTGCTGAGCCGCGCTTTCGCCGACAAGCCACCGTTCACCTGGGTGCAACCCGAGGAGGAGCTTCGGGCCAGAGTCCAGCCCGCGATGTTCCACGCGGCGCTGCGGTACATCTACCCGGTCGAGCGCGGGACCGAGGTGCTGCTTGAGAACGGAGCGATCTTGGCCGGCGCGGTTTGGGCACCGCCGGGTAGGTGGAAGGCGTCGCTCTGGCAGCAGCTTCGCACGATTCCGGGGCTGATCAGGGCACTTGGCATCAGGCACTTTCGGCAATACGCCCAGCGGGGCAAGGCGGTCGAGGACGCGCTGCAAAGGGCGCACCCCTCGGATCCGCACTGGTACCTCGCGGCGCTGGGCACCGATCCGCGGGCGCAGGGGAAGGGCGTAGGGAGCGCTCTCGTCCGCTCCGGTCTTGAGCGCTGTGACCGGGAGGGTGAGCCCGCCTACCTGGAGTGCTTGGAGCAGCTGGTCCCGTACTACGAGCGGTTCGGATTCGAGATCTCCGGAGGGATCGAGATGCCGGAGGAGGTGCCGGATCAGGTGTCCATGTGGCGTCCGCAAGGCTGACGCAGTCACTCGACCGGCTGGGCTGCCCGCTCAGCCGGCGTCGTCGAGCAGGATCTGCGCCACGTCGTCGGGAGCCTCCAGTGCTGCGAAATGGCCGGTGTCACGCAGCACGATGTCATTCGTGCCGGGCACCGACTCGATGTTTGCCTGGCGATCCGAGGGCCGCGACCAATCCTGGTCGCCGTAGACCAACGTCACCGGGACGTGGATGCCCGCATACTGGCCGCGGGCCGCGATCAGGCTCCCCAGGTTGCGGTAGATCGCTCTGGCCACCGTGGGGTATCCGCGGCGCCGGCCGACTCGGCGGAGCTCGTCGAGATAGTGGTCGGGCAGCTGACTAGGGTCGTGCAGTCCGCCGCGCAACACACCTTTGAGAACCTGCTTGTTCTCGAGGCGGGCGCCAATCGGGCCCCAGACTGGAAGACGGATGTTTCCCACCACCAGCCGCGCGAGAAGACTGGCTCGCTCGATGCCGTCGGCGAAGTCATAGGTGTTGAAGGCGACGATCCGGCGAACCCTGTCGCCGAGCTCCACCGACGTCGTCAGTGAGAGCGTTGCGCCCATTGATTCACCCGCCAGGGTGAGATCGGAGATGTTCAGATCCTCGACGACTCTGACCACCGCAGCTCGCAACGCCGGCTCCTCGTAGCTGGTGCCCGGGACGATGTCGGACCATCCCATGCCGGGGAAGTCGATCGCGTAGACGGTGTACGCGTCGGTGATCAGGGGGACTACGCGCTGAAAGTGGTCGAGCTGCGTGCGCACCGTGTGCATCAGGATCAACGGTGGGCCACTGCCGACCCGCAGATATCGGACGCGAGCGCCGCCGCTCACCTCGACGTAACCAATCTCCCCGCTCTCACACCACGTCTCGGTGTACTCGTGCGCTGCCCGGTCCTCGTCTCGCATTGGCTTCAACTCTCCGCCCTTGCCGCGCTGACACCTCGCACCCGGACCATACGGGCTAGCGGCACAGCAGCTCCGAACCGTGAGCCGGGTGGGCGCTGGGTGTCATTCCAGCGCGACGAAAATGGCTGAGGGTCGCGCTCTAGCCTCCTACAGGCATGAGCACGACTCCCACCGGCGCGACCGCTCAGGAGCGCAAGCTGCTCGAGGCAGCGCGTGGCGGGGATGCGGACGCCTTCGGTCGGCTGGTGGATCCCCATCGCAAGGAGCTCCGCGCCCACTGCTATCGGATGCTCGGCTCGGTCGAGGACGCCGACGACGCCCTTCAGGAAGCGCTCCTGCGCGCCTGGAGGGGCCTGCAGAAATTCGAGGGCCGCAGCTCGCTGCGGTCGTGGCTGTACAGGATCACCACCAACGCCTGTCTCGACGTGATCTCACGGCGCCCGAAGCGGGTGCTCCCCATGGACCATGGGCCCGCCGCCGGGGTGGGCGACGATCTCGGTGACCCGCTCACCGAGTCCGCCTGGGTGGGGCCCTACGCAGATGACCAGATCGATGACGGCCACGCCGGCCCCGATGCCCGCTACGAACGACGGGAGAGCGTCGAGCTGGCTTTCATTGCGGCGCTTCAGCACCTTCCGGCGACACAGCGCGCGGCGCTGATCCTCCGCGACGTGCTCGGCTTTTCCGCTCGCGAGGCCGCCGAGGCGCTCGAGACGACCGTCGCCTCGGTCAACGGTGCCCTCCGACGGGCGCGCAAGGCGGTGGCGGAGAAGCTGCCCGGCCAAAGCCAGCAGGCCACCCTGCGTGCGCTCGGGGACGACGGTATCCGGGAGGTCGTCGAGCGCTACATCGACGCATGGGAGCGGGGCGACGTGGACGCGATCCTCGCGATGCTGGCGGAG
>DATDJZ010000134.1:0-3508 GCA_036520315.1 Solirubrobacterales bacterium | reverse complement strand
GCGAGTGGGTGGTGAACGGGGCCAAGCAGTTCATCACCAACTCAGGGACGGAGATCTCGGGCTGCGTGACGATCACCGCCGTCACCGGCCAGTCGAACGGGACCAAGGAGATCTCGAACATCATCGTCCCCAACGGGACCCCCGGCTACGAGGCCGGCGAGCCCTACCGGAAGATGGGCTGGAACGCCTCGGACACGCGGCCGCTCACCTTCGACGATTGTCACGTCCCGGAGGGCAATCTGCTCGGGCGCCGGGGCGAGGGCTTCAAGCAGTTCCTCCAGATCCTGGACGGCGGACGCATCGGGGTGGCCGCGATGGGAGTGGGGCTCGCGCAGGGTGCGCTCGACGAGGCGATCTCATACGCGAAGGAGCGACGGGCTTTCGGGCAGCCGATCTCCCACTTCCAGGCGATCCAGGCCAAGATCGCCGACATCTCGGCGCAGATCGAGGCGGCCCGCCTGCTGGTCTACCGGGCGGCCGTCCTCAAGGAGCGCGGGGAGCCCTTCACCCTGACCGCGGCCCAGGCGAAGCTGATCACGGGCCGTCTCGCGGTGAAGGCCACCGAGGAGGCGGTGCAGATCCATGGCGGTTACGGCTACATCGAGGAGTACCCGGTCTGTCGCTTCTACCGCGACGCCAAGATCCTCACCATCGGGGAGGGCACCGACGAGGTGCAGCAGATGGTGATCGCCAGGCAGCTGGGCTGTTAGTCGCGGATCGGCTGGGACCGCGCGCCGTGCACCGGGAGAGCGGCCCGAGGCGGATCAGGAGCCGGCGCAGCTCGCCATCTTCGGCGTCGAGGTAATGCCCGCCACCCGGCCGAGCGTCTTGCCGCCGACGCCGTCGATCGGCAGCTCGAGCCACTCGATCGCCTCGGCGAGAGTCAGTCCCCTCTCAGCCATCCTCGCGGTCGAGCAGCTCCTTGGCGGCGCTCGCCGGATCGAGCTCTCTCTTCACGACCCGGTCGAGCAGCTCACCGACCGAGGCGTCGTCCGCGACCGCGGCCTCGAGCTGCCGCCGCATCCGCGACGCGGCCAGCTCGAGCACTTCGTTGCGAAGGTTCCTCGCCCGCCGTTCATCGAGCGTCCCCTCCGCCTCGATGTGCTCGCGGTGCTCTGAGATCTTCTCGGCCAGCTCTGGCACTCCCTCCCCTTTGGCCGCCTCGGTCCTCACGATCGGCACGCGCCACGAGGTCGACGGGCCGAGCGAGAGCACGCCACGGATCTCGCGGATCATCGTGTCGGTCATCGGATGGTCGGCCTTGTTGACCACGATGATGTCCGGGATCTCCATCACGCCGGCTTTCAGCGCCTGGATCGAGTCGCCGGAGCCGGGCATCAGCACGAGCACGATCGTGTCGCCGTGGTCGACGATGTCGATCTCGGCCTGCCCGACGCCCACCGTCTCGATGAAGACGTCGTCCTTGCCCGAGGCGTCCATCAGCAGGGCCGCCTGCAGCGTGGCCTCGGAGAGACCCCCGAGGGCACCGCGGCTCGCCATCGAGCGGATGAAGACACCCTGGTCGAGGAAGTGGTCGGAGAGCCGGATCCGGTCGCCGAGCAGGGCGCCGCGCGTGAAGGGGCTTGACGGGTCGATCGAGAGCACGGCCACCTGCCGCTCGGACTTGCGCATCTCGGCGGTCAGGGCCCCGATCAGGGTGCTCTTCCCCACCCCTGGCGGACCAGTGAGACCCACGATCCGGGCGCGGCCGGTGCGCGGGAAGACCTCACGGACGAGCTCCCACCCCTGCGGGTCGTCGTTCTCGATCAGGGTGATGGCACGGGCCAGGGCGCGCTTGTCACCTGCCACCAGCCGCTCGGCGAGGCTCTGCTCGGTCTTCTGGGCCATCCGCCCCAGTCTAGGTACGGGGGCGGAACCTAGAATCGCCGCGTGCTGAAGCTGTTCCGATTCCTCCGCGCCAACGGGATGCTCAACTGGCGCTACGCCCGGCTCCTCTGGCGCTACCTGTGGAGGCGGTTCCTCACCCCCGCCGGATGGCGGTGGGAGACCGACGGGCCGGTCTTCTTCGGCAAGGGGCTTCAACTCCAGATCGCGAAAGGCACGACGGTGAGGTTCGGGCGCTTTTCCTGGATCGGCGACGGGACCAAGATCCGCTGCCACGAGGGCGTGGTGGAGATCGGGGCGAAGACGGTCTGCGGCCAGGAGGTCACGATCTCCGCCTACAAGCGGGTGCGGATCGGGGAGCAGTGCGTAATCGCCGACCGGGCGATGTTCATCGACTTCGACCACGGCGTGGTCGAGGTCGAGCGCCCGATCCGCCTGCAGGGCATCTACAAGCGCGAGTGCGTGATCGGCTCGAATGTCTGGGTCGGCTACGGCGCCTGCTTCCTGCGCGGCGTGCGCGTGGGCGACAACTCGATCGTCGGCACGAACTCGGTCGTGACGAAGAACGTGCCGGCGAACGCGGTCGTCGGCGGTGTCCCGGCGAAGGTGATCCGGATGCGGGCGACGCCGAAGGACCTGCGCTGGCGGGACCCGGTCGAACCTCGGGACGACGGCGAACCGGCTCCCCAAAACCGCTGACCTGGTTACATTCGCCGCGGGCAAGGCGTCCACGCTTGGGGGACTTCAGGCATGAGGCCACGGGGACAACACGGCGGAGGCACGAGGCGCATTCGTAGGCGCGTCGTCGCCACGCTGATCGGCGCAGCTGCGCTGCTCGCGGTACCCGCGTCGGCTCAGGCGCTGACGGTCTCGGGGACCGCTGCGCCGAGCGACACAACCGCCGGCGCCCACAGCGACTTCAACATAATGATCAACTTCGGGCCCGCGGACGAGGATGTCGAGAACCTCACCGTCGGGCTGCCTCCGGGAGTCGTTGGCGACCCGACCGCGACGCCGAACTGCACGCAGCAGCAATTCGACTCCGCGACGGCCGGGAACGACGGCTGCCCGGCCAGCACCCAGGTGGGCACGGTCGTCGCCAACGCGACCATCACGATCCTCGGCGTGCCGGTCACTCTCAACGTTTCGGGCAAGCTCTACAACCTGACGCCGCACCCTGGCGAGCCCGCCCGCTTCGGGATCGTCCTCCAGCCCGGCAACCTCGGCGGCCACGTCATGGTTCCCCTCCCGCCCGTGACCCTGGAGTCGGGGGCGGTCCTGAGACAGAACGACTACGGACTTGACACGGTCATCAACGGCATCCCGAATTCGACGAGTGGGATGCCGACCCACATCAACTCCCAGACCATCACCCTCTTCGGCGAACCCGCTGATCACGGCGTCCCGGGAACACCGAAGCCGTTCATGCGCAATCCAACCTCGTGCACGCCCAAGGTCACCACCTTCGAGGCCACCCCCCACGCGCCGGCCACCGGCACCGCGACCGCGAGCTCGCCGCCCTTCACCCCGACCGACTGCGACACACTCGACTTCTCCCCGTCGTTCAGCGCGGTGGTCGGCGGTGCAGTGGGGAGTCAGAAGACGAGCGCGACCACCTCGATCGATCAGGATCTCGACGAGGCCGGGCTGATCAAGGCCGTGG
>DATDJZ010000133.1:0-31480 GCA_036520315.1 Solirubrobacterales bacterium | reverse complement strand
GGGCAAGCGCGACGCGACCTTCACACTCAACTTCTCCACCGGATCGGCGATGGTCCTCGCCCAGTACTACAACTTCATCCGCTTCGGGCGCTCGGGCTACGAGAACCTGATGAAGCTGATGCAGAAGAACGCCGCGGAGCTCGCCCAGGGAATCACCGACCTCGGCCCGTTCGAGCTGATTGGCCAGGGCGAGCAGCTCCCGCTGGTCGCGTGGACGCTCAGCGGGGATCAGCCCTACGACGTGTTCGACGTGGCGTCAGAGCTCGCCGCCGAGCGCGGCTGGATGGTCCCCGCCTACCACCTGCCGCCCAACGCGCAGGACGTGAAGCTGATGCGCGCGCTGGTGAAGCTGACGCTGGGCTATTCGCTGGCGGAGAAGCTCGTCGAGGACCTCAAGACCGCCTGCGAGACGCTGCAGAAGAAGGGCGGGCTCGACGAGCACGCGCGCGAGCGCGTCCACACGTCGACCGGGTTCTGAGCACCGACAGCTAAGCGGGCAGCCAGGTGAAGCGGACGCTTTGGCCGCCCTGGCTGCAGGTGACGAAGCGCGCGTCCGACGTCTTGTCCCGCTTCGCCGTGCAGGTGAAGCCCTCCACCGAGCAGGTGCGGTTGTAGCCATCGGGCGAGTTCGGATCGTCGATGGTGTTGCACTCGTTGCCGTTCTGGTCCCAGGTCGTCGCGACACCCACCGCCGCGGTGCAGTCGATGCCCGTGTACTTGAAGTCCTGGTAGGCGTCAGGGACGGAGCACGGACCCGAGCCACCCGTGGCGCTTGTCGTGGTCTGGGCCGGCTTCTTCTTCCCGCCCCCCTTGGTGGTGGTCGTCCTCGCGGCGGTCGTCGTCGTCGTGGGTATGGGAGAGGTCGGCGGTGGGATCGCGACCTCCGTCGAGCTCGGGCTGGCGGCGGTGGTGTCACCGCTCGAGTCCGAGCCGCAGCCGGCGAGCACGGCCAGGGCCGCAGCCGCGCCGAGCACCAGCATCAGTGATCGCCCTACCCGCATCGGCCCGGCAGGGTAGCTAGATCGCTGCGAGCGTCACGGCTCCGGGAGCGGCTCGAGCCCCTCGTCGAGCTCCACCCCGATGCTGTTGAGCGCGAAGGCGAGCATGTGGTAGTGGCCGACGACCATGATCGCCTCGATCAGCTCCTGCTGGTCGTAAGTCTCGGCCAGCTTCCCCCAGGTCGCCTCGGAGATGCGAGAGTCGTCGTGGAGCTCGTCCACAGCTCGCAGCAGGGCCGCCTCGTGCTCGCTCCAGCCCTCGGCGTCCGAGTCCTGGAGCACGCGGTCGATCGTCTCGCGGTCGATACCGCCGTCGAGGGAGATGCGGACATGCTGGCCCCATTCATACGAGGACCTGCAGCGGACCGCCGTCCGGAGGATGAGCAACTCCCGGTCCCGGCCCGGGAGCTTGCCCGCCGTCAGCAGGAAACCGCCGAACGGCAACCAGGCCCGGAAGAAGTCGGGGTGCTGCGCGAAGGTCGGGAAGATGTTGTTGTCGCCGAGCCGCCGAGAGACCCCGCCGGGAACGGCCTCCAGGATCCGCTTCAGATCGGGATCGTTCTCCCAACGATCGGGCGGCAGGGGCGGGATGCGGGGTTCGTCGGTCACCTGGTCGCCCTCGGTCCGATCGTAAGGCCGCCGTCCACGATCAGGCTCTGGCCGGTGACGTAGCTCGATTCGCCGGAGATCAGGAACAGCGCGGCGTACGCGACCTCCCACGCGGTTCCCTGGCGCCCCGCCGGAATCGGGACCCGGTCTCGCAGCGGGCTGATCTGGGATGCCAGCCGGCCGAGCGATGTATCGATCAGGCCCGGCATCAGCAGATTGGTCCGGATGCGCGGCGCTCCCTCCACCGCCGCTTGGCGGCAGAGCGCCTCGAGCGCGGCCTTGGAGGCGGCGTAGACCGGGAACGGCATCACCTCGCGCGACGCAATCGAGCCGACCAGGACGACGGCGCCGCCGTCGTCCATCGACCCCACGGCGAGCTTGCAGCCCAGGAACTGGGAGCGGGCGTTGACCGCCATCACACGGTCCCAGTCTTCGACGCTGGTGCCCGCCAGACCGAGCCCCGCTCCGACCCCGGCGTTCATCACCAGACCGTCGACGCCGCCGAACTGTGCGGCGGTCCTCTCGAAGGCATCGGTCATCGCTTTCTCACTGCTCGCGTCGGCCCCGATCACGAGCGCATCCGCGCCCTCGCCGCGCACCAGCTCCGCGGTCTCCTCCGCGCTCCGCTCGTTGAGGTCGAGCAGGGCCATAGAGGCGCCCTCCCGCGCGAAGAGGATCGACATCGCCCGGCCGTTGCCGATCGGCGGCTCCTCGACGCCGTGATCCTCCTGGCCGGCGCCCACCACCAGGATCCTGCGCCCCTCGAGCCGGCTCCGGCCCGGCGCATCGCCCCGGGCCTCCGCGACGCTCGCCTCGATCTGCTCCGCGCTCACGGAGCTGACCCTATCCAGACTGGAAACTGGCTGGCTGGCCAGTTACGCTGCCACAATGCCGAAGCCGCCCGAGGAGCAGCTCGCCTCCGCCGCCGGTCTGACCGACCTCGACGCGCTCGACGTCCCCGACCGCGAGCACTGGGAGCACGGCCCGCCCCAGGAGATCTTCAAGGAGCTCCGCGGCCGCTGTCCCGTCCACTGGTCGGAGATCAACGAGTACCCCGACGAGAAGGGCTTCTGGTCGGTCACCAAGGCCGACGACGTCCGGGAGGTGAGCCTCGACTGGGAGACCTTCTCCTCGGAGCGCGGCGGGGTGACCGGCCTCGACCACGCGATCCCGATCGAGCTGACTCGCGGCATGTTCATCGCCCAGGACCCACCCAAGCACGACCGCCTGAAGATGCTCTTCCAGCGTGGCTTCACCCCGAAGCGGATCGCCGAGCACGAGGACCGCATCCGGGCGATCGTCGAGAAGGTGCTGGGCGGAGTCGCCCCGCGCGGTGAGTGCGACCTCGTCACCGAGGTCGCCCAGCCGGTCGTCGCCCGCGTGATCGGCAGCTTCATGGGGATCCCCGAGGAGGACGACATCGTCTGGGCCCGGCTGATGAACTCGGCGCTCGGCCTGGGCGACGACGACCTCAACCCCGGCGGGCTCGATCAGATCCTGCAGGAGGACATCCCTGAGCTCTTTGAGCGCTGCCGCATCATGATCGAGGAGCGACGCGAGAACCCGACGGACGACCTGACCAGCGTCCTCGTCCACGCCGAGATCGACGGCGAATCGCTTCAGGAGCACGAGATCGTGATGGGCTTCTTCCTGCTGGTCGCCGCCGGCAACGACTCGACCAAGGCGACCTACACGAGCGGCATGCGCGCATTGATGGAGCACCCCGAGCTGATGCGCGAGCTGGCCGAGGACCCGTCCCTGATACCGGGCGCGGTCGAGGAGTGCCTGCGCCTGTACCCGGCCTTCGCGCACTTCCGCCGCACCGCCATGCGCGACACCGAGATCGCCGGACAGCCCATCAAGGAGGGCGAGAAGGTGCTCATGTGGTACATCTCGTCCAACCGCGACGAGGACGTCTACGAGGACCCCGAGCGCTTCGATGTGCACCGCAATCCGGAGCACCAGGCCTTCGGCGCGGGCGGCCGGCACTTCTGTCTCGGCGCGGCCCTCGCCCGCCTCGAGTTGCGGATCCTCTTCGAGGAGACCCTGCGCCGCTTCCCGGACATGGAGCTCGCCGGCGAGCCCCAACCGGCCATCTCGGCGTTCCTGAATCAGCTGAAGACGCTGCCCGTCCGCTGGTAGGACCCGCTCGGTCCACCCGACGTGCCGGCGTGCGTTGACGCCGGGCACCCGCGGGTAATCTCAAAGGGTGGCCACGAGGGCACGCCCCGGGCTCGACAAGACCGAGGTAAAGGACTCGGCGCTCGACCTGATCGGGGAGACGCCTCTGGTGCGCCTCTCCCGGCTCGAGCCCGGGCTGACGACGCCGTTGGTCGCCAAGGTCGAGTTCGGGAATCCGGGCGGCTCGATCAAGGATCGCCCCGCCGTGACCATGATCGACGCCGCCGAGCGCTCCGGGGCGCTGAAGCCCGGCGGAACGCTGGTGGAGCCCACCTCCGGGAACACCGGGCTCGGCCTGGCGATGGTCGCGGTTCTGCGCGGCTACCGGGTGATCGCGGTCATGCCGGACAAGATGAGTAGGGAGAAGATCGACACCCTGCGGGCCTACGGCGCGGAGGTGGTGATCTGCCCGACCGACGTGCCCCCGGACTCCCCCCGGGCCTACTACCGAGTGGCCGATCGCCTCACCGAGGAGATCGAGGGCGCCTTCCAGCCCAACCAGTACTTCAACCCGGCCAACCCGGAGGCTCACTATCACTCCACGGGCCCCGAGATCTGGCGCCAGACGGCCGGACTGATCACCCACTTCGTGGTCGGGGTGGGGACCGGCGGCACGATCAGCGGCGCCGGCCGCTACCTCAAGGAGCAGAACCCCGAGATCGAGGTGGTCGGCGCGGACCCGGAGGGGTCCCTCTACTCCGGTGGGCCGGTGCACCCCTACCGGGTCGAGGGAATCGGCGAGGACTTCTGGCCGGACACCCTGCACAAGGACGTGATCGACCGCTACATCAGGGTCAGCGACCGAGACTCGTTCGTCGCGGCGCGCCGGTTGGTGGCGCGGGAGGGGCTCTTCGCCGGCGGCTCCTCGGGGACGGCGGTCTACGCGGCCCTGCAGGTGGCACGCGAGGCCGACGATCCCGAGGCCCTGGTCGTCACGCTGCTGCCCGATGGAGGCCGCCCCTATCTCTCGAAGGTGTTCAACGAACACTGGATGCGCGAGCACGGCTATCTGGCGGGCGGCGGTCGTACCGCGGGAGAGCTGCTGGACGACAAGGGCGTCGGCGGGGCCCTGCTGACCGTCTCGAGCCACGACGAGGTCGGGCGGGCGCTGGAGCTGATGCGCCAGCACGGCGTCTCCCAGGTCCCGGTCGTCTCCGCGGAGGACGAGAGCGTCTTCGTCGGAGTCGTTAGCGAGCGCGGCCTGCTGTGGGCATCGGCGGAGCACCCCGGGATCCTCAAGCAGGAGGTGACCGAGGTGCTGGAGCCGCCGCTGCCCGAGCTCGCATCCGAGGATTCCGCGGAGGACGCGATCAGGCTGCTCGAGGAGGGCCGCCAGGCGGTGATCGTGATGCGCGCCGGGAGGCCGCTCGGGATCCTCACCCCGCTCGATCTGATCGAGGTCCTCAACAGGTGAGCGCCGAGGGGCAGGGGGAAACCGGGCACCGGTTGGATACCAAGGTGGTCCACGCTGGTCTTGATCCCGATCCCGCCTACGGCTCGGTGATCCCCGCGATCCATCAGACCTCGACCTTCCGGCAGAGGGCACCGGGCGAGTTCACCGAGGACTTCGACTACTCCCGGTCGGCCAACCCCACCCGGGCGGCGCTGGAGCGGGCGCTGGGCGAGCTCGAGGGAGGCCTGGGTTCGGCGTTCGCGAGCGGCATGGCCGCGACCCACGCCGTGATCACCGCCCTCTGCGAGGCCGGCGACCACCTGATCCTGCCGCTCGACCTCTACGGCGGCACCTACCGGCTGGTGGACAAGGTGCTGACCGGGTTCGGGCTCACCTATGACCTGGTCGACCAGCGCAACCCCGAAGCGATGCGAGGGGCGCTCCGCGAGAACACGAGCCTGGTCTGGGTGGAGAGCCCCACCAACCCGCTGTTGAACGTGGTCGACCTGGCGGCCGTCGTCGAAGCGGCCGGCAGCATTCCGGTGGCGGTCGACAACACCTTCGCCACCCCGGTCGTGCAGCGGCCGCTCGAGCTCGGTGCGGCCGTGGTGGTCCACTCCACCACCAAGTACCTGGGGGGCCACTCCGACGTCGTCGGCGGCGCCGCGATCGTCCGGGACCCGGAGCTGCACGAGCGGGTCCGCTTCGTCCAGAACTCGGTCGGAGCGGTGCCTGGCCCCCTCGACTGCTTCCTCGTTCACCGCGGCCTGCGCACACTGGCTCTGCGGGTGGCGCGCCACACCGAGAACGGCCGGGCGGTGAGCGCATATCTCAGCTCAGCGGACGACGTCGAGGATGTGCGGTGGCCGGGTTTCGGCGGAATGGTGTCCTTTCGCCACCCCGATGCGACCGGCATCGTCGCCCGTACCGAGCTGTTTACGCTGGCGGAGTCCCTCGGTGGCGTCGAGTCCCTGATCGAGGTGCCGCAGGCGATGACTCACCAGTCAGCGGAGGACTCGGCGGCGGCCGTGCCACCGGACCTGGTGCGTCTCTCATGCGGGATCGAAGCCGCCGAGGACCTGGTGGCCGATTTGGAACAAGCCCTGGCCTGAGCTGAACGTCCCGCAGTAGCCGCCATAGGGGCCACTCCGGGACGTTCGCGCGGGGCCCCAGTAAGCCCGACTGCAACCGCCATAGCGGCGATCGCCTGTGCTCTCCTCCACAATCGACCTCCCGTCAAAGCGGCGGGATCATCCATACATAATTTTAGGTATGTCTCGAATGGGAGCGACCAGACAGCGAGGGAGACCCCCCGCGGCCAGCCGCGAGGACGTGATCGAGGCGGGCCTCCAGCGCTACCTGCGAGGGCGCCGGGTGGACGTCCAGGCGATCGCCGCGGAGATCGGGGTCGGCCGCGCGACCGTCTACCGCTGGTTCGGGTCCCGCGACAACCTGATCGGCGAGGTGGTCATCCGCGCGACCGAGCCGGTGCTGGCCGAGGCCCGCGCCGGCCTCGAGGGAAAGGGCGGCCCCGGCCTGCTCGACACCTTCGACCGCTTCAACCGCGCCCTCGCGGACGCCCCGGCCCTGCGTGCCTTCGTCGACCAGGAGCGGGACGCTGCGCTCCGCCTGATCGCCTCCGGGGCCGGGATCGTCCAGCCCCGGATCGTGGAGCTGATCACGGCGCTGATCATCGAGGAGGTCAAGGCCGGCGCCTACGAGCCGCCGGTGGAGCCGGCGATCCTCGGCTTCGCGATCGTCAAGCTCGCCCAGGCCTTCCTCTTTAACGACGCCGTCGCCGGCATCCGCGGCGACGTCGACCGCCTCCGTGAGGTAGAGGCGGCGTTGCTCGGCGTTCCGGCCTAGGCTCCGCGGGCGTCTCGCGTTAGCGTCCGGGGGGTGACTCGGCCCCTGCTCGCCGTCGATGCGCCCTCGATGCTCTTCCGGGCCTTCTACGCGCTGCCGAAATCGATCAAGGGGCCCGACGGCAACCCGGTCAACGCTCTCCTCGGAACCGCCAACCTCATCCTCCGGGAGGTCGAGGCGCACAACCCGCGCGCCGTGGTGCTCTGCTTCGGCCCGGATGCGGCCACCTACCGCCTCGAACTCTTCCCGGCCTACCACGCCGACCGCGAGGCGGCGTTTCCGGACGAGCTCCGCCCCCAATGGGATGACTCCGCCGATTTCTTCGGCGCCTTCGGCTGGAAGATCGCTACCACCGACTCGTTCGAAGCCGACGACCTCCTCGGCTCGCTCGCGGCGAAGGAGAGCAAGGCGGGCGGGCGCAGCCTCCTGATGACCGGGGACCGGGACATGTTCCAGTGCGCGAGCGGGAGCACGAAGGTCCTCTACGTCAGCACCGGGAAGCAGGGCGGCCAGCCGATGGGGCCGGCCGAGGTCAAGGAGCGCTACGGAATCCCGCCGAAGCTCGTCCCGGACCTGATCGCCCTGCGCGGCGACCCCTCCGACGGCATTCCCGGAGCCAAGGGCGTCGGGGAGAAGACGGCAGTCGAGCTGCTCCGCAAGCACGGCTCACTGGAGAAGGTGCTCGACGCCGCAATCCGCGAGCCCCGCCCGGCCCTCCGCACCGCGCTGATCGGGGATCGCGAGCAGCTGCTCGCCTTCAAGGACGTGGCGACGCTTCGGCACCCCAAGGTGAGCCGCCCCCGCGACAAGCGAACCGACTATCGCGGCGCCGCCGGGGCCGCCCGCGAGCGCGGTATGAACCGGCTCGCCGAGCGGCTCCTGGAGAAGGCGCGCTAGCGCGTCGCGCCCAGCATCTGGTCGGGGTCTGGGCGCCGCCGGCTAGCTCGCCGAATAGGGCGCGCGCAACTCGAAGCGCCCCGCCGGGGCGGGGCGCTAACGGTGCTACAGGGAGGAGAGGTACTTATATGTGTGTTGGTCGGCTTAGGGGGCCGCTGGAAACTCACCTAGAACGCGACCGATACTGCACCGACCTGATCTCACTCTAGGTCGGCACCCCGGAAGGGCAAGGCCTTCGCGCCGATTCGTGGCACCGATCGGTTATGCCACCCATAACCCTTGGTTATGAGCCCTGGCTGTTTTGCCTGCGCCTACGGATGAAATCGACGAAGTCGCGGTCCCGGCGCGCCAGCGACGCGAGCGAGCGGCACACGACCACGAACCGGCGCGGGAAGCTGAGCCCGGTGACGGGCCGGCGATAGAGGCGGTCCCGGGCCTCGTCCAGGGAGAGCGCGGAGAGGATCACCGGCGCCGAGCGCTGCAGCGCCTCGCGCTTCGCCACCGCCGTAGTGGCCGCCTCGATCAGCGGCTCCGCCAGGGTGAGGCCGCGCCCGGCAAGCTCGGCCTCGACCCGGCGGCGGACGTGGGCATCCTCGTCACGCATGACCATCGGGGTGGAGAGGAAGAGCTCCTGGGGAACTCGCTTGCGCCGGTACCAGGCGTGGTCCTGGGGCACTGCAAGGACGACCTCGTCCTCCAGCAGCTCGAGCTCCTCCAGCTCGTCCGGCCCATTCGCCCCGCCCTCGGGGCCCGCCGCGGCGATCCCGATCGAGGCCCGGCCCTCGGCCACCATCAGACGCACGGCGCCCGAGTTGGCGATCGTCAGCTGCACCGGCGGGCGCCGGCCCTCCGCTTGGTAGGCGACCAGCTCGGGCGGGAGGAAGAACTCCGCGATTGTGTGGCTCACCGCGAGCTCGATCGGCGCCTGCTCGCGCGGGGCTGCCTCGAGCAACCGCTCGACGACATCGGCCTGCTCGAGCAGACGACGCGCCTCCGGGTAGAGACGGCGCCCGGCTGCAGTGGGCGACACCCCCCGAGGTGAGCGCTCGAGCAGACGAGTGCCGGCAGCGGCCTCCAGCGCTCGCAGCCGCTTCGAGAGCGCCGGCTGGCTGATCTTGAGCGACACCGCTGCCTTCCCGAGAGTTCCGAGGTCCACGGCGGTGCAGAACGCCCGCAGCTCCGCGATCTCTGGGCCGCGGATGGATCGGCGGCCGGCGGTTAGCTGGGAGCGGCGCTGGGTACTCATATCTCGTTTCGTCTATTACAAGGAGGAGTTGATGGCGACACCGGAACGTCGTGGCGGTATCGGGGGGATCTCGCTCGGAGGCATCATTGTCATCATCGGGATCATCCTGCTGTTCGTGACGAAGGTCTGGATCGGCATCGTCGTGATCCTGATCGGCTTGATCGCGTTCGGTGGCTTCGCGCGCGGTCGCTGGTACTGACACAGCGCGCCGGATGGCTCGACCCCGGATCTCAGACGCAGGTGGGCCGTGAGGAGGGGTCGAGCTTCCGCACCCCGGTCGGTGTGATCCGGTAGCCGAGCGGCTCTGCGGCCTGTGGGATCCGGGCCGGCTCGCCGTCGACGGTCATCTCGACCGACCCGTTCCCGAAGGTGACGTCGAATCCGCCGGCGCTGAATGGCCCGCGCGACTCGTTGCTGTCCAACGTCTGGCTGTCGACCAGCGGGCTACCGCCGTCGTCGACCAGGCAGACCCAGACGGGAGCCGTCGCGCGCAGCTCGACCGACACCTGACCGGCGGGCGTCGTGCTCGTCGTGCTGGTCGTCGTCGCGGCCGGGCCGGCCGCCTTGCTCCCGCTGTCTCGCTTCTTCGGCTGCTTCTCGTTCCCGCTCCCGTCGTCCGATCCGCCGATCGACCCCACGATCACCAGGCCGATGATCACCAGGACCACGACGCCCGCCGCGACCTTGGCCACCGGCGCCGGATTGATCGAGCGGGAGCGGTGGGCGGGGCGTGTCTGCTTCAGGGTGCCGGCCTTGATGACCGACTCGGGTATCGGCTCGTGGCCCTCCGCCTCGACCGTCTTCGAGTACTCATCGAGGAGGGCCTGCTGGTCGAGGCCGAGGTAACGGGCGTAGATGTCCAGGAAGCCGCGCTCGTAGGCCGGTCCAGGGAGGGCCTCCCAGCGGTCGTGCTCCATCGCCTCCAGGAACCTGGCCCGGATCTTGGTGGCCTGCTCGACCTCGCCGAGCTCTACGCCGCGCTCTGCGCGGGCGTCACGCAACTTCTGGCCGATCGTAGGCGCCATACCGACAATCAATTGTCCTCCACCTGAAGGGGGGACGATCAGGCTGAAGGCAAGCTTGCGAGGGCGCTCACGGCCTGATCGAACGCCCGCGTGTGCCTGTCGACGTCCGCCTCGGTGGTGGCGGGGCACATCAGCGCCATGTTGTGGAACGGCGTCAGCAGGATCCCGCGGTTGAGCGCGTGGAGATGCATGTAGCGGCCGAGCATGCCGTCGTCTGCAGCCACCGCCTCAGAGCCGTTCCGAGGCGGGGTCGCCTGGAAGTGGTACTCGACGCGGCAGCCGAGCCTGACCGCGTTCCAGGACACGCCGTGCGCCCCGATCACCTCGTTGACGCCGGCCTCGAAGCGCTCGGCCATCTCGATCATGTGGGCGAAGGCCTCCTCGGTCAGCACCTGCTCGAGAGTCGCGCGGGCTGCGGCGAGGGAGAGTGCGTTTCCCGCCAGCGTGCCGCCGATGCCGCCAACGTCGGAAACCTCGAGCCCCCGCATGTAATCGTCGATCCGCTCGGCGACCTCCTCGGTCATCCCGTAGGCGGCGGCCGGGATGCCCCCCGCAATCGCCTTGCCGATCGTGAGCAGGTCGGGATCGAGTCCCTCGGCGGCGGTGTATCCGCCGGGCCCGGCGCAGAACGTGTGGGTCTCGTCGATGATCAGGAGGGTCCCGTGCTCGCGTGTGAGCTCCCGCAGCGACTCGTGGTAGCCGTCGTCGGGGAGCACGATCCCCGCGTTGGTCATCGCCGGCTCCGCAAGCACGCAGGCGATGTCGCCGGGCTCCAGCGCGCGCACCAGGGCCGACACGTCGTTCCATTCGATTGCCCTCGTGGTGACCCCCGGATCCACCGGCGCGCCGATGTTGTCCGGCCGCGACCTGGTCTCGCCCTCGACCTCGATCGCGAAGCTCTCGTCGACGGTGCCGTGGTAGCACCAGGCGTAGACCAGGACCTTCGGCCGGCCGGTGATCGCCCGGGCCAGGCGAAGCGCGAAGCGATTGGCGTCCGTGGCCGTCAGCGCGAACTGCCAGCGCGAAAGGCCGAAGCGGCGGCCGAGCTCGGCGGCCACCCAGCTCGCGTCCTCGGTCGGGAGCATCAGCGTGATCCCGCTGGCCGCGCGCTCGGCCACGGCCTCGACCGTGGCCTGCGGCGAATGGCCGGTCATCGCCCCGGTGTCTCCAAGACAGAGATCGACGTACTCGTTGCCGTCGACGTCGGTGAAGTGAGCACCCTCGGCGCTCGCGGCGAAGACCGGGAATGGGCTCGCCCACTCCGTCATCCACGGCATCGGCACACCCCCCAGCAGGGCACTCTCCCCTCGCTCGAAGAGCTTCCGTGATCCGTGGTGGTGATCGACGAAGCGCCGCGCCTCCTGCTCGAGCAGGCCGGTCAGCCGGTCCCTATCGAGCTGCCATTCCTTGGCCTGCGCCCGCGGCATGCGCCGCAAGGCTATCCGTGGACGGCCACCGGCTCGAAGCTCTCACCGGGATCGAGCACGCGGACCTCATACGAGCGATCGGTCGCGGCGGCCTCGAAGCGCTCACGCGCGTCCTCGATCGGCCGGTACCAGGGGTCGGCGGAGAAGCCGCCGTAATGAATCGGGACGAGCGCGCGAGCACCAAGCAGCTCCCCGGCGAGTGCCGCCTGCTCGGGCTCCATCGCCGCAGCCAGCGAGCTCGGCGGCTGCAGGTTCGGGAAGTCGACGACCGCGCCGTTGATCGGCGCGAGCACGACGTCGAAGGGCCCGTGGCGGCGGACCATCCGCCACCAGTACCCGTGGAAGATCGTGTCGCCGAGGTGCAGGAGACGATGGCCGTCCGCCTCGACGAGCCAGGAAACCTGGGGGTCGCCCAGACCGTCCACCGCGGGCAGCGCCGTCACCGTGAACGGGCCGATCTCGGCCGACTCCCAGACCGCGAACGCGCGTCGTTCGAGACCCGCGCGCTCGAGTTCGAAGTTTGCCTGCGCCAGGGAGAGGTTCTCCGCGTCCTCGCCGCCCGGCCAGACGGGCTCGTAGACCGCTGCGTTCGGGGCCAGCGCATCGTCCAGTGCACCCGCGTCCGTGTGATCTCGATGCAGGTGGCTGACCAGGCCGGCGAGCGCCTCGGTGGCGGCTGGCGCCGTCACCTCCGGCGGCTGCAGGCGCTCGCGGGCATCCTCGGCAAGCGCGGCGAACGTGGTGCCCGGATCGGCCAGCGGATCGATCACGAGCGCCGCCGCCTCCGCCTCGATCTCGACGCCCGCCCAGCCAAGCCATCGCACCTTCATCTCGTCCTCGCTTCCATCATTTATCGGACGACCGTACGGTATATCATCTCGGCATGCCTCGCCGCTCCCAATCGGCAGTCGCGGAGACCCGCGCCGCGGTCACGCGGGCGGCGGTCGACCGCGCCTCGGTCGATGGGCTCGAGGGTCTGACGATCGGCGGCCTGGCCAGCGAGGCCGAGATGCGGAAGAGCAGCGTCTTCAGCCTCTTCGGCAGCAAGAGAGAGCTCCAGCGGGCGACGCTGGAGGCCGCGATCGAGCAGTTCCGGGCCGAGGTCTGGGCGCCGGTCGCGGACGAGCGGCCGGGGCTCCCCCGCCTGCTCGCCCTGTGCGACAGCTGGCTCGACTACCACCGGCGCGAGGTGATGCCCGGCGGCTGCTTTCTGACCACGGCGACGATCGAGTACGACGCCCGCCCCGGCCCGATGCGCGACGTGGTCGCCGAGACCATGGAACGGTGGCTCGGCGTGCTCGAGCGCGAGGCCGCCCTGGCCGTCGAGGCGGGCGACCTGCCGGGCGACACCGAGCCGGCCGACGTCGCCTTCCAGCTCAACGCTCTCGCCGCGGCGGCGAGCTACGGCTTTCAGCTCTGGCGCGACCCCGAGGTCTTCGCGCGCGCTCGGCGCTCGATGCGGCGCGTCCTGGGCGTCTGACGTTCCTAGGGCGCGGCCCGCCAGCGCGCCCGCCACTCGGGAGCGTCGAAACCCTCGGCCACGTAGATCGTCTCGCGAGCGATCCTGCCGTCGCGGAACTCGTGGATGCTGACGCCGAAGTTCCTCGGGCCCTTGTCATAGGTGACGGTCAGCTCGACGACCCAGACATCGCCCGCTCCCCTGATCTCCCCGATCTCGAACTCCGTCTCCGCGGGATACTGGCTACGCCATTCGCGGAAGTTCTCGACCCCGTCGAACCGCTCCCCGGACTGCGGAAACTCCAGAACCGCGTCGTCCTGGTACATCGCGTGCGACCGCTCGGGATCGCCGGCGTGCTCGAACTGCTCCTCGAGCAGCGCCCTGACCGTCTCCGCATCCATCCGCGGATCTAGGCGGTCTCGGCCCCGAGCAGCCTCGGTCGCAGCCGCCAGCCGAGCCAGTGGAGGAAGAGCGACGGCACGACCGTGAAGACCAGGAGGACCACGTGCGGATCGGGCAGATCGAGCTTGGCCTCGTCCTCACCACCGAGCTCGAAGCCGAGCAGGATGAAGATCCCGAACAGTGCCCCTGCGACGAGGCCGCGAAGCAGGGCGTCGCCGCGGCGCGCGTACTGGGCGCCGCCTCCGACACCGCCGAACAGGGAGAGAACGACACCGATCAGGTAAAGGGGCGACGAGACTCCCAGGGCGAGGCCGCAGAGCAAGCCGAACGCCGACGGCAGGATGGCTGCCTCGAAGAAGCGGCGGGCAGGGGACATCTCCTCCCACTGGGGCGGCTTGTACTTCACGGCACCGAGCTTCCGTCTCTCATCCCGGGTCGGAACGCTATCGCGCCCTATGCGATTCGGGCGTCCCCGCTTTCGCGCTTCCGATCGCGAGCGGGTGGACGAGCAGCGGCATCCAACTCCACCGGTCCCGCTCGACCCCGTCGACCCGAAGCGGGCTCTCGCGGAGCAGCTCGACCGTCGGCCGGTTGGCGTGGCACCCGGCAGCGAAGGCGTGCCAGGGCCGGTGCAGGCGGTCCTGCCAGCGGGCGAGCCGGGTGGAGTCGGAGCGGACGTGCTCGAGAAAGAGCAGGCGCCCGCCCGGCCGCAGGACCCTGGCGATCTCCTCGATTACACGCCGCGGGTCATCCACTGTGCAGAGGACCAGGGTCGAGACCACTGTGTCGAAGCTGTCGTTGTCGAACGGAAGCGCCTCGGCACCGGCGGCCACGACGGTGCAGTCCCGTCCGCTCCGCCGCACGCGCTGCTTCAACCGCGTGACCATCGGCGCCACCGGCTCGGTGAGGACGAGTTCCTCGATGCCCTCGGGGTAGTGACGGACGTTGAGGCCGGTTCCCGCGCCCAGTTCGAGAACCCGCCCGCTCGCCTGCCCCAGCAGGTTCGGTCTCCGCCGGGCCATTCCGCCCCGCTCCGCAATCCAGAGCAGTGGGTCGTAGATCGCGCTGAATACGTGGTCCCAGAGTCTTCTCATCTCGGCTCCTTGCTCGGGTGATGAAGCGCTTCGCCGCTGTCTAGTACGGCTGAAGCTCGCGAACCGGATTGAGCACCCGCAGGGTCCCGTCGGGCCGGACCTCGTAGTCGAGCGCGTCCGAGACCGCGGAGGTGTAGGCGTGAACCGAAAGGGCCACCCCGTGCGCGGGGTCGTGCCGGACCCGGTGGATGTAGTCGGGCCCGAAGCTGAACGCCGACTGCGCGCGGCGGGCGTGGGTGCGCACACGCACCACCCGCCCGTCCCGGGCCTCGACCACGTCCTCGACCAGCATCCCGCTGCAGATGAACGCCGCGCCGCTCGCGCCGCCGTGGTCGTGGAAGAGGGTGTCCTGGCCCGTCGCCCAGCCGAACAGCGCGATCTCGAACGCGTCGGTCTTGTAGAGCACGCGGTGACTGCGGCGCTCGAGATCGAACGAGACCGCGTGACCCCACAGCCACGGGGCTTGGCCGACGTCGGTGACGATCTCCTCGAGCTGCTCGAGGCTCGCCGGCGCCGCGCTGATCAGGTTCTCGTCAAGCCACCCGCTGAGCGCCGGTGCGGCGCGGCGAACCGAGGTCGCCATCCTCGTCCTCCTCGCTGGATCGGTCCCTGCGAAGCTCGCGAGCGATGGCCCTGGCCGAGCGCCTCGCCTCTTTGCCCATGTAGCCGAGGCCGCCCGGGCGCGCCACATAGCCGACGAAGCGCAGGCCGGGGGCGGCGGGCCGCGGGGCGATCACGCGCGGCATGCCGTGCTCGGTGAGCACGCCGAGGTGGCCCACCAGCGTCTCTAGCCCACGCCGATATCCCGTCGCGCAGATCACCGCCTCCGGCTCGATCCGTGCCGCGTCGGCGAGCTCGACCCAATCCGAGCCGAGCGAGGCAACCGCGCGGACCACCTCGATCCGCCCCTCCTTGATCGACTCGATCACCTGCTTGTCGACGATCGCGGGGGCCTTGTGTCGCCGTCTCGCATCCGTGAAGACGCCAGTCTCCGGACGCGCCAGGCCGAACTCGGTGAGGTCGCCGAAGTCCATGCGGGAGCCGAAGCGCGCCATCCGGTCGGCGAGGGCCGTCGGCAGGTGCCAGAACCAGGTCCCGATCAGGTCCCCGGGCACGGGCCCGGGACCCTGGCGCAGCATGATGTTGGGCGGGGTCCGGACGGCGAGCCAGACCTTCGCGGCGCCGCCCTCGGCAAGCTCGTTGGCGATCTCCATGCCAGAGGATCCCGGCCCGACCACCAAGACGCGCCTCCCCTCGAACGGTTCCGGCTTCCGGTACTCGGCGGAGTGGATCAGCTCCCCCTCGAAGGTCTCGCGCCCGGGCCAATCGGGAATGGCGGGCGTCCCCTCCAAGCCGGTGGCGACGATCACCTGAGGCGCCCGTAGCTCGCCCGCGCTCGTGCGCACGAGCCAGCCCCCTTGGCTGTCCTCGATCCGATCGACCTGGGTGCGAAGGCGGAGCTCCATCCCGTCCTCGCCGGCGTGGCTTTCGATGTGCTCGATGACCTGCGCGCGGCTCGGGAAGGTGGGTGTGCCCTTCGGGTAGGGACGGCCGGGCAGGTGCGAGAAGGGACGCCAGGTGTTGAGCCTGAGGCTTTCGTAGCGCGATCGCCAAGATGAGGCGACCCGGTCGGCCCTGTCGAGGACGACCGGGGACAGGCCGGCATCCTTCATGGCCAGGGCGGAGGCGATTCCCGCGGGCCCCGCTCCGATGACGATGACGTCGTGCTCATGCGTGATTCCGTTCTCGCCCATTGCAGGACTGAAGGTATGACGCCCAAGCGGGGCGCGCATCGGGTGAATCACCCAATTTTGGGGTGCCTGCGTGGGTGATCTCACCCAGAGGGAGATCGGACCAGGCCGTGCTCGTGGGCGTAGCTCGCGGCGGCGGCCCTGGAGGAGATCCCTAGCTTGGCGTAGATGTTGCTCACGTGCCGGTCGACCGTCCTGACGCTGAGGACCAGATCGGCGGCGATCTCCTTGTTCGTCTCACCGGCCCAGAGCATGCGGAGGACCTCAAGCTCGCGCTTGGTGAGCTGGTGCTGGTCCACCTCGCCGCCGAGGCCCGACGGGCCCTCGATCCGGGCGAGGTCGGTGGCCGCTCCGAGGCGGGCGAACGTCTCTCGGGCACCCTCGAGCTCGAGCCGGGCGCTGTCCTCGTCCCCCAGGCTCCGGCAGGCCAGACCGATCAGCTCTCGCGCCCTGGCGCTCTCGTAGGGCGCGGCCAGGCCTCTCCAGATCTCATTGGCGCGGCGCAGCGAGGCAAGGGATTCCTGGGAGCGTCCCTCGGAGAGCTCGACCACGCCGCGCGCCTGGGCGGCCATCGCGCCGAGCGCTCCGGGCTTCTCCTCGGCTTCGGCGATCGAGTCGAGCTCCGCGCTGGCCCGGTCGGCCTCCTCGAGGTCCCCGACGGCCGCCGCGATCTCGACGTGGGCAGGCAGCAGCCTCGCCCGCTTGCCGGGATCGCCGGCCTCCGCGATCGCCCTGCGCATCGTGGCTTCCGCGGCTTTACGGTCGCCCTGGGCAAGCCTCAGCAGAGCGAGCCCCGGCTGGGGCTCCCAGCCCTGGGCGCTCGCGGCGCGGTACGCCTCCTCGGCGGCCGAATGCTCGCCGCGGAGGCGGTGGACCTCGCCTCGCTGGTAGTGGGCCTCGCCGGCCGCGACCGGGTTCTCTCCCTTCAGGCAGCGCTCGGCGGCGCGGCCCGCCTCTTCGATCGCCTCCTGCCAGGAGCCGTCCAGCCGCATGATCTGGGCACGGTGGACGAGGCAGCGGCCCGTGAAGGCGACCAGGTCGGGCTGGGCCTTGCACCAGTCCGACAGTGCGGTCGTCCACTCCCGGGCGCGGCGCAGGTCGTGCGCCTGCTCGCAGGCGAGGATTACGCCGCAGTAGACGATCCCCGAGCTGACCGGCGAGACCTCGCCGGCGAGGACGCCCACCATCGCCAGGTCGAGAAGCGCCAGCCCCTCGCGGAGCCGGCCGAGACGGATCAGGGCGTCGCCCTGAGTGAAGGACCCGAACGCGACGAGGTCGGCATCGCTAAAGCGCTCCCCCACCGCGACCGCGTCGGCAGATGCGGCAGCGGAACGTTCCAGGTCGCCATCGGCCTCGTGCTCGAAGAGCCGCGCAAGGGTGAGATAGCCGCGCTCGACGCAGTCCGTCCCCTCGCGGTCGAGCAGGCGGTTCGCACGGCCGAACCATCCGTTCCCACGCCCCATCTCGCCGGAGATGGAAAGGGTCAGGCCGAGCCAGAAGGCGCAGCGAACAGCGGGTAGCGGTTCGCCGGCGTCCAAGTGGGCTCGGTAGGCCCGCTCCAGGAGCTCCAGGTGCTCCCGTTCGCGCCCGAGCATGTACGCGGAGTACGCGAGCGCCTCGAGATCGTCCGGATTGAGCGGAGCCTGCCGGTCAGCGGCGCTCAGCGACTCGTAGGCATCACCCCATGCCTGGCGGTCATACGAGTCGCGTCCGCGTGTGAGTTTCGCGGCGGTCTGCACCGCCTCCGATTATGTCGGGGGCAGCTCCCGCCCCAGGTTGCGAACGGAAGTCTCATTCTCTTCTGCTTTGTTGGTCGACTCGATTTCGGCGGGCAGGATCTCCGCAAGGCGATCCTCGAGCACGTCGAGGCGAACCTGCGGGAATAGTCCGTAGCCGGGCGGCGGATCGTCCTGATCGAGGTAGTCACGGACCCAGAAGCCGTACTCGCCGTGCAGGAGGCGAGCGGCCGGCTCCGCGGTGAGCGGCTTGAAGGCCGAGTCGGCGAGATCCAGCGCCGCGGCGTCGAGGTAGGAGATCACAGGCTCCAGCCGCGCGTGGTCCCATTCGCTCCAGTCCGCGACGTCCCGGCCGTAGGAAGTGCCGTCGCAGTGGGCGACGAACCCGCACTCGGCGAGCTCTCGCGCGCGGCGGAGCTCCGCCTCCCGCGCGAGGCGCGAGCCGCGGAAGGCTCCCAGGTCCTCATAGAGGTCGGGGCGAAGCCGGAGGGCGAAGCGCTTGACGAGTCGCGCCGAGCGGTTGCCGCCGCGGTGCTGCTCGAAGCGAGTCTCGGGGTCGCGGGCGCTCGAGCCGACGTAGACCCAGGGGATGCGGGGATCCCGACGGCGGCCGGCTTCTCGAGCGAGCTCGATCACGTAGACGCGGGAAGGCATCGTCAACTGCTTCGACGGTGCCGGGAAAGCGCCTCTAGCTGGACTTACTCGATGGTCCAGGTGTCGCCCGAGCGCAGCACGGCGGCGAGATCGTCGTCACCGGCGCCCTCTTGGGCGGCAGCCAGTTCCGCACCGACGCCCTCGGCGTAGGTGGGCCGATCGCTCGCGCGGATCACCCCGAGTGGAGTCGGGCCCGTCGGACGATCGGCGAGACGGGCGAGCGCGTAGGCGAGGGTCGGATCGTCGGCGTCGTGGACGACCAGCGCGCCCTCGCCAACCTCGGCGACGTCGGCGATCTCGAGGCGCCCCTTCTGTGAGCGGACCACCCCGCGCTTGCCCTCGGCGCCGAAGCGGATCGGCTCGCCGTCGACCAGGCGGATCTGGTTCGCCTCCTTGCCCTTGGCGCGAACGGCGTCGAAGGCGCCGTCGTTGAAGACGTTGCAGTTCTGGTAGATCTCGATGAAGGAGGAGCCGCGGTGGGAGGCGGCCGCCCGCAGCACCTCGGTCTCATGGTCGCGGTCCGTGTCGACGGTGCGCGCGACGAAGCTGGCGTCGGCCCCCAGAGCGAGGGCGACCGGGTTGAACGGGTGGTCCTGAGAGCCGAAGGGCGTCGACTTGGTGACCTTGCCCTGCTCGGAGGTCGGAGAGTACTGGCCCTTGGTGAGGCCGTAGATCTGGTTGTTGAAGAGCAGGATGTTGATCGGGACGTTGCGACGCAGGGCGTGGATCAGATGGTTGCCGCCGATCGAGAGCGAGTCGCCGTCGCCGGTGATCACCCAGACAGAAAGGTCGGGGCGGGCGATCGCCAGGCCAGTGGCGAGCGCCGGGGCGCGGCCGTGGATGCCGTGCACCCCGTAGGTGCTCATGTAGTAGGCGAAGCGGCCCGCGCAGCCGATTCCTGCGACGAAGACGATCTTCTCCGGCGGGATGCCCATTTCGGGGAGGAACTGCTGGACGGTGGCGAGGATCGCGTAGTCGCCGCAGCCCGGGCACCAGCGAGTCTCCTGGTCCGAGGCGAAATCCTTCTTCGTCAGGGTGACGGTTCCGCCGCCATTCCCAGCCTCGGGCGCGCCGCCGTTTCCCGCGTGTCCGTTCGTCTCGCTCATGCGCTCAGATGGGAGCTGATCACCTCGTCGAGCTCCTCGGCAAAGATCGGGAGGCCCTCGACCTTGTTGTAGCGCTCGGCGTCGATCAGGAACTCCGCCCTGATCAGCCTCCATAGTTGGCCCGTGTTGGTCTCGGGGATCAGCACCGTCTTGTAGGAGCGGAGCAGATCGCCGGTGTTCCGCGGCAGCGGGTTGAGGTGGCGGAGATGGGCGCATGCGACCTTGCCGCCTCGGCGGCGGATCGGCCGGGCCGCGCCCGTGATCGCGCCGTAGGTCGAGCCCCAGCCGAGGACCAGGAGGTCGGCGCCGTCCGGATCGTCCGGGACCAGGTCCGGGACCTCATCGGCAATGCCGGCGACCTTTGCGGTGCGAAGCTCGGTCATCCGGGCGTGGTTGTCGGACTCGTAGGAGATCTCCCCGGTGACGTCCTCCTTCTCGAGGCCCCCGATCACGTGGGCGAGACCGGGGGTACCCGGCACGGCCCATGGCCGAGCACCGCGCTCGTCGCGCGAGTAGGGCTGGAAGCTGCCCTCATCGTGCTCGCTCGCGAAGCCTGGATCAATCTCGGGAAGGTCGGCGAGCTCGGGGAGGCGCCAAGGCTCGGAGGAGTTGGCGAGGAAGGTGTCCGAGAGCAGGATCACCGGGGTGCGGTAGATGACCGCGATACGGGCCGCCTCCAGGGCGACCTCGAAGCAGTCCGCAGGCGTTGAGGCGGCGACGATCGGCAACGGTGACTCGCCATGACGCCCGTACATCGCCATCAGTAGGTCGGCTGCCTCGGTCTTCGTCGGCATCCCGGTCGACGGCCCCGCGCGCTGAACGTCGATCACCAGCAGGGGCAGCTCGAGCGCCACGGCGAGCCCTATCGTCTCGGCCTTCAGGTCCATCCCGGGCCCGCTTGTCGCGGTGACCCCGAGGTGGCCGCCGAACGCCGCCCCGAGGGCCATGTTGGCCGCAGCGATCTCGTCCTCGGCCTGGACTGTCCGCACGCCGAACTTCCGCTGCCGAGAGAGCTCGTGGAGCAGCTCGGAGGCGGGGGTGATCGGATAGCTGGCGAGGAAGAGAGGAAGACCGCTGCGCACGCTGGCGGCGATCAGGCCGAGCGCGGTCGCGCTGGTCCCGTTGACGGCGCGGTAGGTGCCCGGCTCGGCCGGCGCCGCCTTCACCTGGTAGCTCACCTGGAGCAGCTCAGCCGTCTCGCCGAAGTTGAAGCCGGCCCGGAAGGCAGCGAGGTTGGCGTCCCTGATCGGTGGCTTCGACTCGAACTTCTTCCCGATCCAGGTGATGGTCGAGTCGGTCGGCCGGCCGTACATCCAGGAGACCAGGCCGAGGGCGAAGAAGTTCTTCGACCGCGCCGCGTCGCGCGAGCTGATCTCGATGCCCTCGGTCGCCCGGATCGTCATCGACGTCATCGGGACCCTGAAGACCTGGTAGCCGTCGAGCGACTCGTCCTCGAGCGGGTTGGCGTCGTAGTGCGCTTTGCCCAGGTTGCCCTTGGTGAAGCCGTCCTCGTTGGCGATCACGATCCCACTCGGCTCGAGCTCGGCCAGGTTCGCCTTCAGGGCGGCGGGATTCATCGCGACCAGGACGTTGGGGCGGCCGCCCGGGGTGAGGATCTCGCGAGAGGCGAAGTGGATCTGGAAGGCGGAGACCCCCGCCAGTGTGCCCGCCGGGGCGCGGATCTCGGCAGGGAAGTTGGGGAGTGTGACCAGGTCGTTGCCGATCAGCGCGGTCTCGGCGGCGAACAGGTTGCCGGAGAGCTGGATGCCATCGCCGGAGTCACCCGCAAAGCGGATGACGACTCTCTCCTTCTCTTCGACAGTCTTGTTCTCCACTGGCACGGACCCGCCCCACACCCGAGCCCGGCTTCCGAGTGTAGAGATGCGCCCGGTTCGCGTCCGCGAGGCCGAGTAGGGCTGGCGGCAACCAGCCAGCAGGACGTCGACCGCTACGCCGGGCTGTTCGGGGGAGTTCCGCGCCGAGGTCAAATTCCGGCCACCATGCGAGCAATCGCGACCTCCCCGAAACCCGTCCCGCGCGGTCGCACGGTTGTCGCCATCGCGGTTGCCGCGGTCACAATCGACACCGCTCTGCTTGGGCTGATCGCCCCTCTGCTCCCCGAGATCGAGCGTCGAACGGGGGCGAGCGAGGGCGCTCTTGGGGCCTCCTTCGCGGCCTATGCAGTGCCCATCGTCCTTTTATCGCTCCCGCTTGGGCGGCTGGCCGACTCGGTGGGGCGGAGGGGCCTGCTGATCGCGGGGCTGCTGCTCGCGGCGGCGGGCTCCGGGGTGATCGCCGTGTCGGAATCCCTCTGGCTCCTGATGCTGGGGCGCGTCATCCAGGGGGTCGGATCGGCGGCGAGCTGGATCGCGGCGCTGGCGCTCGTCTCCGATCTCGCCCGGCCAGGCCAGAGGGGCGAAGCGATCGGGGTCGCCCTTGCGGCTACCGGTGCGGGATCGATCGCTGGGCCCGCGCTTGGCGGCGTCACGGCCGACCTGCTCTCGTTCGCCGCCCCCTTTCTGATCGTCGGCACAATCTCGGCCGTCCTCGCCCTCGCCGCCGCGATCCTGCTGCCTCACGAACGACGGGCCGCGGTGCGGACGCCCGCCTGGGCGGCGATCAGGCGCTCGGTTGGATCAGGGACGGGCGCGGTCGCCATCGGCATGACCTTTGCCGGGGCGTGCGCGTTGGGCCTGATCGAGGTGGTCGCACCGCTCGACCTCGACTCCCGGCTCGCGTTGTCCAGCTCGGCGATCGGGTTGCTGTTCGCCTGGTCGATAGCGGTCGACGCTGCGATCGCGCCGGTGGGCGGTCGCTGGGGAGATCGGCGCGGCCGGCGTGGACCCGCCGTGCTCGGCCTCGCGGCGACGGCAGCTTCGGCGCTGCTGCTGGCGGAACTGGGCGGCACCCTGGGAGCGGCGCTGGCGCTGGGCGTGTTCGGCGCCGGATTCAGCCTCACATTCGCCGCCGCGGTCCCGTGGCTCGACGAAGCCTTCGGCGAGGTCGAGCGCGGCCTCGGTTATGGGGTGCTGAACATGCTTTACGCGGCCGGATACACGATCGGCCCCCTGGTCGGCGGCGCGCTGCTGGAGGTTGCGAGTGCCGATGCGGCTTACGGGCTGACGGCGGCGGCGCTCGCTTGCTGCGCAATCGCCGTGTTCCGTCTGGTCAGGGCATCCACCACGTAGCCTGACTCAGCCCTCCGTGGCCCCAGCCGCAACGGCCTGGGCCGCCGCCACCCGCGCGATGGGCACCCGGAAGGGGGAGCAGCTCACGTAGTCCAGTCCGACGCGGTGGAAGAAACGGATGCTGCGGGGGTCGCCACCATGCTCGCCGCAGATGCCCGTCGCCAGCTCGGGGTTGGCGGCCCTCCCACGCTCCACTCCAATCCGGATCAGCTCGCCGACGCCGGGCTCGTCAAGCGTCTCGAATGGGCTCACGTCGATGATGCCCCGGTCGAGGTAGGTGCCGATGAAGCCGCCCTCGGCATCATCGCGCGAGAGGCCGATCGCCGTCTGGGTCAGGTCATTGGTGCCGAAGCTGAAGAAGTCGGCGTGTCGGCCGATCAACCCGGCGATCAGGCACGCTCTCGGGAGCTCGAGCATGGTGCCGACCCGATAGGTCACCCCTGACCTCAGCTCGCGCTTCGCCGACTCGGCCGCCCGCACAACCAGTTCGCGAACCTGCTCGAACTCGGTCTCGTAGGCGATCAAGGGGAGCATGATCTCCACCTCCGTTTCATCGCCGGCCGCCGCCGCGGCCTCAACGATCGCACGCGTCTGCATGTCGTAGATCGCTGGGTAGAGAATCGCCAGCCGGACCCCCCGGGTGCCCAGCATCGGATTGGCCTCGCGCAGCTCCTGGACGAGCGCAAGGGTCCGTCGGAGCCTCTCGATCTCGTCCGGCTCGGCACCGTCCCGCTCGAGTACCGCCAGCTCACCCTCGAAGTGCTCCACCGGTAGGAATTCGTGAAGGGGCGGATCAAGCAGCCTGATCGTCACGGGCAGCCCCCGCATGGCCCGGAAGATGGCCTCGAAATCCGAGCGCTGAATCTCCCGGACCTCTTCGAGGGCGTCATGGAAGCGTGCCTCTGCCTGGCCTCCGGCGCCCTCGCGCCGCGACTCCTCTGCAGCGACGAACATCTCCTTCACGAGCCGGTCCCGGTCGGCACCAAAGAACATGTGCTCGGTGCGGCACAGGCCGATGCCCTCGGCGCCGAAGCTGCGCGCCCGCGCTGAATCCTCCGGGGTGTCCGCATTCGCCCTGACACCCAGCTGCCGGATCTCGTCCGCCCACGCCAGGACCGCGCGGAACTCGCCCGAGATCTCGGGGACGATGAGGGGCACGTCGTCGAGCGTGATGGCGCCGGTCGAGCCGTTGATCGCGATCGTCTCGCCGCTTCGCAGCTCGTGCCCGTTGACGTCCACCAGCCCCGCATCGAGGTCGATGTTGAGCTCGGAGGCCCCGCAGACGCACGGCCTGCCCATGCCCCGGGCCACCAGTGCCGCGTGGGATGCTTTGCCGCCCTCCGAGGTGACGATGCCGCGAGCCGCCGCGAACCCGGCGACGTCCTCAGCCTCCGTGAAGGGACGGACCAGGATCACGTCCTCGCCCGAACCGCCGCGCTCCACCGCCTGCTCGGCGGTGAAGACGATCGCGCCTCGCGCCGCGCCGGGTGAGGCAGCGACGCCGTGCGTGAGGATCTCGTAGTCGGCCTCCGGATCGAAGGTGGGATGCAGGAGGGCGTCGAGCCTTGCAGCGTCGATGGTCGCCAGGGCACCCGGACGGTCCAGCAGTCCCTCGGCGACGGCGTCAACCGCGAAGCGAACCGCGGCCTGCGCGGGTCGCTTCGCGTCCCGGGTCTGGAGCAGGTAGAGACGTTGCTCCTCCACGGTGAACTCGACGTCCTGCATGTCGCGGTAGTGACGCTCCAGCGTCCGCAGCGCTTCGATCAGCTCGGCGTGGGCCTGCGGCAGGAGATGGGCCATCTCGGCGAGGGTTTGAGTGTTCCGGACGCCCGACACGACATCCTCGCCCTGGGCGTTGGCAAGGAAGTCGCCCGACGGCTCCGGCGCGCCCGTGATCTCGTCGCGGCTGAAGGCAACCCCCGAGCCGGAGAGGGGACCCCTGTTGCCGAACACCATCTGCTGGACGTTGACCGCGGTCCCGGCGTCATCAGGAATCCCGTTCAGGCGCCGGTACTCGGCCGCCCTCCTGCCGTTCCACGAGTCGAAGACGGCGCCGATCGCCTCCAAGAGCTGGTCGCGTGGATCGTCGGGGAAGCTCTTGCCCCCTTCCTCCCGGTAGATCTCCTCGAACCGTTGCTCGAGCGCTCGCAGCCGGCCGTCGTCGAGCTCGGTGTCGAGGCTCACTCCCGCGTCTTTCTTCGCCTCGGCGATCGCGTCCTCGAACCGCTCGCCCGGAATGCCTCGCACCACGTCACCGAACATCTGCACGAACCTCCGGAAGGAGTCGTACGCGAAGCGCGAGTCGCCGGTCCGCTCGGCAAGCCCCCTGACCGTGGCGTGATTCATGCCGAGGTTGAGGATCGTCTCGAGCATTCCGGGCATCGAGACGCCGGCGCCCGATCGCACTGACACCAGCAGAGGGTCCTCCGGGTCCCCCAGACGACGGCCCGCGCTCCGCTCGAGGCTCTCGATCGCCTCGTCGACCTGGTCGGGGAGGCCATCGGGCAACCGGGAGCCGGAGCGCAGATAGGCCACACAGGCCTCCGTGCTGATCGTGAACCCGGGTGGGATGCGGTCGGCACCGAGCATGCGCGTCATCTCGGCGAGATTGGCTCCCTTGCCGCCGAGCAGCTCACGCATCTCGCGCGAGCCCTCGGGGAAGCCGTAAACGAACTTGGCTCGGGCTGCGCTCGTCATCCCCCTCCCCTCGGTCCCTAGGAGCCCAGCCCGGCGGCCTCTCCCCGGGCGACCAGGCGCGCGGCCTGCTTTCGGCTGGCCTCGTCGATCATCTCGCCGTCGAGCTGCACGGCGCCCCTCTCCCCCTCCGCATCGAGAGCGTCCACCACGCTCCGGGCGCGCTCGAACTCCTCGGGGGTTGGAGAGAAGGTCTCGTTGATCGGTCCGATCTGGCTCGGGTGGATGGCCCATTTGCCGTCGAAGCCGAGAGCCCGGGCGCTCGCCGCGGAGGAACGAAGCCCACCCTCGTCGGAGACGTCGAGGCTCGGACCATCGATCGCCGCGAGGCCGGCGGCCCGGGCGTTGCCGAGCACTGTCTCCCGGACCCAATGCCAGGGGTCGCCCGGATAGTCGGCATCCGGCCGGCGTCCGAGCGAAGCGCGAAGGTCCGCGTACCCGATGATCATGGTCTCCAGCCGAGGATCCGCTGCGGCGATCTCCCCGATCCGGACGAGGCCCGTCGCGGTCTCGATCAGTGCCTGCAGGGCCACGGGCGGGCCGGCGGCGTCCGACCTGCGCTCCTGCTCATGGAGCAGGCGAGCGGCGGCCTCGAGGTGGGCGGCGGCCTCGCACTTCGGGATCACGACGCTTTCCAGGGCGCCGCGGTTTGCGGCGGCCAGCGCGGTCAGGTCCGCTGTCCACCACCGGGTGTCGATCCCGTTGACGCGAACCGCGACCGCACGGGTGCCCCAGTCCGCCCCGAGCGCCGCGGACGCGGCGGCCCGCGCCTCCTCCTTCGCCTCGGGCCTGACCGAGTCCTCGAGGTCGATCACGATCTCGTCCGCCTCCAGCGTCCGCGCCTTGTCGAGCATCCTCGGCGACGAGGCGGGGACCGAAAGGCACGAGCGGCGGGATCTCGTTGCCATGCCGGGATTGTGTCGGAATCGGTTAGCCTCTTGTGCCTCGTGCCACGAGCCCGGGCGGGCGACCGGGCCCAGGCGCAGAGGAGGAGAGGTTGGAAGCGAGCCAGCGGATCGCGGTCAGGCGTTCGTCGGGGACAGGTTTCGCCTTGAAGGGGTTTCGCTAGACCGGTTTAGACCGGCTTGGCCCTTAATTCGCCCTTCTACTAAGGGCCGGAGAAGGGCCGAGGATCCGCATAGGTGCGGTGGGAGCTGCGTAATGGGCCGAGGGTTCGGCTCGTCCCTTGCGCTGCGGGGAAACCGGCGATAGCGTGGCACCAAGCGACGGCCGCAACCAAAGGGAGAGTCCAATGCTGCGTCGGTCGGTCGGAGTTCTCATCACCAGCGCCGCCTTTGTCATGTCGCTCGGCCCTGCCGCGAGCGCCGACAGTTTCAGCCTGGGGGTCGCCGCGGGGGAGGTGAGTCCGAATTCAGCGATTCTCTGGGGGCACGCCGATCAAGCCGGCGAGACCCGGGTTGAGGTGGCCACCGATGCAGGCTTCACGCACATCGTCCGCAGCTTCAAGGTCCAGGCGCAGACTGCAAACGACCTGACCGTCCAGCGGCGCGTGGAGGGGCTCCAGTCGAGCACCCGCTACTGGTATCGCTTCACGAGCGGAGGGGCGACCAGCGACGTGGGCACCTTCGTGACCGCGCCGAAGACCAACGACGATGCGGCGATCAAATTCGCCTGGACCGGGGACTACGACGCCGAGCCGGCCGTCGGGCAGACCCAGCCGTTCTGGAACGACTTCGGGGTCTTCGGTTCCATGCAGGCTGAGGGGAACGACTTCAACATCGCGCTCGGCGACACGATCTACTCCGACAGCGAGGTGCCCGGCAGGCTGAACCCGGTCGCCCTCACGGTCGAGCAGAAGTGGGCCAAGTACAGGCTCAATCTGGGGCAGGCGCCGCTGGCCGACCTGCGTGGCGCTGCGGGGTTCTACTCCCACTGGGACGACCACGAGTTCATCAACGACTTCTCACGCTTCGAGAGCGTTTTCAGCAGTGGCACGATCGACGGACAGCTGCTCTACGACCGCGGCGTGAAGGCGTTCACCGACTTTGCGCCGGTCGACTACAGCAGTGGTGACGGGCTCTACCGGACCCGGCGGTGGGGCAAGAACCTGGAGCTCTTCTTCCTCGACGAGCGCTCGTTCCGCTCCGCCAAGGCGAGCAAGGACGGCGTCTGCGACAACCCGCAGACCGGCCAGCCGGACCTGGCGCCGACCGCGCCTCAGGCTGTCCGAAACGCCTTCTCGCTCCTGATCCCTTCGCTGGCCCTGCCCGTGTCACAGGCCTGCCTGGACGCGATCAACGATCCGAACCGGACGCTGCTCGGGGACCGGCAGATGAAGGAGTTCCTGCACGACGTGACCCACTCCAACGCTCGTTTCAAGGTTGTGGTGAACGAGCTGCCCATCCAGCAGTACTACTCGCTTCCCTACGATCGCTGGGAGGGCTACGAGGCGGACCGCCAGCATGTCCTCAGCGCCCTCCAGGGGGTGAACAACGTCGTCTTCCTCACCACCGACGTTCACGCCACGCTCGTGAACGACGCCCGGTTCAAGACGCTGGAGCCCGGGGGTCCGCAGAACAGCGGCATCCTCGACGTGACCGTCGGACCGGCGGCAACCGCAACGTTTGCGCGGGAGATCAACGACGCTGTGGGAATTCCGGGGGCTGCGCCCCTCATCGATGACCTGTTCTTCGAGCCGCAGCCGCCGTCCGGGCTCGGAATGCTGTGCTCGGGCATCGACCAGTTCAGCTACGGCGAGGTCGCCGTGAGCAGCACTCAGCTCACGATCACCCCCAAGGACATCGACGGCAACCCGCTGACGACCGACGACGGTGCCTGCGGGCCGTTCGTCCTGAGCTTCCAAGCATGACACCGGCGGACCCGGCACCAGCGCGGCGGTGAAACCCAGGAAGTGACGCGAAGGCTCGCCGCGTCCTCGGGGAGTGGTAACCGAAGCCACAGATCGGCCGTTGGCCGGACGCTCCTTTCTCGACGTAACGCCGATTCCGAAAGCGGCGAGTCGTCCGACTCCGAGGACGTCTCGGGAATTGGGTGAGCAGGGGCGCTGCGCTGGAAAGAGCGCCTCAATCCGGAGACCGGCCTTTCGCGTAGAGCCATGGCAGATACGCATCGGATCGGATCTTCATCAACTCGACTCCAAGGACGGAAGAGATAATGAATGCGAACAAGGCACTATGGGAGAAGGGCGACTTCACCCGCATAGCGGGGAGCATGCGAGAGAGCGGAGAGGACCTCGTCAACAAACTTGGCATCACCGACGGGCTCCGGGTCTTGGATCTCGGCTGCGGCGACGGGACCACCGCATTGCCGGCGGCTCAACTGGGCGCCGATGTTCTGGGTGTCGACATCGCCAGCAACCTGGTCGCGGCGGGGAACGCACGGGCCGAGGCCCTCGGCCTGACCAACCTCCGGTTTCAGGAGGGCGACGCAACTGATCTGCGCGAGCTCGGCGATGAGAGCTTCGACCTCGTCATCTCCATCTTCGGTGCGATGTTCGCTCCCAGGCCGTTCGATGTGGCAATGGAGATGGTCCGGCTGACCAAGCCCGGTGGCCGGATCGTGATGGGAAACTGGATCCCGAACGACCCGACGTTGGTCGCCCAGATCCTGAAGATCAGCTCCTCCTATTCACCCCCGCCACCGGAGGGCTTCGTCAGCCCGATGACCTGGGGGGTGGAGGAAAACGTGATCGAGCGGTTCAGTGCGGCCGGAGTCCCAAAGGAGCAGATCTCGTTCGAGAGGGACACCTACACGTTCAACTACCCGGGAGCGCCATCGGAACTGGTGGGTGAGTTCAGGAGCTATTACGGACCGACCATGATCGCGTTCGAGGCCGCAGATGCGGACGGCCGCGAGGCTGACCTCCAAGCCGAGCTGGAGACCTTGTTCAACGAGCAGAACACCAACGGTGAAACCACCTCGATACCCGCAACCTTCCTGCAGGTCTCCGTCAAGCTAATCTGAGGCGGGGTCCTGACGAGCTGGCGGGATCCTCCTATTCGCGTGAAGCCCATAGTCCAGCGCGTGGAATCGACGACGCGAACACCGCCGCTTTTGACGAGAAGCGCCGCTTTGCATGGAAAGGAGCGGTTCCCGCGAGATACTGGGTAGGCGATGTCGCAGGAGAACGTGGAGCTGCTCAGGAAGGCCTACGAGGCGTTCGCCCGTGGCGATGTGGAGGCGGTGCTGGAGCGGTTGGACCCCGATGTGGACTGGCGCCCTGCTATCGCTCCGATACTCGGCGTGGACGCAGTCCGCGGCAGAGAGGCCGTGAGGGACTTCCTCACCCGTGAGCTGTTCGAGGGATTTGATCAGTTTCGGGCCGAGCCGCTTGCGTTTGAGGACCTTGGCGATGCCGTCCTGGTCACCGCCCGCTACGTGGGTCGGGGCGAGAGCAGCGGCATTGAGCTCGATCAGACCTTCGCCACGCTCTACCGACTGCGAGAAGGCAAAGCCGTGAGCATGCGCGACTACCTCACCCGAGCCGAGGCCCTCGAAGCCGCCGGGCTGTCGGAGTAGCCGCTTTGGACGAGAAGCGGTTGTTCGCATGGCACTTGGGGTAGTGACCCGCTGGAACTCTTGACGCCCCGCCCTACTCAGCGCGCCCGAAGCGGCTGAACCCGGCGTGCAGCGGGTGCACCGTCACTTCTGCGGATCCGAGCAGCTCCACCTTGTCCCGCAGCTGCGCCAGTGCCTTGTCGCTCGGCTCACCGTAGATGTCGATCGATTGCAGGGTGAGGAGGCCCGCGAACCTCCCAAAGAGAGGACCTGCGACGTCCATGTGAAAGTCCAGGGAGGCGGAGTTTGGATGCATGTGCATCACGGTCATCCGGCTACCGTCGTCGCTGAAGTAGACGTTGTAGGAGATGAGCTCTGGCTCGTTCGTCTCGACGAAATCGGCCAGCTCGGCGATGGCACCCCTGAGCTCCTCCAGCGCTCCCTCATGGACCTCCGACGTGTCGATGTAAATGAGCGGTCGGGACATATTCACCCCCCGTTGTCGGGTCGCCTGTTAGGCGTCGAGTCTGTCAGTCCCCAGGCTCGCGACCTGCCCGTCCGCCTCGGATAGCCGCTTTGGACGAAAGCGGTAGCGGTGGCCGACCACCTCTTGGCTGGGAGCGGTGAGCGCGCCCGACAGGATTCAAACCTGTGACCTTCGGTTTCGTGGACTTCGCCGGGTGTTAGGTCGGGGTAGTCGCCCCTCGGCTTGGAGCCTAAATGTCGAGCTACTCGGCCAAGCCGTTGCCAGTCCTGGAGATGATTCGCTCCGGTGGAGAGGAAGTCGAGAGGAGCAAGCTCCCAGCGCCTCGAGAACGTGACCGGGATGTAGCCGTGGAGCGGCGCGCCACAGCCGCCCTCGATTGGGTAGCTACCAGCCGCCCTCGGCCCGCCGGTCGTACTTGAGCTCCGCATCGCCGAGCTCGAAGACGAGCAGCTTTCGCTCAGTGAAGGATTCGAGGAACCATTCGGAGAGCTCACGGCCGACTCCGCTCCTTCCGGCTCCACCGAAGGGCGCCAGCTGGTCCCAGTAGTTGCTTGTTTCGTTGATGTTGACCGAGCCGTGCGGCAGCGCCTCGCCCACCCGCCAAGCAGTCGCGAGGTCCCTCGTCCAAAGCGAGGCGATCAAGCCGAGCTCACTGCGATTTGCGATCTCGACCGCCTCCTGCGCCGAGGAGATCTTGGCGATCGGCGCCACCGGACCGAAGGTCTCAGCCTGCATGATCCGCATCTCCTGGCTCACGTTCGTGAGAATCGTGGCCGGGTAGTAGAGAT
>DATDJZ010000132.1:0-12805 GCA_036520315.1 Solirubrobacterales bacterium | reverse complement strand
CATCGGCCCGAGCAGCCGACGCTCGCTCCGGCGGAGCGCGCGGCGCCGCACTTCCCTGCGATCCAGGTAGGCGACGAGCAACATCGCCTTGACCAGGCTGGCCGAGGAGTACTGCACACCGCGCCGGTAGCCGTGAAGCCGGCCGCGTTCATCGACCACCGCGAACGAGGCGCTCCCGGTCCGACCCTGCACGAATCCGGCCGCGTCGCGGACGCGCTTGTCCCAGGGGAACCGATGCGGGCCCTTGCCCTGCTTCGCCATTCCAGGGGAGGCCGCGAGCGTCGCCGCGAGCATGCACGCGGCGAGAGCGCAGAGCGCTAGACGTTCAGGTGATAGCCGCCGCGGTACTGGATCGGGCCGCGGACGATCTTGACCCGCGGGGAGTAGCTCTGAATCGGTGGCGGCGCGATGCTCGGCGCGGGACCCCCGGTGCGCTGCACCCCGACGTGCGTGAGCGAGAGCTTCGCGTTCAGGTTCTGAGTCGAGTTTGGTGGCATCCGGTCGTCCTCTTCTCCATCTCTCATAGACCACCTTCACCGATTCCTCGACTTCCTACGTCCGGGCAAACCCCGTCACTTGCCTTCCACAAAGCACTCGATCTGCGTCCGTGGTTTTCACGGACGGGCCGTCGAACTAGATCGCGGCGAGCTTGCAGCCCGTCGGAACGGAGGCGCTTGCGGATCCCGCAGGCGCTCCCGCCGGCGCGCACCCTACCGATGATTCAGTCCGGCTCGAAACAGGGATGATGTCCATTGCGCAAACCCTGGAGGAGGGTGACGATGAGCGCGACCGAGTCCCTCACCTACGAGCGGGCGTGCGAGACGCACAGCTGGACAGTGCCCGACCGCTACAACATCGCGGCCGAGGTCTGCGATCGCCAGCCGGCGGAGAAGACCGCGATGGTCTTCGAGGACTTCCGGGGGGATCAACGGGAGGTGAGCTGGGCGGAGCAGCGGTCGCTGGCCAACCGCGCCGCCAACCTGCTCGCCTCACGAGGGGTCGAACGGGGAGACAGGGTGGCCGTCTGCGCCCCGGCCTCTCCCGAGACGGCGGCGATGTTCCTCGGCACCTGGAAGGCCGGGGCGATTCTGCTCTCCCTCTCGGTCCTCTACGGCGACGAGGGGATCGAGCACCGCATCCGTGACTCCCAGCCGCGAGTGCTCGTCACCGACGCGGCCAACGCGGAGCGCATGCCCGACGACCTGGTCGAGGAGGTGGTCGTGCTCACGCCCGAGTTGCTCGCCGAGCAGGGCGACAGCTTCGACACCGTCGACACCTCCGCAGACGACCCGGCCCAGATCTACTACACGTCGGGAACGACCGGGCTGGCCAAGGGCATCCTCCATGCCCACCGCTACATCCTCGGCCACGAGGAGTTCGTCTACTGCCACGACGTGCAGGAGGGCGAGCTCTTCCACGGCATGGGGGAGTGGGCCTGGGCGGCGGGCATCTGCCCGCTGATCGGGCCGTGGCGCTACGGCGCGGTCCAGTTCGTCTACGCGCGCGAGGGCGGCTTCGACCCCCACGAGCAGCTGGCCGTGCTCTCCAGGCACGGGGTGACGAATGTCTTCACGACTCCCACCGCGATGCGCTCGATGATGGCGATCGGGGACGCCGCGGAGCGCTATCCGCAGCGCTTCCGCCGGGTGTGCTCGGCGGGCGAGCCGCTCAACCCCGAGGCGATCCGCTGGTTCCGCGACCAGTACGGCGTCACGGTGCTCGACTTCTACGGCCTTTCCGAGTCCTATCCGCTCTGCGGGAACTTCCCGTTCATGGACGTGCGCGAGGGCTCGATGGGCAAGCCGATGCCCGGCTGGGACGTCCAGCTCCTCGACGAGGACGAGAACCCGGTGGGCAGCGGCGAGCGCGGGGAGATCTGTCTCCGGGCTCGCTCCAACCCGCACTATCCGCTCGGCTATTGGGAGAACCCGGAGGCGACCCGAGAGGACTTCGAGGGCGAGTGGTTCCACACCAAGGATGCCGCCGAGCAGGACGAGGACGGCTACTTCTGGTACGCCGGCCGCGCCGACGACGTGATCATCTCGGCCGGTTACCGGATCGGCCCGTTCGAGGTCGAGTCGGCCTGCATCGAGCACCAGGCGGTGCGCGAGGCGGCGGCGGTCGCCTCTCCAGATGAGCGCCGGGGCAACATCGTCAAGGCGTTCATCGTGCTCGCCGAGGGGTCCGAGCCCTCCGACGAGCTTGCCGGGGAGATCAAGGGGTTCGTACGCGACCACCTCTCGGCGTACGCCTATCCGCGCCGGATCGAGTTCGTCGACGAGCTGCCGAAGACGCTGACCGGCAAGATCCGCCGGATCGAGCTCCGCGAGGCGGAGCGCGGGCGCGGCACGTAACCAAAGGAGTGAAGCGGGGCTAACCCCCGACAGATGACGACCAAGGAAGAGTCGCTCAGCTCAGAGGCCCTGGACGTGGTCGTGCGCCTCCTCTTCGATCTGGAGGCGGAGCGCCAGCTCGACGACTTCTACGACCGGCTCTGCGAGGCGATCTGCCTGCAGACCTCGATGGAGCGGGCCGTGATCTTCCTGTACGACGCCGAGCGCAGGATGGTCCTGCCGGCGGGAAGCCACGGCGTCTACCGCGAGTTCATCCAGCACGGCTACGGCACCCTCGAGGAGACGCCGATCGCACAGCGCGCGCTGTCGGAGGACCGCGTGGTGGAGACGACCGATCTGGAGCACGACGTCCCGGCGCGCTACAAGAACATGCCCGGCGTGGTCAAGCTCACCTGCACCCCGGTGGCGGCGGCGGGTCGCTGGCTGGGAGTGATCTTCGCGGACCGCGACGGTGAGCCTTTCGCAACGACGTCCCACGAGCGCTCGACTATGCACGCCCTCGGCCGAACGGCCGCGTTGGCCAGCCACGTCCGCGAGGTCACCCGGCAGCTCGAGCGCGGCCGCCGGCTCTCGGAGCGGATCGACCTCGCCCGGGAGGTCCACGAGCGGGTCACTCAGCGGCTCTTCGGGGTCTCGCTGGCCCTGGGCGGGGACCGGCCGCTCGCCGCCGAGGACCGTGAGCGCTGCGCCGCGGAGATCGAGGCGGCCCTCGGCGACCTGCGCGAGGCTCTGATCGGCTCGGCGGGCAGCTCTCTGATGGAGCTGGCGGACGGGGGCCTGCGCTCTGAGCTCGACCGACTCGGCCGCCAGTACAAGCGCCTCCCGCTGGTGGTCGACTGGCGTGAGGGCGTCGAGGTGCCGGACAGCCTGGAGCCCCTGGCGGTCTCGATCCTGAACGAGGCGCTTCGCAACGCCGAGAAGCACGCCGACCCCACCGAAGTGAGAGTGACGATCGACGGGCCTGACGGGGCCTTCCTGATGGAGGTGCGAAACGATGGCCTCGCGCCTGCGGACGGTGGGGGCGGGGGCGGCGGCTCGCGCATGGGTCTGCGGCTCGCCTCCTACGAGGCGCTGCAGCGAGGCGGAATGCTGGAGTACGGCCGGGAGGAGGACAGGTGGCGAGTTCGCCTGGTTCTGCCGAGCAGCTGAACGGCGGCGGCAAGCTGAGCGTGCTGGTGGTGGACGACCATGCGGTCGTCCAATGGGGCTTCCGTTTGCTGCTCGGGCGCCAGGCGTGGATGGGCGAGTGCGTCGTCGCCTCGACCACCGAGGAGGCGGTGAAGCTCGCCCAGGGCAGCAAGCCGGATGTGGCGCTCGTCGACCTCTTCCTGGGCGAGCGCTCGGGCGCGGAGCTCTGCGAGGCACTGCGGGAGGTCTCGCCGAAGACGAGGGTGCTGCTGATCTCGGGCGCCGGCTGGATCTCCCCCGAGGCGGCCAGGGCGGCCGGCGCCTCCGGGTTCATCTCCAAGGACTGGAGCGCGGACGAGGTGGCGAACGCGGTCCGGATGGTGGGGCGCGGGATGACCGTCTTCGCGCCTCAGGCGGAGGGCCCCGCGACGCCGCTATCCCAGCGCGAGCGTGAGGTCCTCGAGCTGATCGGGGCCGGGGCGACCAATCGCGAGATCGCCGAGCGGCTCTTCCTCTCTCCGCACACCGTCAAGGACCACACGACGGCGCTCTACCGCAAGCTCGGCGTCCGCAACCGCGCCGAGGCCGCCAGCAAGGCCGAGCAGCTCGGCCTGAGCAGGCCGTAACCGGGCCGAACCTGGGCTTGATCCCCCGGCCGTCCCCCGGAACCCCCCCGATCGGGGGGCATCGGAGGGGAAGTGGTTCACCCCTTCCTCGCGCGGGGTTATTGATGGGGCATGGACGCCAGCAGCGCCTCAGCTGTCCTCTTCCCGGGACAGGGGGTCGGTGACGCCTCCAGCCGCGAGCTGGTCGCGGCCGTCCGTCCTGACCTGCTCGAGCTCGCCACCGAGCTCGTCGGAGAGGACCCGTTCGAGCGGATGCCCGAGGGGACGGCCTACGCCCAGCCCGCCGTCTACTGCGCGTCGATCGCCGGCTATGAGCAGCTCGGCCGTCCGCAGCCGGAGTACTTCGCGGGCCACTCGCTCGGCGAGATCGGCGCCCTGGCCGCGGCGCGCGCGATCGACGACGCCGACGGTCTGCGCATCGTCGTCGCCCGTGGCCGCGTCATGGCCGAGGCGGCGCGTCGCGCCGAGCGCGGCGGGATGCTCGCGGTGGGAAGCAACCATGATGGCGCCGCCGCCCTCGCGGCCGAGCACCGCCTGACCCTGGCCAACGAGAACTCGCCACAGCAGTTCGTCCTCTCCGGGCCGCTGCCGGCGATCGAGGCTGCGGAGGCGGCCGCCAAGGGCGGGGGTGTCCGGGCCAAGAAGCTCGCGGTCGCCGGCGCCTTCCACACCGAGGCGATGGCCTCCGGGGTCGGCCCCTTCCGCGCCGCGCTCGAGGAGGTCGACGTCCGCGAGCCCGACACGCCGGTGGTCTCCTCGACCACAGCGGAGTTCTTCGGCGGAGACATCCGGGATGCTCTCGCCGCCTCGCTGACCAGCCCGATCCGGTGGACCGCGGTGCTCACCAGGCTCAGGGAGCTCGGGGTGACGCGCTACGTGGACGTCGGACCCGGGAAGGTGCTTGCCGGCCTGGTGCGCCGCACGATCGACGACGCCGAGACCGAGACGCTCCCAAGAAAGGAGTCGGCCGTTGCCTGAGCTCCGGCCCGGACAGCAGTGGGAGGTCGACTCCTCCCTGGTGGATCCAGAGGGTCTGGTTGCCCGCGCAACCGGCGCGACGAACGGGTCCAAGAGGACGTCCGGCCCCGGCGTCGTATCGATAGCCGCCTGGCTGCCCAAGCGCGTGGTCGAGAACGAGGAGCTGGCCGACCCACTCGGTGTGGACTCGCAGTGGATCGCATCCCGCACGGGCATCCACCGCCGCCGCCGGGTCGATGGTGAAGGGCTCGTCGACCTCGCCGCGGGGGCTGGGGCGAAGGCGCTGGCGCTTGCCGGGGTCGAGCCGACCGAACTCGACCTCGTCCTGGTCGCCACCTGTACGCCCGATCAGCTCCTCCCGCACGCCGCTCCGCGGGTCGCGGACCGGCTCGGTGCGCGCTCGGCGGGCGCGATCGACGTGGGCGCGGCCTGCACGGGCTTTCTCTCGGCCCTCTCCCTGGCGGCGGCGCAGCTCGAGTCCGGCCGGGCCCGGGCCGCGCTCGTCGTCGGCGCCGAGGTGCTGAGCCGCATCACCGACTTCGACGACCGCCGGACGGCGGGATTGTTCGGCGATGGCGCCGGCGCCGCTGTGATCGCGCCCGGCGGGCCGGGCCAGATCGGCCCGATCGCGCTGCGCTCCGACGGCGGTCGCGGCGACCTGATCCAGGCCGATCACGATGACCGACTCGTTCGAATGGACGGCCGGGCCACGTTCCGAGCGGCGGTCGCCGCGATGAGCGACACGACCCAGCAGGTCGTTTCGGACGCCGGACTCGCCCTTGAGGAGATCGACCTCTTCGTCTATCACCAGGCCAACTCGCGGATCATCTCCGCGGTCGGCGAGCGCCTCGACCTAGCTCAGGACCGGGTGATCGACTGCCTCGCCGAGTACGGCAACACCTCGGCTGCCAGCATCCCGATCGCTCTCGCCGAGGCCGCCTCGACGGGTTTGCTCGAGAAGGGCTCGCGGGTCCTGCTCTCGGCCTTCGGCGCGGGCCTCACCTGGGGCGCGGGGATCATCGAGTGGGAGGGGACGGCATGAATACGGTTGAGACGAATCCGCCGCCGATGGGGCGAGCAGCGCTCCAGACCACTGGCTGCGCCCTCGTCACCGGTGCCTCCCGCGGGATCGGCGCGGCCACCGCCAGGGCGCTCGCCGCGGATGGCTGGGCGGTGGGGATCAACTACAGCCGTGACCGCGAGGGCGCAGAGGCCGTTGCCGGCTCGATCGCAGATGACGGCGGCAGCGCGGTGGCGCTCGGCGCCGACGTCGCCGACCCCACCGCGGCCAGCGAAATGCTCGCCCGGCTCACCGACGAGCACGGGCCGGTTCTGGTTCTGGTCAACAACGCCGGCATGACCGCGGACAACCTCTCGATGCGCCTCAGCGACGAGGACTGGTCGCGGGTCCTGGACGTCAATCTGACCGGGGCCTTTCGGCTGACGCGCGACGTGCTCGGCCCGATGATGCGCCAGCGCTTCGGCCGGGTGGTCAACGTCTCCTCGGTCTCGGGGATCCGCGCGAACCCGGGGCAGGCCAACTACGCCGCCTCGAAGGCAGGGCTGATCGCCTTCACCCGCACCGTGGCCGCGGAGGTGGCGCGCCGCGGCGTCACCGTGAACGCGGTCGCCCCGGGCCTGATCGAGACCGAGCTCACCCGCGAGTTCACCGGCAACGGCGCCGACTCCAACGGTTCGAGCGCGCTGGTCGACGCGATCCCGGCGAGGCGAACGGGATCGCCTGAGGACGTCGCGGCCTGCATCCGCTTCCTGGCCTCCGATGAGGCGGCCTACGTGACCGGGGCGGTGCTGCCGGTCGACGGCGGCATGTCCGCCTGACGCAACACATCCAGATCAACGAAAGGAGACCGATGACAACCGCAACCAAGGACCAGGTGCAGGAGAGGGTGATCTCGGCCCTCGTCGAGTTTGGCGAGGAGCCAGAGAACGTCAAGCCCGACTCTCGCTTCGAGGACCTCGACATCGACTCGCTCGACCTCGTCGAGCTCGCCCAGGTGATCGAGGACGAATACAAGATCGAGGTGACGGACGCCGACATGGACAGGATTGCGACGGTCCAGGACGTGATCGACTTCGTGGCCGAGCGCCAGTCATGACCCGCAGGGTCGCCATCACCGGGATCGGCGCGGTGACCCCGCTCGGCGTCGGCGCCGAGGTGCTGCACGAGCGCTGGGCCGCCGGCGAATCCGGGATCGAGGACGGTCTCGGCCGGGCCTGGGACTTCGAGCCCACCGACCACCTGACCCGCCGCCAGGTGCGTCGCACCGACCGCTTCACTCAGCTCGCCCTGGTCGCCGCGGGCGAGGCGATCGAGCAGTCCGGCCTCGACGAGGCGCCCTACGACCGCGCCGAGATCGGAAGCGTGATGGGGACGGGGATCGGTGGCCTCTCCACGATCGAGTCCGAGCACATCATCCTTCGTGAGAAGGGGCAGCGGGCGGTCTCGCCGCACTGCGTTCCTCAGATGATGGCCAACTCGGCCGCCGGCGCCCTGGCGATCGAGCACGAGCTTCGCGGGCAGTGCTTCGGGACCGTCTCGGCATGCGCTGCGGGCGCCCACGCGGTGGGCACGGCCACCCGGATGGTCCAGCACGGCGATGCGGTCGCCTGTGTCGCCGGCGGCAGCGAGGCAGCGATCACCGACCTGGCGACGGCCGCGTTCGCGGAGATGGGCGCCACCTCACCGACCGGGATCTCCCGCCCCTTCGACCGGCGCCGCGACGGTTTCGTGATGGGGGAGGGCGCCGGCGTGATGGTCCTGGAGGATGCCGAGACCGCGGAGCTTCGCGGCGCGGAGATCCTGGGCTACCTGACGGGCTACGGCGCCACCGCCGACGCTCATCACATGACGGCACCCGAGCCGAATGGCGACGGCGCGGCACGCGCCATCCGCAAGGCGCTCGCCGATGCGGAGGTCGAGCCCGGGCTGCTCGCATATGTCAACGCGCACGGCACCTCGACGCCGCTCAACGACCGCTCCGAGACCGAGGCCCTGAAGACGGCGCTCGGCGAGCAGGCGGGCATGCTGCCCACCTCGTCGACCAAGTCCGCCATCGGCCACCTGCTCGGGGCAGCCGGAGCGGTCGAGGCGGTGGCGACCCTGCAGGCGCTCCGTGCCAAGACCGCGCCGCCGACGCTCAACTACGAGGAGCCCGACGAGGGCCTCGACCTCGACTACGTCACCGACGGGGCGAGATCCCTCGACCTGAATGGCCACCCCGCCATCGGGATCAGCAACTCCTTCGGCTTCGGCGGCCACAACGTCGTGCTCTGCATGGAGGCCGCGCCTTGAACCTGATGCTGGCTGAACGCGAAGTCGCCAGGCGCGAGCGACTCACCCCGCTCGGGCGGCTCGAGGCGCTCTGCGATCCCGGGTCGCTCGAGCTGGTCCGCACCCGTATCGCCTCCCGCTCCGCCCGCTCAGCGCCGGGCGACGGCGTGGTGGCCGGCGCAGGCACGGTGGGTGGCCGCCCGGTCTACTGCTACGCGCAGGATCAGGGCTTCGCGGGTGGGTCCCTCGGCACCGCTCAGGCCGAGACGATCGTCCGGCTGCTCGAGCTCGCCGGCCGCGCCTCCGCCCCGGTGGTCGGGTTCATCGCCTCCGGCGGAGCCCGCATCGACGAGGGTGCCGGGGCCCTGGGCGGCTACGGCGCGATCTTTCGCCAGCACGTGGCGCTCTCCGGCCGAGTTCCGCAGATCAGCGTGATCACGGGGACGTCGGCCGGCGGCGGCGCCTACTCGCCCGCGCTCACAGACTTCGTGGTGATGACCGAGGGCTCGCGACTCTTTCTCACCGGTCCGAGCGTGGTCGAGGAGGTGATGGGAGAGAGCGTCACCATGGACGAGCTCGGCGGCGCGCGAGTCCACTCCCGGAACGGGGTCTGCGATCTGGTCGCGGAGGACGACCATGCGGCAGCTGAGCTCGTCCGCGACCTGATCGCTCACCTGCCGCAGAGCTCGGCGCAGCCGCCCAATCCCGCGATTCCCGAGGAGCCGCTCGGTGGCGATCCGGGCGCGGCCGTCCCAGCCGACCCGCGCAAGGTCTACGACGTCCGCGCGGTGATCCGCGCGATCTCCGACGGCAGCTCGATGCTCGAGCTCTCGCCGCGCTGGGCCCGCAACATGGTCACCGCGCTGACCCGCCTCAACGGGCATCCGGTCGGGGTGATCGCCAACCAGCCCCATCACCTCGGCGGGGTGATCGACTCCGCCGCTTCCGAGAAGGCCGCTGGATTCATCCGGCGCTGCGATGCCTTCGGGCTGCCTCTCGTGGTGCTGGTCGACACGCCGGGCTTCCTGCCGGGGACGAAGCAGGAGGCGCTCGGCGTGATCCGCCACGGCGCCGGCCTCCTGCACGCCTTCTCCGCCGCGCGGGTGCCGAAGGTGACGGTCGTCCTCCGCAAGGCCTACGGGGGCGGGTTCATCACCATGAACTCCCGCGAGCTGGGCGCCGACCTGGTGCTCGCCTGGCCGGGGGCCGAGATCGGGGTGCTTGGCGCGCGCCAGGCGGTGGGCATCGTCCACCGCCGAGCCATCGAAGCGGCCCCGGACCCGAGCGCCGAGCACGACCGGCTCGCAGCGGAGTACGCGGAGCAGCACCTGGCCGCCGAGGTCGCCGCCCGCGGGGGCGACGTCGACGAGGTGATCGAGCCCGGCGAGACTCGGCAGCGATTGATCTGGGCCCACTCCGCACTCGGCGGAGCCAACGGACGAAGGAGGATGGAATGACGACGGAGACGATCGAGGCGGTCCGAGAGGGAGTCCTGTGGCGCGAGGCGCCCCCCTACTTCGACGATCTGGAGATCGGCGATTCGATGGAGTCCTCGGGCCGCACGGTGACCGAATACGACGTCGTCTCCTTCGCCGCGCTGACGGGTGACTGGCACCCCCAGCACGCCGATGCCGCCTGGGCGGCCGAGAGTGCGTTCGGACGCCGCATCGCCCACGGCATGCTGGTGATCTCCTACGCCCTCGGCCTGCTGCCCATCGACCCGCGCGTCGTCCTTGCGCTGCGTTCGATCGACGGCGCCGTGCTCAAGCGCCCGGTGGGGCTCGGCGACACGATCCGGGTCCGCGCACGCCTCGCCGAGAAGCGCGAGCTCGGTGTCGAAGCCGGGCTGGTCACCCTCGGCGTCCGGATCCTGAACCAGGCCGACGAACTGGTAGCCCGCATGGAGATCGTGGTTCTCTGGCGGCGCAAGCCGGAGAGCGCGGATGGCACGCGGCCGCCGGCGACGGCGTCGGGCTCGGCCGAGGGATCCGCGGATGAGCTCTCGCCGCTCCAGAACGGAAGGTTGCTCGCCTGATGCTCGCCGGCAAGAGACTGCTGATCACCGGGGTCCTGACCCGGAAGAGCATCGCCTTCGCGGTCGCCCGCGAGGCGCAGCTGGCCGGCGCCGAGGTCGTCCTCACCGGCTTCGGCCGTACGCGCCGGATGACGGAGCGGTCCGCGGCCCGCCTGCCTGAGCCGCCGGAGGTGCTGGAGCTCGACGTCAACTCCGAGGAGGACCTGGGCGGGCTCGCCGCCGAGCTCGAGTCCCGCTGGGGCGGCCTGGACGGCGTCCTGCACGCGATCGCCTTCGCCCCGCAGGATGCGATCGGAGGCAAGTTCCTGGAGACCCCGTGCGAGAGCGCCATCGAGGCCTTCCGGACCAGCGCCTACTCCTACCAGGCGCTGGCCCGCCACCTGGCGCCGCTGATGGAAGAGGGCGGCAGCGTGGTCGGGCTCGACTTCGACGCCTCGGTCGCCTGGCCCGCGTACGACTGGATGGGCGTCTCGAAGGCTGCCCTGGAGGCAGTCAATCGCTACCTGGCCCGCGAGCTCGGGTCGCGCGGAATCCGCGCCAACCTGGTCAGCGCGGGCCCGATCGCCTCGCCCGCCGCCGGGGGCATCCCGGGCTTCGACGATCTCTCGGGCAGCTGGCCCGACGCCGCACCCCTTGGCTGGGACTGCGACGACCCGACGCCGGTCGCCCGCGCGGTCTGCTTCCTGCTCTCGGATTGGTCAGAGGCGATCAGCGGCGAGATGATCCACGTCGACGGCGGGGCCCATGCGGTTGCCGGCGTCCCCGCGTCCCCAGCCTCCTCGAATGGGAGGGCTCCGGAACCGGTCGGGGCTGAAAGCGCCTCCGCTTCCACTTCCCAGTAGGTTCCGTCGACAGGGTCGTTCCGGACGGAAAGGAGAGCGCTGTGACCGAAATCGTGTTTGCCATTCCCGTCATGCGTGGCAAGGAGGATTTTGATCGGGAAGTGAGGGACGAGATGGTGGGCGCTCGCCGGGATGAATATGTGGCCGCGCTGAAAGACGTCGGGATCACGCGCCAAGCCGTCTGGCATCAGCAGACGGCGGATGGCGGCACCCTCGTCATCGTCTACATCGAGGCAAGCGATCCTGATGCCCAACAGCGCTTCGTCTCCTCCGACACGGACATCAGTCGGTGGTTCGTTGAGGAGATGCAGGGAGTACATGGGCGTGATGTCTCCAAGCCGCCTCTTCCGGTCGAGAAGGTCCTCGACTTCCGCGTCTGACCGGTGTAGTCGCGTGGGCGACAAGCGGCGTTTTTGGGAAGCGCCGCTAGCGCCCGCGCCAGTTCGGCTCGCGCTTCTCGGCGAAGGCGGTGGCGCCCTCGATCGCGTCCTCGGAGGCGAACACCGGGGCGACCAGTTCGCCCTGCTTCGCCCAGAAGGTCTCGTCGTCCCATGAGCCCTGTTTGCTGAGGACCGTCTTCGACGCCCGCAGGGCGAGCGGGGCGTTGGCGGCGACCTCCTCGGCGAGCTCCAGGGCGACGTCCAGGGCCTTCCCCGGGTCGGCAAGGCGGTTGACGAGACCGAGCTCGGCCGCGCGCTCCGCGGTGATCGTCTCGCCGGTCAGGGCGAGCTCCATCGCGATGGCCGCGGGCAGGCGGCGGGGCAGCTGGCGAAGCGCTCCTCCGGCCGCGACAAGGCCGCGCTTCGCCTCCGGGATGCCGAGCTTCGCTCCCTTCGCCGCGACGATCAGATCGCAGGCGAGCGCGATCTCGAGCCCGCCGGCGACGGCGAATCCCTCGATCGCCGCGATCAGCGGCTTCTCGGCCGGCTTCTGAACGATGCCGGCGAAGCCGCGGTCACCGGCCCAGGGCCGCTCTCCGCCCGCGAAGGCCTTCAGGTCCATCCCGGAGCTGAAGCCCTTGCCCTCGCCGGCGATCACGCCGAGGCTGAGCTCGTCATCGGAGTCGAGCTCGTCGAGGGCGGCGGCCATCGCCTCGGCCATCGCCAGGTTGACGGCGTTCCGTGCGTCCGGGCGGTTCAGCGTGATCAGGAGGACGCGGTCGCGGCGGTCGGTGAGCAGCGGCTGATCGTTCACGGACGGGGACCCTACAATCGCGGGCCAGCAGGCGTGCCCAGGTAGCTCAGTTGGTAGAGCACAGCTCTCGTAAAGCTGCGGTCGCCGGTTCGAGTCCGGCCCTGGGCTCTCTAAGCAGCCTTCATCCGTGCTGGTCCGAAGGTGCGCTCGCGGTGACAGTTCGCACAGACCAGCTCGCAGTTCTCTGGCTCCGCCAAGATCCGGGCCTTGGAAAAGGCCGCCCGTCGCGTGTCAGCGAGGACGAGGGTCTTCACCGCCTCGGGTAGGTGATCCCATTCCATTACGTAGGGCGGGTAGATGCGCGCGCAATCTGTGCAGGGCTTGCCTTCCTTCAGCGAGTCCAGCCACGCTACGTA
>DATDJZ010000131.1:0-3381 GCA_036520315.1 Solirubrobacterales bacterium | reverse complement strand
GTTTGCGGTCGCGTTCCCCGCCCTGATGCTCAACTACCTCGGCCAAGGGGTCCTGATCCGCGATGACCCGAGCACCGCGGTCAACCCCTTCTTCCTGATGGTTCCCGACTGGGCCCAGTACCCGATGCTCTTCCTCGCAACTGCGGCGACCATCATCGCCTCCCAGGCCGCGATCTCGGGTTCGTTCTCGGTTGCCCGGCAGGCGGTCCAGCTCGGGTACCTACCACGCCTCACCGTCCTCCACCCCTCGAAGGTCGAGGGGCAGATCTACGTCCCGATCGTCAACTGGGGGCTCTGTATCGGGGTGATCACTCTCGCGCTGATCTTCCAGTCCGCCGACAAGCTCGGAGACATCTACGGCGTCGCGGTCACCGGGACCTTCATCCTCAACACGCTGCTCTTCGCGGCGGTCGCCCGGCTGCTTTGGCGGACTCCGAAGCGGAGGCTCGTGCCGATCGTGGTTCTGTTCTTGACCGTCGAGGTGTCGTTCTTCGCCGCCAACATCGCCAAGGTCGAGCATGGAGCCTGGCTTCCGCTCGTCGTTGCGCTGGTGATCTCGATCGTGATGATCAACTGGCGCCGGGGGCAGGAGATCGTCACTCGGATTCGGACCGCCAAGGAGGGGTCTTTCACGGAGTTCCTGGATCGCCTCTCCGCCGAGGATCCTCCACCGGCCCGAGTTCCCGGCGTGGCCGTCTACCTCCATCCAACCAAGGAGACCACCCCGCTGGCGCTTCGGCTCGAGGTCGAGAACACCCACACGTTCCCGCAGAGGGCCGTGATTGTCTCGGTGGATATGGTCAGCATTCCGCACGTCGAGGACTTCGAGCGGTTCACGGTCGAGGAGATCGGAGATGATTTCAGGGTGTTCCACGTGACGGTCAGGAACGGCTACCACGAGCCGATCGACGTCCCGGCCGCGCTGCGGCTCTGCCGCAAGCAGGGCTTGCTCGAACGCAACCTCGATCTCGAGCATGCCTCCTACTTCGTTTCGCGAATCGCGATCAAGCCCACCGACGCCCCGCCGATGCGGCCTTGGCGCAAGAAGCTGTTCGTCGGGATGGCCCGGAACGCGACGAGCCCGATCGACGCCTTCCAGCTGCCCAGCGAGAAGACGGTAATCGTCGGCTCGCAGATCGCTCTGTGATCCCGGGGTGGTTCCCGGCTTCGTAGCTAGTTTCGAATCCCGCCCCGCTGCTCGCGAAAGGCCCGCAACCGTCGTGCCCGCCTATCTGGCCGTCGTCCTCTCAGCGTCGCGCTGGAGACGCCTCTCAGGATGGAGGCCGAGGGGGCCCTGCCCCTGCTCGAGGCCGTCGAGCAGCGCGCGGCGACCTTGGGGATGACGGTTGACTCGCGGATCGAGCGAGGGGCGCACCGTCCGGCATGCCCTCCGGCGGCTGATGGAGAACGAGAGCTTCGACCGGGTCGTCGCCGCCGGCGCGAGCAACGGACACGACGGCTTCAGCCCGGGCGATGTCGCCTGGCTGCTCGAGAACGCGCCGGGCGAGGTCCTGATCCTGCGTCCCGCCCGGAAGCCGGCGGCGCTACCCGCCGGCGCGCGAGATAAGCGCCGGGATGATCGCGTCCGTCGCGTCCTCTTCCGGATGCCAGAGCACGCCCAGCGCGAAGCTCCCGTCTCCTGACTCGATCGCCTCGACGCTCTCGTCGTCGGTGGCCCAAGCGGTGGCGGTGAGCTGGTCGGCGATTCGGTCGATGCCCTGGTGATGGTGGCTCTTCACGGTTAGCCGCTCGGTCCCGGCCGCTTCGGCGGCAAGCGAGTCCGGTTCGATCCGGACCTCATGCTCCACCCAAGCCCCCGGAGCCGGCCGGTGGATCTCGTGCCCGAGGCGGTCCGGGATGTGCTGGTCGAGCGTGCCACCGCAGGCGACGTTGAGGACCTGCATGCCCCGGCAGACACCGAGCAGCGGCATGCCGCGCTCCAGCGCTCCCAGGGCGAGGGCGATCTCGAATCGATCTCGGTCCGGATTGGAGCCGACGGTCTCCGGGTGTGCCTCCACCCCCTGGCTCTCGGGATCGATGTCGGCGCCTCCGCCGAGCACCAGCGCGTCGATCCGATCGAGTAGCTCGCCCGGGTCCTCGGAGGCGCGACGATCCGGCGGCAGCATCGCCATCATCCCGCCCGCGCCGTGGATCGCCCGGGAGTAGGAGAGCGGCAAAAGGGTTGCGGGCTCGTCGCTCCAGACGCCGAAGCTGGCTCGCTCTATTGCGGCGCAGACTCCGATCAGGGGGCGTGCCATCGGCTGAACTTAGCGGTCAATAGCCTGATTCGGCCGCGATGTTTGTGGCGGCCGTTAATGGCGAAGCCGTTTCCCCAATTGCGCGAAGGCCCGGCTCCCGAAGGCCCCTTCGACGTCGCCATCGTCGGGGCCGGAGCGGTGGGCTGTGCGGTAGCCCGTGAGCTCACTCGCCACGGGGCGCGTTGCGTTCTCGTCGAGGCCCTCCCGGACGTGGGGGCCGGGACCAGCAAGGCGAACACCGCGATCCTCCATTCCGGCTTCGACGCGAAGCCGGGCACGGTCGAGTCCGGCCTGGTGTCGCGCGGCTACGAGTTGCTCAGTGAGTACGCCGCCAAGGTTGGGATCCCAACCGCCAAGCTGGGCGCGGTGATGGTCGCCTGGACGGCCGAGCAGCGTGAGGCGCTCCCGGGCATCCGCGCCACGGCCGCCGAGAACGGCTACGAGGAGACCCGCACGGTCGATCTCGAGGAGCTCTACGCACGCGAGCCCAACCTCGGTACGGGGGCCGAGGGGGCGATCGAGATCCCGGGCGAGGGGATCGTCTGCCCGTTCACGACCACGCTCGCCTTCGCGACGGAGGCGCTCGACGGCGGGTGCCAGCTCGTCCTCAACTCCGCGGTCACCGGCGTGAGGGCGGTCGGCGGCGGGCACGAGCTCGACACGGCCCGGGGCAGGGTCGGCGCCGAATACCTGGTCAACGCGGCGGGGCTACGGAGTGACGAGATCGACGCGATGCTCGGCCACACGGACTTCCGGGTGACCCCGCGGCGCGGGGAGCTGATCGTCTTCGACAAGCTCGCCCGAGGCCTGGTCAACCACATCCTCCTCCCGGTCCCGACGGAGAAGACGAAGGGCGTCCTCGTCTCGCCGACCATCTACGGGAACGTCCTGTTAGGCCCGACGGCCGACGACATCGAGGACAAGACGGACCGCTCGACGACCGGCTCGGGCCTGGCGGGGCTGATGGAGGCCGGCGAGCGCATCATTCCGCGCCTGGTCCGGCAGGAGGTGACCGCCACCTACGTCGGACTCCGGGCGGCGACGGAGCATCGCGACTACCAGCTCAAGGCACATCCCGAACAGAGATACGTCTGCGCGGGCGGGATCAGATCAACCGGGATCA
>DATDJZ010000130.1:0-9038 GCA_036520315.1 Solirubrobacterales bacterium | reverse complement strand
GATCGAATCGGAGCCCCCGATGGAGGGCGCCGACTTCGCGCGCGAGGTGACCCCGCCTGAGCCGGTCGAGATCGATGGAGATGGCCCGCACGTCGTCGGGATCGACACCGGCATCAAGCTCTCGATCATCAGGCAGCTGCGGGAGCGCGGCTGCCGGGTCACGCTGCTCCCCTGCGACAGCTCGGCCGGGGACGTCCTCGCTCGCGATCCCGACCTCGTCTTCCTCGCCAACGGCCCCGGCGACCCCGGCGCCCTCGACTACGTCGTCGAGAACGTCCGGGGCGTGGTCGGCAGGAAGCCCGTGGTCGGCATCTGCTTGGGCCACCAGCTCCTCTGCCGGGCGGTCGGCCTCGAGACCTTCAAGCTGCCCTTCGGCCACCGCGGCGCCAACCACCCGGTGAAGGACCTCGAGACGGGTCGGATCGACATCACCTCGCAGAACCACGGCTTCGCGGTGTTCGGTCCCGGTGGTGACCGCACGATCGACGGAGACGAGCCGGTCCGCTGGCAGACCGACTTCGGTGAGGCCGAGCTCTCTCACCTGAATCTCTACGACCGGACCGTCGAGGGACTGGTTCTGAAAGATGTCCCCGGCTGCACCGTCCAGTACCACCCCGAGGCTGGCCCCGGCCCACATGACGCCCGCTACCTCTTCGACCGGTTTCTGGAGCTGTCCCGGACGTGACCCCCGCCCAGAGCAATATCGAGACGGTCCGGGGCTGGTATGCCCAGACGCAGGGGGAGTACGAGGGTGGGGGTCTGGAGTCGGCGTTCGAGCTGATCCCCGAAATCTTCGACCCCGAGGTCGAGTTCTCACCGTGGCTTGCCAGAGAGGTCGAGCACCGGACTTATCACGGCCATGACGGCCTTCGCACCTTTTTCCAGGAACTGCAGGACATGCTCGGGGAGGTTCGATACGCGCCACCTGAGTTCCACCCGCTGACTGACGACGTGATCGTCGTGTTCACGCGTCTCGAGGGGGTTGGTCGAGGGAGTGACGTGCCAGTGGGCCAGGATCTCGGGTTGATCTACGAGTTCCGCGACGGGCTCGTCATCCGGCTAACCGCGTTCGGCTCGCACGAGGACGCCCTCAACGCCGCGAAGGAGAAGCAGGGTGCCCAGACGTAACGACATCGAGAAGATCCTCCTCATCGGCTCCGGGCCGATCGTGATCGGGCAGGCGGCCGAGTTCGACTACTCCGGCGTGCAGGCGTGCAAGGTGCTGTTGGAGGAGGGCTACGAGGTCGTGCTGGTCAACTCGAACCCGGCGACGATCATGACCGACCCGGAGTTCGCCGACCGGACCTACATCGAGCCGCTGCTGCCGGGCCCGGTCGCCAGGGTGATCGAGCGTGAGCGGCCCGACGCCCTGCTGCCGACCCTCGGCGGGCAGACCGCGCTCAATCTGGCCAAGGCCCTCCACGACGACGGGACGCTGGCGAAATTCGACGTCGAGCTGATCGGCGCGAACTACGAGGCGATCCACCGGGCCGAGGATCGCGAGGCGTTCCGCACCACCATGGAGGAGGCCGGCCTGCGGGTCCCGTGGTCGCAGATCGTCACCTCGGTGGCCGAGGCCGAGGCCGGCGTCGCGAACGGCACCATCTCGCTGCCCGCGATCGTGCGACCGGCGTTCACGCTGGGCGGCCACGGCGGCGGCGTCGGCAATACCGAGACCGAGCTCGCCCAGGTGGTCTCGGAGGGCCTCGCCGCCAGCCCGATCAACCAGGTACTGGTCGAGGAGTCGGTGCTCGGCTGGGGTGAGTTCGAGCTCGAGGTGATGCGCGACCGCAACGACAACGTGGTGATCATCTGCTCGATCGAGAACGTCGACCCGATGGGCGTCCACACAGGCGACTCGGTGACGATCGCCCCGGCTCAGACCCTCACCGACGCGCTCTACCAGGAGCTCCGCGACCAGGCGATCCGCGTGATCCGCGCCGTCGGCGTTGAGACGGGCGGGTCCAACATCCAGTTCGCGGTCAATCCGAGGACGGGCGAGGTGGTCGTCATCGAGATGAACCCCCGGGTCTCGAGATCGTCGGCTCTCGCCTCCAAGGCGACGGGCTTCCCGATCGCGAAGATGGCGGCCAAGCTCGCCGTCGGCTACGCGCTCGAGGAGATTCCCAACGACATCACGCAGGCGACCCCCGCCTCCTTCGAGCCGACGATCGACTACGTGGTCACCAAGGTGCCTCGCTTCGCCTTCGAGAAGTTCCCCGGCGCCGAGGGCCGGCTCTCGACGCACATGAAGTCGGTCGGGGAGTGCATGGCGATCGGTCGGACCTTCCGCGAGTCCTTCGCCAAGGCGATGCGCTCGCGCGAGCTGGACACCGAGCCGGAGATCCCGGCCTCCACCGGGGAGCTGCTCGAGCGCCTGGGGACACCCTCGCCGGACCGCTTCGATCTGGTGCTGGCAGGATTCGAGCGCGGAGTGGAGCTGGAGCGCATCCAGGAGGCGACCATGATCGACCCCTGGTTCCTGCGCGAGCTGCGAGCGCTCGCCACGGACGGAGACGGAACGGAAGAACTGGAGCGCACCTACCGCTCGGTCGACACCTGCGCCGCCGAGTTCGAGGCACGCACTCCCTACTTCTACAGCGCCCACGAACGCGGTTCGAACGGAGCTGGAGAAGTCGACCGCGGAGACCGCCCCTCGGTGGTGATCCTCGGCTCAGGGCCGAACCGGATCGGCCAGGGGATCGAGTTCGACTACTGCTGCGTGCACGCCGCGATGACCGCCCGCGAGCTCGATCGCGACGCGGTGATGATCAACTGCAATCCGGAGACTGTCTCCACCGACTACGACACCTCGGACCGCCTCTATTTCGAGCCCCTGACCGTTGAGGACGTGCTCGCCGTCTGCGCCATCGAGCGACCGGAGGGAGTGATCGTCCAGTTCGGCGGGCAGACGCCACTTCGGCTGGCGAAGGCGCTCGAGACCGCCGGCGTGCCCCTCCTCGGAACCCCCGTCGACGCGATCGACCTTGCGGAGGACCGGGGGCGATTCGGCGCGCTCCTGAAGCGGCTCGAGATCAAGCATCCGCCGTACGGCACCGCGCTGTCCGCGGAGGAGGCGGTGGCGATCGCTGAGGACGTCGGCTTCCCGCTGCTCGTCCGCCCGTCCTACGTCCTCGGCGGCCGGGCGATGGAGATCTGTTACGACGGCGACGCGCTGGCCGCCTATCTCGAGGCAAACGTCAAGGCGGATCAGGAGCATCCCCTGCTCCTCGACCGCTTCCTGGAGAACGCGATCGAGGTCGACGTCGATGCCCTCGCGGACGGGGATGAGTGCTTCATCGCCGGGGTGATGCAGCACGTCGAGGAGGCCGGCGTTCACTCCGGCGACTCGGCCTGCGTGATCCCGCCGATGAGCCTCGGCGAGGAGATGCTGGACGAGATCCGGGAGACGACCCGCAAGATCGCCCTGGAGCTCGGGGTGATCGGGCTGATCAACGTGCAGTATGCGGTTGCGGAGGGCGAGCTTTTCGTGATCGAGGCAAATCCGCGCGCCTCGCGCACCGTGCCCTTCGTCAGCAAGGCGATCGGTGCGCCGCTGGCAAAGGTCGCCTGCCGGCTGATGCTGGGCGAGTCGATCGCCGACCAGGACCTGCCGAGCGAGGCGCCGACGCACGTCAGCGTCAAGGAGGCGGTTCTGCCGTTCGCCCGCTTCGCCGGCGCCGACGCCGTGCTGGGGCCGGAGATGCGGAGCACCGGTGAGGTGATGGGCATCGCGGAGGACTTCCCGACCGCCTTCGACAAGGCGCAGGCGGCTGCGGGGGTCTCATTGCCGGAGCAGGGAACGATCTTTATCAGCGTCACCGACTCGGACAAGCCGGCCGCGACGCAGCTCGCAACCCGCTTTCACGACCTCGGCTTCGAGGTGATTGCGACCTCGGGCACCGCCGAGGCGATCTCGCGGATGGGTGTGCCCGTCCGCCGGATCAAGAAAATCGGCGAGGGCTCGCCGAACGTCGTCGACTGCATCCGCAACGAGGAGGTGGACCTGGTCATCAACACGCCCACCGGCTCCGGAGCCCGCACGGACGGCTACGAGATCCGCACGGAGTCGGTGCGCCACGGGATTCCCTGCGTGACGACGATGACCGGCGCCTCCGCCGCCTCTCGGGCGATCTTCGCGGCGGGCCGGGGCGACGCCGACGTGCGCACCCTCCAGGAGCTTCACCAACCCGAGGAGCGCGAGCCATCGAAGAGGTGACCGCAACGCGGGCGCCGAGGCTGGGGGAGAGGGTCACCGCCCCCTTCGGGCGGCGCCGCTGCGAGGTGACGCGAAACCTCGCCTCCGGCGGCTACCGGATCTTCTCGGCCCTCGATTCGGCCGGCCCGCCACCGGCCGCCGGCCAGTTCTACATGCTGGCCGCGGACTCCGGCTGGGGCGGCGACGGGGGACGGCCGTACCTGGCCCGTGCCTTCTCGGTCGCCGACGCGGCGCAGCAGGACCGCGGGGTGCGGCTCGATTTTCTCGTCCAGGCGGTCGGCCCAGGGACATCCAGGCTGGCGGCACTCGAGCCGGGGGAGGGACTCTGGATTCACGGGCCGCTCGGCCGGCCGTTCTCGGCTCCCCGCGAGGTTGCGGAGGAGGCGTCCGGAGCGATCCTGATCGGCGGCGGGATCGGGGTCGCCCCGCTCGCGATCTGGCGACGGCAGCTGCTCGCCGCGGGCATTCCAGCTCGAGTGCTGCTCGGGTTCAGGGATCGGGTCAACTCGGGCGGCCTCGACCTCTTCGACTGCTCGGAGATCCGGTTGGCGAGCGAGGACGGTCTTCATCCTGGCGGCGGCCACACAAACCGCCGCCGGACCTACCGCGGCTACGTCACGGACCTCCTGGCCGTGCTGCTGGAGGGCGACGACGCCCGCAGCGCGGCCGTCTACGCCTGCGGGCCCCAGGCCATGCTCGAGGCCGTGCGGGGAATGTGCGCCGAGCGCGACGTCGCCTGCGAGCTGGCGATGGAGGCACCGATGGCCTGCGGCTTCGGCGCCTGCTTCGGCTGCGCGATCCCCCTGAAACCCGACATCAACGGCCGCCACAAGAACCGCGGCCGGACCTATATACGACTCTGCGTCGACGGGCCGGTCGTCCGCGGCGACGAGATCGAGACCGCCCTCGTCCCCGGGTCCGGTCACTGATGGTGGATTTCTGCGGCATCGAGCTGCGCCACCAGGTGATCAACGGCTCTGGGACCTTCGATGCGATCGCGGCGCGGCGCGCCTTCGGTGACGAGCTGCTCGACCAGTTCCCCTTCTCCGCCTTCGTCTCCAAGACGATCACCCCCGAGCCCCGGGCCGGCAACCCGCCGCCGCGGCTCTGGGAGACCCCGTCCGGGTTGATCAACTCGATTGGCCTCCCGAACAAGGGACTCGACGGCTTCCTGGCGGCGGACCTGCCAGAGCTCGCCGAGCTACCGGTGCCACTGATCGTTTCCGTGATGGGCACGAGCCACGACGAGTTCGCCCGCTTGGTGGATGGAGTCGGCGGCCGAGACGAGGTTGCGGCGCTCGAGCTGAACGTCTCCTGCCCGAACGTGAAGTCCGGGCTGATCGTGGGCGAGTCTCCGGAGGAGGCAAATTCCCTGCTCAGGAACATAAAACCGCTGACGGACAAGCCGCTGATCGTAAAGCTGACGCCGAACGTGGCGGACCCGGTCCCGGTGGCCAGGGCGGCGGTCGAGGGCGGGGCAGATGCCGTCTCCTTGATCAACACGCTCCGCGCGGCGGCGGTGGTACCAGGCTCCCGGGAGCCCTGGCTCGGTGGCGGGACCGGCGGGCTATCCGGACCGGCGCTCCGGGCAGTGGCCCTGGCCCAGGTCGGCGCGGTCGCCTCCGCGGTGCCGGTTCCGGTGGTGGCCATGGGCGGAGTCTCGAGCGGCAGGGAGGCCGCCGAGATGATCGGAGCGGGCGCAACGCTTGTTGCGGTTGGCACGGAGAGCTTCCGAGATCCCGCCGCTGGATCGAGGATCGCCGAGGAGTTGGACGGCGAGCTGGCACGGATCTCCGGTTAGACGGCGGTTTTTTTCGCAAACCCCGAATAGGGGTTTCCGCTCCCGGTGGCCGGGGATATACTGCCGCCCCGATGCAGGCCCCGGTCCAGTCCTCCAACGCCGCGCCCGAGAGATCACTGGACCAGCGGATGGAGGCTCTCCGGAGGGCCAACGACATCCGGTCGAAGCGGGCCCAGCTGAAGCGCGACCTGAAGGGCAACAAGGTCAAGATCCAGACGCTGCTGATGGATCCCCCGGAGTACGTGCAGACCGCGAAGGTCATCGACATGCTGATGGCGGTCCCCAAGTACGGCCGGGTGAAGACCAACCGGATCCTCAACCAGTGCAGGATCTCGCCATCGAAGACGATCGGCGGCCTCTCCGAGCGCCAGCGCGCGGAACTCGTCGCGCAACTGCGCAAGTAGCGGGGCATTCCAGGGGTTTTTCGCGGCCGTCCCGGCGGTCATGATCCGCGCCGTGGGGAAGGTCTTCGTCATCACGGGCCCATCCGGCGTTGGGAAGGGGACGCTGATCGAGCGCCTGCTCGAACGGATTCCGGAGCTCGAGCTCTCGATCTCCGCGACCACCCGGGAACCCCGTACCGGGGAGGCCGACGGACGCGAGTACCACTTCCTCTCACCGGAGGAGTTCGATCGCCGGGTCGCAGCCGGTGACTTTCTCGAACACGCGACCTACAGCGGCAACTGTTACGGGACCCTGCGCGAGGAGGTGGAGCGCCGTCTCGCCGAGGGCCGCTCGGTCGTCCTCGAGATCGAGGTGCAGGGCGCCCGCCAGGTGCGGGACGCGATGCCGGGGGCCGTGCAGATCTTCATCGCGCCGCCCAGCCCGGAGGTCCTCCGGGAGCGGCTCGAGCGGAGGGGGACCGACTCGCCCGAGGCGATCGAGAAGCGGCTTCGCACAGCGGAGACGGAGCTCGAAGCCCGGGATGAGTTCGCGCACGTGGTCGTGAATGACGAGGTGCAGAAAGCGGCATCCGAGCTCGAAGGGGTCGTCCGCGACCAGCTGTCCCTACACTGACGAGCCCATGTCACTGACCCGACCCAGAGTCGACAAGCTCCTCGAGCGCACCGACACCCACTACGCCGCCGTCCTCGTTGCGGCGAAGCGGGCCCGCCAGATCAATGCCTACTACCACTCTCTCTCCGAGGGCGCCTACGGCGAGTACACGCCGCCGATGGTCGAGGTCCCCAGCGGGAACTACCTCACCATCGCCCTGGAGGAGACGGCAGCGGGCAAGCTCAAGTACGAGTACAAGTCCTAGTCCCTAGGAGGGCTCGTGGCCCGCATCCTGCTCGGGGTGAGCGGCGGCATCGCCGCCTATAAGTCGCTTGAGCTGGCCCGCCTGGCCACCAAGGAGGGCCACGCGGTACGCGTCCTGATGACGCCGGCCGCGCACCGGTTCATCGGCAAGGCGTCCTTTGAGGGGATCGTCGGCGCCCCGGTGCTCACCGACGAGTTCGAGCGCGATCCCACCCGCGGGGCGTTCCCCGGCGATCCGGTGCCCGAACACGACCCGATCGGCCATCTCGAGGCGGTCGCGAACGCGGACGCCTATCTGGTCGCCCCCGGCTCGGCCAACACGATCGCCAAGCTGGCCGCCGGGATCGCGGACTCGATGGTCACCACCTCGTTCCTCGCCTGCACGGCTCCCAGGCTGGTGGCGCCGGCGATGAACGACCGGATGTACCGCGACGCCGCCACCCAGGCCAACCTGGCGACGCTCAGAGAGCGGGGGATCACGGTGATCGAGCCGGAGGAGGGCGCGCTCGCCTCCCGCGGCGAGCATGGCGTCGGCAGGCTGCCCGAGCCGCGCACGCTGCTCGACGCGATCGAGGCGGCGGTGCCCGGGCCGAGCGGTCCCTGGGACGGGCTCCGCGTCCTGGTCTCGGCGGGCGGCACGCGTGAGCCGATCGACCCGGTGAGATTCATCGGCAACCGCTCCTCTGGACGGATGGGCGCTGCCGTGGCGGAACGCGCCGCCCGGCGCGGGGCGGAGGTGACGCTGGTCGCGGCGAACGTCTCACGCCCGGCGCCGCCCGGGGTGAGGCGCGTTGACGTAGAGACCGCCGCCGAGCTCGCCGACGCCCTCGGGAGGGAGTTCGATTCCGCCGACGTCCTGGTGATGGCCGCGGCTCCGGCCGACTTCCGGCCCAGGCGAGCGGCCGGCGAGAAGATCCATCGCGAGGGCACCGGAGACTTCGAGCTCGACCTGGAGGCGACCGAGGACATCCTGGCCGCGCTCGCGTCACGCCGCCGCGATGGCCAGACCATCGTCGGCTTCGCCGCCGAGACGGAGGACGGCCTCGATCGCGCTCGTGAGAAGCTCGAGCGCAAGGGTGCCGACGCGATCGTCCTCAACGACGTCTCGCGCGCCGACATCGGGTTCGAGAGCCCCGAGAACGAGGTCGTGATCGTCGAACGCGGCGGGGATCACCACGTCCCGCTCGCCTCCAAGGAGGCGGTCGCGGACGCGATCCTCGACCGTGTTGAGGCGCTCAGGAAGGCCGCGGGCGCCGGAGCCGGGCGGGACTAGCCGCTCCCCACATGGACGGTTGAGCGTCCTCCTACACTGGGTCCATGGGCCACGACGAGCAGAACTCTCAGAACGAATCCCTCTACTCGCTCTACAGGCGAGGCATGGAGCTGCTCGAGGACGGCGACTTCGCGGAGGCCACCGTGCCGCTCAAGGAGGCGGCCCGCCAGGCGCCGGAGAAGAGCTCCATCCGTGAGGCGCTCGGCCGCGCGCTGTTCCGGACTCGCCACTACGCCGAGGCCGCAACCGAGTTCGAGGCTGTGGTCGAGACCCACCCCGTCAACGACTACGCCCACTTCTGCCTTGGCCGTGCGCTGACCAAGACCGGTGAGACCCGCCGGGCCCGCCACCATCTCGCTCTCGCCTCCAACCTGCGCCCCGATCGGCGCGATTACCGCATCTATCGAGAGAGACTTGCGGCCGGCACGTAGCGCGTAGCCGACCGATGACCGAGATTCGCCTGATCGCCGTTCCCTACGAGGTCG
>DATDJZ010000129.1:0-23867 GCA_036520315.1 Solirubrobacterales bacterium | reverse complement strand
GGCGAACCTACGCCAATACGCGCCCTCGGAGGCGAAGGTGAGGACGTTCGCGGGCGACGACTGCATCGATCCAACTCCGCCGCCGAAGCAGAGCAGCGGGCAGACCTACGCACAGTCCGCGCCGAACATGCTGAGCGCGCTCGACGAGGCGTCCGACGCGACGCCTTCGCTGCAGCCGTTCCGGATCTCGGACGCCGATTTCGCGACTTTCGGCTCGCTGACGATCTGCAGCATCGGTGTGGGTGTCCCTCCTGGCTTCTGGTACCAGGCGACGAATCACGTCGCCGATACGGCCGGGGCCGACCAGACGTTCATCAAGCCCGGCTACCAGCTGACCCTCTATCGGACACCGTCTGATTTCACCTCTGATGAGGAGCTCACCATCGACGCGCCTGCCCGAACGACCACGGGTGCACCGATCACGGTTCAGGTTCTCTCTCACAAGACCGACGGCACGGTCGGACCCGGTAGCGGCGCGACGGTCACCGGCGGAGATGCTCCGGCCTCGGTCGATGGCGCCGGCAACGCGACGGTCACCTTCTCGGCTGAGGGAGTCCACACCCTCGTGGCGAGCAAGGATTACAACGACGTGCCGAGCCAGGCGCTGAGCGTTTGCGTGTCGCGCGATCTCGACACCTGCCCGCCGGTGCGTGGCTTGGAGATCGTTGGCAGCCATGAGCCGGACGTGATCGTCGGCACCGCCGGCGCAGATCAGATCAAGGCGCGGGGCGGCAAGGACAAGGTGAAGGCGCTCGCCGGCGCTGACCGGATCGATGTCCGAGGGGGCGGCAAGGACCGCGTCAACTGCGGCGCGGGCGAGGATCGCGTCAAGCTCGGCAAGGGCGATAAGGCCGGCAAGAGTTGCGAGCACCGCAGCCGTTCCGCCAAGAAGGGCAAGCACGGCAAGCACAAGGGGAAGAGCAAGAAGTGATGCCCGTCCGCGGCCTGGCGGCCGCCCTGGCCCTCTGCGCCACGGCGGTCGCGGGCTGCGGGCTGGGCCCCGGCAAGGACGAGGGCGACGTCGAGCTGACGGTGACCCGCGACTACGGCACCAAGGTCATGCTCCAGAAGAGCGATTCGATTCGCGAGTCCGACACCGTGATCCGCATCCTCGACCGCAACGCCGACATCACCACCCGCTACGGGGGCGGCTTCATCCAGTCGATCGACGGGCTCGCCGGCTCCACGAGCGGCGGTCGCCGCAGCGACTGGTTCTTCTACGTCAACGGGATCGAGTCCCCGATCGGTTCGGCCCAGTACGACCCCGCCGGCGGAGACCGGATCTGGTGGGACTACCGCGACTGGACCGCCGCGATGCGGGTGCCCGCAGTGGTCGGCTCCTGGCCCGAGCCGTTCGCGCACGGCTTCCAGGGAGAGCACTGGCCGACGACGGTGGATTGCGCAGCGCGGCGATCGACCTGTCAACTCGTCGATGATCGTCTGCATTCCGCCGGCGTCGCCACGGTGCCCCCGACCGTCGTCAGCCGCAGCGGTGGGGGAGACATTCGTTCTCAGATCACTCGAATCGGCGGAATTCGAGTCGTGGTGGGACCGTGGCGAAGGCTCAGCGCGGATCCGGTCGCGTGTGTGCTCGCCGACTCCCCGAGTGACAGCGGGGTCTTCGCCCGATTCGTCACCACCAGGAAGCCCCTGCTCGAGGTGCTAAACCAGCAAGGTCAGCCCGCCGGAAGCATCGGCACGGGCGGCGGGCTGATCGCAGCTCTGCGTCCCGGCGACGGGCCGCCCACCTGGGTGGTGACCGGGACGGACGCGAAGGGGGTCGCCGCCGCGGCCAACCTGCTCGGGGACGGTCTGGGAAACCGCTACGCGCTCGCCACCCAACCGGGCGCCGGGCCGATCGGGGTACCGGTCCCGTGAAGCCCGCTCTCGCCTACTCGCCCGGCCGCAGCCCGCTTCACCGCGCCTCACCCGGCGCCGCCGTGACCTACCTCGGCGCGCTGGCGCTGGTCGGGTTCATCTATTCGAGCCCGCTGGTGCTGATCGGGGCGGGCGTCGCCACGGCGCTGGTGGGCTACGCGGCAGGCGCGGGGCGCGCGGTTCGGGCATCGCTGCGTCTGGCTCTGCCGCTGCTCCTCTTCCTGGTTCTTATCAACGTCCTGGTCAGCCACCGAGGCGCCACCGTCCTCGTGCGGGGCTGGGAGATGCCGGTGCTCGGCAACACCCACATCACCCTCGAGTCGCTGGCGGCCGGTGCGGTGATCGGCCTCCGGGTGGCGGCGGTGGTGCTCGTCTTCGCGGTCTACTCGGCCTGCGTCGATCCCGATCGGGTCCTGCGTGCCCTGCGCCCGATCGCGCGGCGCTCGGCGATAACGGCGGGCCTCGTCACGCGCATGGTGCCGCTCGCGGCCGCGGATGGGGCAAGGCTGAAGGAGGCCGCCGCCCTCCGCGGCCCCGGAGCCGAGCCGGCCGGCCGCGCGGCGCTGGCGCGCCGCCTGGTCGAGGGCTCCCTCGATCGCGCGGTGGACGTGGCGGCCACGCTCGAGCTCCGGGGGCACTCACTGGGGGTGCAACCGGTGGCTCGCCGCGAGCCCTCGCGCGATGACGCGCCCCTGATCGCGACAGGAGCGGCGATGGCGCTGGCCGCGGTGATCACGCGCATCGCCGGGGCGGGGGGCTTCGAAACCTATCCGCGGATCGAGATGGGCACCGGCCCAATCACGCTCGCTCTCTGCATTGCTGTGTCCGTGCTCGCGGCGATTCCCTTCTGGGCGCAGAGGTGGCGGTCCCGTGCCTGATCCGGCTCTGCACGCCAGCGGTCTCACCTACCGGTATCCCGACGCCCGGCAGGATGCGCTGCGGCACGTAGGCTTGGAGGTTGAGGCGGGGGAGTTCGTCGTCATCGCCGGTCGCTCGGGCTCGGGCAAGTCGACGCTTCTGCGTGCCGCCTGCGGTCTGGTCCCGCACTTCTACGGCGGGCGCATCGAGGGTGAGCTCGAGGTCGCGGGCCTCGACGCGAGCTCGCACGGGCCGGCCGAGCTCGCCGAGGTGGTCGGCCTGGTGGCGCAGGAACCCGAGACCCAGGTGGTGAGCACCACGGTGCGAGCCGAGATCGAGCTCCCGCTCGAGCTTCGCGGGATCCCGCCGGCGGCCAGGTCCCGAGCCGTCGAGGAGGTCTCGCTGGCCCTCGCGATCGACGGCCTCCTCGAGCGCACCACGGACACGCTTTCGGGAGGCGAGCTGCAGCGTGTCGCCCTCGCGGCCGCGCTCCCCACCCGGCCTCGCCTCGTGCTCCTCGACGAGCCGACGTCCCAACTCGATCCAGTCGCCGGGGACGAGCTGATCTCGTTGCTCCGAAGGCTGAATGAGGAGTGGGGGGTGGCCGTGCTGCTCGGCGAGCACCGCCTCGAGCGCTGCCTGGCGGCCGCGGATCGGGTTGTTGCCCTCGACGCCGGATCCATCGCCTTCGACGGCCCGCCCCGGGATTTCCTGGAGTGGGCGCTCCGCACCGATCCCGTCCTCACGACGCCCGCCGCGAGGCTTCTGCGGGAGGCCGGGCTGCCGGCGCCCGCCAGCGTCCGGGAGGCCCGTCGCACGCTTCACGAGGCGAACCTCACCCCGAACGTCCCGCAGTCGCCCCCTGAGGGGGTATCCGCGGACGTTCAGCGGAGCGGGCGCGTGGCTCTCGGCTTCCGGAACCTGTGGGTCGAGCTCGGCGAGGGCGAGGAGCGGACCGAGGCCCTGCGCGGCCTCGACCTGCGGATCGAGTCCGGCGAGCGGATCGCGCTGATGGGAAGCAACGGAGCGGGCAAGACCACCCTGCTGCGGGCGGCCGCCGGACTGCTGGAGCCGGACCGCGGGCGGATCGACGCTCTCGGCGGCGTCGCGCTGCTGCCACAGCGGCCGGGCGACCTCTTCGTCCACGAGCGGGTCGGCGACGAGGTGCGTGGCGAGGCCGGTACCGCCTCCCTGGAGCGCTTCGGCCTCGAGGGGAAGGCCGCGGCGGACCCGCGCGATCTCTCGGGCGGCGAGCGCCAACGCCTTGCGCTGGCCATCGTCGTTGCCGGGCGGGGAGGCGATGACGACGAGCTGCCTGGCGCGCTCCTGCTGGACGAGCCCACCCGTGGCATGGACCGGGCCCGCAAGGGCGAGCTCGCGGAGCTCGCGCGTGGGCTCTCCGAGCGCGGTAGTGCGGTGGTGATCGCGACGCACGACGTCGAGTTCGCCGCCACCTTCGCCGATCGGGTCGTCCTGCTCGGCCGGGGTGAGGTCGCCGCGGACGGGTCCGCCGCGGAGCTGCTCTCCGGAGGCTGGTACTTCTCCAGCGAGGTGGCGCGGATCCTGGAGGGGACGGCGATCACGGTGGATCAGGGGACCGCCGTGCTGCGCGAGGCCAGCGCCGGGGCCGGACGAACCGGGGAGCCGGCCCGATGACCTGGGAGGTCGCCGCCATGGTGGTGCTCGGTGCCACCCTGCTGGGCGGCTTCGCCTGGTACGAGCGATCCCGCCCGCCCTCACAGATCGTGGCGCTGGTGGCGGCGCTGGCAGCGATCTCCGTCGCCGGCCGGGTCGCCTTCTCGCCGATCCCGAACGTGGTGCCGACCACCGACATCACCCTGATCGCGGGATATGCGCTCGGCGGAGCGCCCGGCTTCGCCGTCGGCGCCCTCTCGGGGCTCGTCTCCAACTTCTGGCTGGGGCAGGGGCCGTGGACCCCCTGGCAGATGGCGGGCTGGGGGATGACCGGCCTGCTCGGCGCCTGGCTGGCGACGCTGAGCGGCCGAGACATCGGTCGATTCGGACTCGCCGCCGTGTGCGCGTTCGCGGGGTTCGCCTACGGGGCCCTGCTCGACTTCTCGCTGATGGTCACCTACGGCGGCGAGCAGTCGCTCGACCGCTTCCTGGCGATCTCGGCCAGGGGGATCCCCTTCAACATCGCCCACGCGGCCGGCAACGCCGCCCTGGCGCTGGTCGCGGGCCCGGCGATGGTTCGGATGCTGCTCCGCTACCGGCGCAGGTTCGAGTTCGCCTGGAAGGGACGTGGGACCCCGGCGGCGGCGAGCGGTGCGGCGGCGGGCGCCGCCTGCCTGATCGCGGCGCTCCTGCTCGCGGGTCCCGGCCTTCAGGGCGAGAAAGCGGACGCTGCGGGTGGCGGCGCCGGTGCCGGGGTCTCGTGGCTGCGCGCCGCCCAGAACGACGACGGAGGCTTCGGCTTCGCTCCCGGAGAGGAGTCGAGTCCCGCGATGACCGGGTGGGCCGTGCTCGGGCTCCAGTCGGCCGGGATCAACCCGCTCGACCTCGACCATGGCGATGCCACCCCGATCTCCTATCTCGCCGGGAACATCGGGGCGATCACCACTACGGGCGACCTCGAGCGCACCATCCTCCTCCTGCACGGGTCGGGACTCGATCCGAGGCGCTTCCAGGGCCATGACCTGGTCAGGCGCCTGCTGGCGAGGCGGGGCAAGGACGGCTCCTGGGGAGGGCAGGTCAACCAGACGGCTTTCGGCATCATCGCCCTGCGGGCGGCTGGGGTGGCGAGCGGCACCGCCCGGACGGCCGGATGGCTGCGCGACCACCAGAACTCTGACGGGGGCTGGGGCTTCGCGGCGGGAGCGAGCAGCGACGCTGACACCACCGGCGCGGTGCTCCAGGGTCTCGCCGCTTCAGGGAGCAGTGCCGGAATCAGGAGGGGAGCCTCGTATCTCCGTAGCGTCCAGCGGCCTGGCGGCGGTTTCCCCCTGAGCGGCGGCGTGACCAACGCCCAATCGACCGCGTACGCGGTCCAGGGCCTGGTCGCCGCGGGTGTCGCACCGTCATCGGTGCGCGAGGGTGGCCGCTCAGCGCTCGACTATCTCGCCACCGTCCAGGCTCGCGACGGTCACTACCGCTACTCGGCCTCGAGCGACCAGACGCCTGTCTGGGTCACCGGCCAGGTCCTGCTGGCCGCCAACGGCGCCGCCTTCCCGCTCGCTCCGGTGGCAAGGAGCACAGCGTCGTCGCCCCCTGCCCCCGTTGCGGCTGCCGCCCCGACTCCGGCCAAGGGGAGCTCGGCGGATCGAGCGCCGAAGCCGAAGCGAGGCAAGAACCCCGACGCGAGCGACGGCGCTCAGCCTCCGCCCGACCCCGCATCCGCGCCCCTGGCGCCGGTCTCCTCGACCGCCGAGGAGGGAGGCGGGGGAGGCGTCCCCGCCTGGCTGATCATCGTCGCCGTAGCCGCTGCGGCTGCTGCCGCGGTCTGGGGCGGCTGGATGCTCTACCGGCGCCGGCTTCCCGACAACCCGGCTAGCTAGCCTCCCCAGCTCATGGAAGTCGAGGAGGCGATCCGCACCAGGCGGACCCACAAGGCCTACCGGCCCGAACCGGTCGACCGTGAGCCGCTCGAGGAGATCCTCGAGCTCGCCCGCTGGGCGCCCAACCACAACCTCACCAACCCCTGGCGCTTCCGCGTGATCGGGCCGAGTGCCCTCGAGCGCCTCAAGGAGGCCGCGGGGCCGGAGGCCGAATCCAAGCTCGACCGCGCCCCGACCCTGGTGGTCTGCTCTTGCGTTCTGACCGGAGACGAGATCCAGGACGAGGAGGATCTCCACGCGGCCGCCTGCGCCGCCTACATCGTCCTGCTGGCCGCGCACGGCCGCGGCCTGGCGAGCTACTGGCGGACGCCGGAAGTCCTGCGCACGCCGGAGGGCAGAGCCGCCGTCGGCATGCCGGACGACGAGCGCTTCATCGGCCTGCTCCACCTCGGCACGCCGGTCCAGGAGCAGCGAGCGCCCGAGCGACTCCCCGCCGACCAGGTAATCGAGTTCCTCGAGTGAGCCGGGGAGCGAACCCTTGATCTCGCGCAACGACGCGCTCCAGGCGATGCAGGAGCACGCCTTCGAGGTGGTGGTGGTCGGGGGCGGCATCACGGGCGCCGGCGTTGCTCTGGACGCCGCCTCGCGCGGCTACTCGGTGGCGCTGCTCGAGCGCGAAGACTTCGGCCGGGGAACCTCGAGCCGGTCCTCCAAGATGGTCCACGGGGGTCTCCGCTACCTGCAGAACTTCGACCTCGGCCTGGTCCGGGAGGCGCTGCTCGAGCGCCAGCTGCTGGTCCAGCTCGCGCCCCATCTCGTCTATCCGACGCCGTTCCTGGTACCGGCGCTCGGTGAGGGTCGCCGCAACCGGCGCATCGGCATCGGCCTCAACATGTACGACGTGATGGCGACTTCGCGCATCGGCCGCGGGCGCAGCCAGCGGAGCGAGCACTCGGGGGAGGCGGATTACTGGTCGCCTGACCGCCACCGAACGATCTCCGGCGAGGAGGCGGTCGAACTGATCCCGGCGCTGGAGCCGATGGAGCCCAGCTCGGCCTACCTCTTCTATGACTGCCAGACCGATGACGTCCGCCTGGTGCTCACGGTCCTCGGCGAGGCGGAGCGATTCGGAGCGGTGGTGCTGAACGGCGCGGAGGTGACCGAGGTCCTCGACGATGGCGGGGGCGCCGCGGGCGTCGCGTTCAGGGAGGCGCAGTCCGGCCAGCGCATCGAGGTGAGCGCCGACAACGTCGTCAACGCCACCGGGGTGTGGGCGGACCGGATTCGCCCGGATGAGTTGCTCACCGAGGAGGCGATCCCTCATATCCGTCCCAGCCGCGGCACGCACGTGACGATCTCGACGGAGCAGCTGGACATCGGTACCGCCGCCTGCATCGTCCCGGCGGGCGGGGAGCGCACGATCTTTGCGCTGCCCTGGTATGGGCGCGTGCTGGTCGGGACGACCGACAACGACTACGAGGGCGACATCGACCACATCCCTCCGAGCGAGGACGACGTGGAGTACCTGCTCAACGCCCTGAACGGCTTCTTCGGCGCCGATCTCGGTCCGGATGATCTGACCGGGGCCTACGCCGGGGTCCGCCCGCTGATCTCGAGCGGCGACCCGAAGAAGTCGGTCGACATCTCGCGCAGGGCCGAGCTCTATGAGACCTCGTCGGGGATGCTGACGATCACTGGGGGCAAGCTCACCACCTTCAGGCGCATGGCGGCTCAGGTCGTCGACCGAATCACGCAGCGGGATGGGCGGGAGGCGGAGTGCCGCACCGACGACATCCCGCTCGGCATGACCGCGCGCCCCGACGACCTCGAGACGAGCCTTGATCTGCCCGAGGGGGCGACCGACCAGCTCGCCTTCCGCTACGGCCACGCCGCGCGCGCCGTGCTCGACCTCTGCGACGAGCGCCCGGAGCTGGCGGAGCCGATCGTGCCGGGCCACCCGGACCTGCTCGCCGAGGTGGTGATCGCGGCCCGGCGCGAGCAGGCCCGCAGCGTCGCGGACGTGCTGCTGCGGCGGACCCGGCTCGGCCTCGTGGCCGCGGCCAACCTGCGCGAACCGGACGCCACGCTCGCCGTCGCGAGGTTGCTCGGCGAGGAGCTGGGTTGGAGCGGATCGCGGGTGGCGGCCGAGCAGGAGGAATGGACCCGGGTGGCCGCGGCCGAGGGCCTCGACCCGGCTCGCACTCCGGCGCAGTAGCCGGCCGCTCGCAATTAGCATGCGCTGATGTGAGGGCGCGCGAGAGCGCGACTCCGTTTTATGGCCCAGTTGCGGGACCAACATCTGGCCGACCTCCACCGGCGCGCCCGGGAGCTTGGCCTGCCCCGGTACCGGATGCTCCCCCGCGATGAGCTGATCGAGGCGATCGAGAAGCGCGGGGAGCAGGAGCCTGCGGGCCGCGAGGAGGCGGTCGACGCCGGCCTCGAGCGGCCGCACCACGAGCCGGAGGAGCGAACCGAGGAGCCGGAGGGGGGCACCGAGGAGCCGGAGAGGAGCGCCGAGGAACCCGAGGAGAGCTCCGAGGAGCCGGAGCCCGACACCGAGCCGATCACCGGAGTCCTCGACCGGATGCCGCAGGGCTACGGCTTCCTGCGGCTCAGCGGCATGCACGAGACGGAGGGCGACGTCTACGTCTCCGCGTCCCAGATCCGCCGCTGCGAGCTGCGCCCCGGAGACGAGGTGAGCGGCCCGGCGCGCCCCCCGCGCCGGGGCGAGCGCCACCGCGCCCTGGTCAGGGTGGAATCCGTCAACGGGCAAGACCCTGAGGAGGAGCGGCGGCATTTCGAGGACCTGACCCCGGCGCCCCCGCATCGTCGCGTGTTCGCGCCTGACGCTGAGCTCGATCCGCTGGTCCGCGCCGTCGACCTGCTCGGCCCGCTCGGGTTCGGCCAGCGGGTTCTCGTCCTGGCGCAGCCGCGCTCGGGACGGACCACGCTCCTGCGCGCGCTCGGCTCGGCGATCGTCGGAACCGACGCACATCTCTGCGTGGTGCTCGCCGACGAGCGGCCGGAGGAGGTCCCGCAATGGGAGGGGTCGCTGCCGGAGGCAGAGATCTTCGCTGCGACCGCCGAGGAGGAGCCGCGCGAGCAGGTGCGGGAGGCGGAGCTGGCGATGGGCCACGCGAAGCGCCTCGCCGAGGCAGGCGGGGACGTCGTCGTCCTGATCGACTCGCTCAGCCGGCTCGCCCTCGGCTATCGCGATCCGGCGCGCGTGAAGCGCATGTTCGGGGTCGGCCGGGAGCTCGCCGAGGAGGGCACCGGATCGCTGACGGTGATCGCCACCGTGCTCGAGGCCGACGATCGTGGGTCGGAGGTCCGTGAGGCGCTGGAGACCACAGAGAACCTGCTGCTCCGCCTCGACGCCGACCTCGCAGCCAAGGGCATCTTCCCCTCGCTCGTTCCCCAGGACACCCGAGCGTCGGGCGAGGAGGAGCTCCGGGATCCGGACGAGCTGGAGAAGGTCCGCCGCCTGCGTGCGGAGCTCTCCGAGATGGCCCCCGAGGACGCCGCCCGCGCGCTCGCGGATCAGAGCGCGGCGACGGCCAGCAACGCCGAGCTGCTCAGCCGCCTCTAGTCAGGCGCGGTCCCGGCCGCCGTAGGCGATGCTGCCCCAGGAGGGCTCGGCGGAGAGCTCGATCAGCTCGGAGTCGCGGTCCGGCTGTACGTAGCCGAAGGTCTGCGTGGACTCGTCGAAGACGATGTCGAGCTCGCCCTCCTTGACCCGCTGGTCCAGCCAGGCCCCGCGGAAGACCAGGCGGCGAAGCCAGTGCACGAGGCTCTTGTTGGAGGGACCGACGAGGTCCTCCCAGTTCTCGTTGACGTGCTCGCCGAGTGGGGAGCAGGGCTCCCGGATCTCGCCGTTGACCGCCAGCTCGAGCAGGTCCTCGAGCTCGTGCTCGTCGAGGCCCTGGCGCACGAAGTCGAGCTTCACCGCCGCCTGCTCAACCCGCTGGGCGAAGTCCCGCTCGTTGAACGAGAACCGGAGCTCTCCGTACTCGAGCACGTAGTCCGCGCCGGACTCGTAGTTGCCTCTGCGTGCGGTCTCGTCCACCGGTCGGAGCATCTTCGCGCATAGGCCAGGTCGTCGCCAACTCTAGGCGGCTCCTGAACGGGCGGTTGCAGCAAAAGGAGACCCAACGTCGGTGTCGACGGTTTGCTAACGGAACGCGCAGCCCTCGAGGTGGTCGTTGACCACGCCGATCGCCTCCATCGTGGCGTAGACCGTGGTCGGCCCGACGAAGACGAAGCCCCTCTTCTTGAGCTCCTTGGCGAGCGCCTTGGACTCCGGCGTGGTGGACTCGAGGTCGGCGAGGCTCTGGGGTGGCGGTCGCTCCTCGTCCGGCGCAAAGCTCCAGATCACCTCGTCCAGCGTCTCGCCTTGGGAGTACAGCTCCCGCGCCGCCTTCGCGTTGGTGATCGCCGCCTCGATCTTGCGTCGGTTCCGGACGATGCCGGTGTCGCCGAGCAGCCGCTCGATCTCAAGATCCCCGTACTCGGCCACCCGCTCGACGTCGAAGCCGTCGAAGGCGCGCCGGAAGTTCTCACGCTTGCGGAGGATCGTGAGCCAGGAGAGGCCGGACTGAAAGGCCTCGAGGGTGAGCCGCTCGAAGAGCTCGTTCTCGCCGTGGAGCGGCCGGCCCCACTCCGAGTCGTGGTAGTCCAAGTAATCGGGGGTCCCGAGCGCCCAGGGGCAGCGCGGCTTGCCGTCCGGGCCGAGCTCGGCGCCGCTCATGGCCGATAGGGAGGCGCCACTCCCCAGCCCCAGCGCGGGACCGGCGCCTCCTGCGGAACGTCGTTCACACCGGGGTGCGAGTTGTGCAGGGCGAGACGTGTGCCCCATTCGACGTACGCCATGAAGGCGGAGCGGAACTCCGGGTCGTCCGGAAACCCGCCATCGTCCGCCGCGAGGCTCATCAGGGTGGCGAAGCGGAGGCGCTGCTCCGGGGTGATGGCCAGATCGTGGTGCCTGGTCACCATCCGGTGATAGCCGCCCAGCTTCTCGGTGTACTCGGGGGGCCCGCCGAAGACCTCGCACCACCAGAGGATCACGTGGTCGCGGTGCTCCCGGCTGACGCCGCCGGGAAAGAGCGGCGAGATCAGCTCGTCGCGCTCCACCCGGTCGTAGAAGGCGTTGATCAGGTGCTCGAACGCCTCGCGACCGCCCGCCCACTCGTACAAGCTCGGTGGATCGCCGGATGCGGCCATGTGATCAAGCTATCGAGCCTGAGCGGCCCGGTGGACACCCCGCTTCCGGAGTGAGGATGATCTAAGCCAAATGAGCTCATCCGGCCCGCCGTGCGTCTTGATCACGATTCCGATCAGCCACTACTGCGAGAAGGCTCGCTGGGCGCTGGATCGCGCGGGCGTCGGGTATCGCGAGCAGCCGCATCTGCAGCTCATCCACTGGCTTGCCGTGCGGCGAGCGGGGGGTGGGCGGACCGTCCCGGTTCTGGTGTGCGGCGATCGGGTGCTGGCCGACTCAGCCGACATCGTTGACGAGGCCGAGGCCAAGGCGACGCCGGGTCAGCGGCTGTACCCGGACGATCCGGGCGCCGCCGCCGAGGTTCGAGCACTGGAACGCGACTTCGACATCAATCTGGGACCCCAAGGGCGAAGGTGGATGTACAACGAGATGCGCGGACGCCGCGATCTCGCGATTGCCTATGCCTGTACAGGCGTCCCAACCTGGGAGCGCCGGGCGCTACCGCTGGCCTATCCCGTGGTCACACGGGTGATCGATCGCTACCTCGACATCACGCCGGCAACGGCGGCCTACTCCGAAGCGCAGGTGCGGATGACGTTCGACGCCGTTGCAAAGCGGCTCAGCGACGGCCGGCCCTATCTCTGCGGCGATCGATTCACCGCCGCCGACCTGACGTTCGCCGCGCTGGCGGCATCTGTATTGATGCCACCCGAGTACGGGGTGCCCCTGCCGCAACCTGCGGAGCTGCCGGTGGCAATGGCGGCCGTCGTGCGGGAGTTTCGCGCTCACCCGGCCGGCGCACACGCGCTCGCGATGTACCGCGACGAACGGCGCTGAAGGAAGCGGCAGGGGTCGCTTGTTTTTCGCGCGAGATACTGCGTGGACGATGGCGCAGGAGGCCCTGACAAGCATGGGAGCCTGCGGCTCGACCCACGATGCAGAGGAGGAGAAGATGCCGAAGTACCTATTCCAGGCCTCATACTCGGTTCAGGGCGAGGAGGGCGTGCGAAGCAAAGGCGGCACCGATCGGCGGGATGCGGTGGCCAATACGATGCAAAGCGCGGGGGGCGAGCTCGAGTGCCTTTATTTCGAGTTCGGCGATCGCGACGCCTTTGCGATCGTGGATCTTCCCGACGACGAGGCTGCAGCAGCCGTTTCGCTCATCGAAAACGCCGCCGGTGGGGCGACGGTGAAGACGACCGTGCTGCTCACACCCGAACAGGTAGACGAGGCGGCGAACCGCGCGGTCAGCTACCGCCCGCCGGGGCTCTGAGTCCCTCCATCGTCCCGACCCTTCCCTGCGCGAGATACTGAGTCGGTGATGTCGGAGGAGAACTTCGAGATCGTCCACGCGGGCCATCTCGGAGCCCGCTAGGCGCACCTTGACGTTCAGATCACGCCTCATCGCTATAGCGCGGGCGGGTGCGGCCGATAGTCGTGTCGGAGCGGTCCCTTGTCACGGTGTAGTGGGGCCGCTCCTTATCTTCGGCCAAGTTGCTGTCGCTGGTGCTTTTTCGGTAGTTCTCTTCGCTGACTGCGTTACTTCCTCGGAGCGGTCCTCGGACGCCGGTGGGCCGCTCCATTTGTTCTCGGCCCAGTTGCTGTCGCTGGTACTCGGTCGGAAGTTCTCTTCGCGTATTTCGTTATCTCCACAGAGGAGCGGTCCACCGGCGTCCGATGGCAGCGATTTAGGGCCGCTCCTCTGTTCTGCCAGGGCCTCATCGGATCGTTTGCAGGCCGCCCGCTCCGGCAATCGGCGGTTTTGTGTGTGCGCCACCTCACTGCCGACCCTCCCTACCGTCGCGGGATACTGCGGAGGCGATGTCGCAGGAGAACGTTGAGGCCATTCGGCGTGCACAAGAGGCCTGGAACACCGACGACCTCGATGCATTCCTCGCCGAGCTTGATCCCGGGGTCGAGTGGCATCCCTCCATTGAGCCGGCCCTGGAGGGCGGGGAAACCACCTATAGGGGTCTTGACGGTGCGCGAAAGGCCTGGGACGACTATCGCGGCGGGGCATGGGAACGTCTCACGATTCGGATTCAGGAGATCCGCGACCTCGGCGAGTCGATCCTGGTCCTCGGTCATCTCGACCTGACCGCCCGGACGACCGGCATCAGGTTCCACGAGGAAGTCGGGCAGCTCGGCATCTTCCGTGACGGAAAGATCGCCACGGTGCGTGACTATCTCAGCCACCGTGAGGCCCTCGAAGCCGCCGGACTGTCGAGCTAGCTGCTTAGCGCTGCTGCCCGAAGATTCTCAGCAGGAAGAGGAACAGGTTGATGAAGTCGAGATAGAGGGAGAGGGCGCCCATGATCGCCGCCCGTCCCGCCGCCTCGCCTGAGATCCCCTCCCGGTTGATCTGCGTGAGCTTCTGCATGTCGTAGGCGGTCAGCGCGGCGAAGATCGCGACGCCCGCGTACGTGGTGATCCAGTAGAGCGCGTCGTTCGCCCAGAAGAGGTTCACGATGGTCGCCAGGATCAGGCCGATCAGCGCCATGAAGGCGATCGCGCCGAGCTTCGAGAGGTCGATGTCCGTGATCGCGCCCCAGACGGCGAGCGCCCCGAACATCCCGCCCGTGATCAGGAAGGCCGTGAAGATCGACTGGGTCGTGTAGAGCTCGAAGATGAAGGCGAAGGTGACGCCGACCGTCGCCGAGTAGAGGAGGAAGAGGAAGGTCGCGAGCTCGACCGAGATCCGATTGATCGCGAAGCTCAGCCCGAAGACGATCGCGAGCTGCGCGACGATCACCGCGATGATGATCCCGGGGCTCTCGGTGATGTCGGTGAGCAGGGTGTCGCTCGAGCCGATCAGCGCGGCGACACCGCCGGTGATGCCGAGGCCGACGAACATCCAGAGGAAGACCCGCTGCAGGAAGCTCGAGTCGGAACGGGCAACCGCAACGGGCGGCTGAGCTGCGTACTCCATCGGCGCCGAAGCTTATGTGGGGGTGGAGACGCCACGCCGCTTCCGTGGACTCGAGCGAATCCAGCTGCTCGGTCTGGAGATTCCGGTCGCAAAGAGCCGGCTGAGCCGCCTGCTCGGGCTCGCCCTGCTCCCGCGTGAGCGCACCGGTGCGGGCCTGCTGATCCCGCGTTGCCGAAGCGTGCACACGCTCGCGATGCGCTTCCCGCTCGACCTAATCTTTCTCGACGGAGCGGGCGGCGTGCTCGAGCTGCACCGCGGGGTGCCGCCGGGCAGGTTCATACGCTGCCCCGGCGCCATGGCCGTGCTGGAGCTTCCCTCTCCGTGAGACCCGCCCCCGAAGCAGATCGGCAGTGGTGGGTGCTGGTCGGCACCTGTCTCGGGCTGTTCATCCTGATGCTCGACTCGACGGTGGTGGCACTGGCCCTGCCGACCATCGAGCGTGACCTGCACGCCTCCGCCGACAACGTTCAGTGGGTTCTGAACGGCTACCTGCTCGTGATGAGCGTGCTGGTGGTGACCGCCGGTCGGCTCGGGGATATCGCCGGCCGGCGGCGGATCTTCCTGATCGGGATGGCGATCTTCGGCGCCGGGTCGGTGCTCGCCGGGCTCGCGGACGACGACGCGGTGCTCGTCGCCGCCCGAGCCATCCAGGGAATCGGCGGCGCCGCGATGCTCTCGCTCTCACTGGCGATCGTGAGCCACGCCTTCCCGGTCGAGCAGCAGGGCAGGGCCCTGGGCATCTGGGCGGCGGTCTCGGCGCTTGCGCTGGCGATCGGGCCGCTGGTCGGCGGCCTCCTGATCGACGTGGACTGGCGGCTGATCTTCTGGATCAACCTGCCGATCTGCGCCGTGGGGATCGCGATCACCCGCTGGACGGCGCGGGAGTCGCGCGACGAGACCTCGCCGCCCAGGCTCGACTATCCGGGGCTTGCCACTCTGACGCCGGGCCTGCTGGCTGTCGTCTTCGCGCTGGTTCGCGCCGACGATTGGGGCTGGGGCTCATGGCGGACGCTGATACTGATCGCCCTCGGCGTCCTGCTGCTTGCCGGGTTCTGGGCGATCGAGCACCGAGTCAGTTCGCCGATCGTCGACTTCAGCCTCTTTCGCAATCGTCCCTACCTTGGCGCCTCTGCTGCCGCCTTCGCGCTGGTCGGCGCCTACTGGGCGGTGATCTTTTTCCAGCCGCAGTACCTCCAGAAGATCCTCGATCACGGTCCCGTCGCGGCGGGAGTACTGGTCCTGCCGATCACGGCGCCGATGGTCTTCATCTCGCCGTTCTGCGGCCCGCTGATCAAGCGCTTCGGCCCCCGCGGCTTGATGACGGCCGGCATGATCTGCGGGGCTGTCGGGCTCGCCCTGCTTACCCGGATCGACGCGTCGAGCGCCTACGGCGCCCTGCTCCCCGGGTATCTGCTCTTCGGGATCGCGCTCGGACTCGTCTACGCCCCAATGTCGACGGCGGCGATGCTGGCGATGCCCCGGGAGAAGGCGGGGATTGCGGCGGGGGTGCTGGCCATGGTCCGGGTGACCGCGGGAGCGCTCGCCCTCGCGGTGGTCGCCTCGATCTTCCAGAGCATCCAGTCGGACCAGCTCGAGCGGCATCCCGGTGATACCGCCGGGGCCTTCGCCACGGCGCTAGCCGACTCGACCTGGGTGCTCGTCGGCCTGGTCGCAATCGGCGCCGTGCTCACCTGGGCGCTGGTGAGGCGGACCGGGGGAGAGGAGCACCCCGCGCCGGAGGAGCACCCGCATCACCGGCTCGAGCGCCACCGGCTGCACCTCTGAGACGGGGGAGAGTGGCCGCGCGCCCGCGCTTATACGAGGCGTGCTGCCGAAGGTCGAAGAGCTGGGCACGGTGGTGGTCTGCGAGGACGATGACGCGACCCGCGAGCTGCTCTGCGATCACCTGACGGCCGACCGCTACCGGGCGTTGCCGGCGCCCAGCGCTTCAGACGCGTTGCGACTGTGCGGCTACAACCAGCCCGACCTCATGGTGCTCGACCTGGGCCTCCCGGACGCCTCCGGGATCGACGTGCTGCGGGAGATTCGCAATGCAGGGGAGCGCTTCGACCCTGAGCTGCCCGTCCTGGTGCTCTCGGGACGTGGCAGCGAAACCGACCGGCTGCGCGGCTTCGAGGCCGGCGCCGACGACTATCTGACCAAGCCTTTCCACTATCCCGAGCTGCTCGCCAGGGTCGCCGCGGTCCTCCGCCGGCGCAGCGGCCGGCGGCGGGGCCCGATCAGGGTCGGGGACCTCACTGTGGATCCCCTGACGCGCCGGGTGGAGGTCGGGGGACGGGAGGTGCAGCTCGCCAACAAGGAGTTCGCGCTCCTCAGGGCGCTCTCGGCCGAACCGCATCGGGTCTTCACCAAGGACGAGCTGCTGCGCGATGTCTGGGGGTTCCGCTCCCAGGGCCGGACGCGGACCCTGGACTCTCACGCCAGCCGGCTGCGGCGCAAGCTCGATCCGGAGGGGGCGCGCTACGTCAGCAACTGCTGGGGGGTCGGCTACCGGCTGCTCGACGGATGATCACCCCGGGCCACAAACGCACCCTGAACCGCGCGCTGCATGAGCTCCGACGGCCCCTGCAGGCGCTCGTTCTGCTCGAGGATGGCAGCGGCCGGGTCGCGGCGGCCCCGCCAGTCGCCAGCCGCCGGGGACTGCTCGAGCTCGCGACCAGCGCGCTGCACGACCTGGACGGGGCCCTCAACGGCGCGGCGCCGGTCCGGTCGCGGCGGCGCTTCTCCTGTCGTGAGTCGCTGATGGCGTGCGTAGAGCGCTGGCGACCTCAGGCCATTCATTCGGGCGGCGTCCGGGTTTACTGGGATGCCGGCCCAGCGATGATCGAAGGCGACCCCGCCCGGCTGGCGCAGGCGCTGGACAACCTGCTCGCAAACGCTCTCGAACACGGCGGGCCGCCCGTGGTCGTCACCGGCGCGCAGGTCACAGGACGGATCCGGATCACGATCGCCAACAGCATCCGACCGGACCGGGCGGCGCACCGATCCGATCCGAGGCGCGGCCACGGCACCGACGTCGTGGCGGAGGTGGCCGGCGCCCACGGCGGTCGCTTCGCGCTCTGTGAGACCGGAACCGGGTGCGTCGCTGCGCTCGAGCTGCCGCTTGCGGAGCACGATCGCGCACGAGCCGCGTGAGCCGTCGCTCTCGTGCGATCGCCTTCCTGATCGCTGCGCTGATCTGCGCGGTGCTTGCCGTGGTCGTCGCCGGCCGCTACCGCTCCCAGCTCGACGCGCGCTATGGACCGCTCCGTCCCGTGGTGGTCGCGACGTCGGAGCTGGTGGCGGGTGAGCCGATCGGAACGGAGCGAGCCCGGGTCGCGCTGACCATGCGCCGGGTACCGCAGGCCTTCGTCCCGCCGGGGGCGCTGACGCACCCGGCCGATGCCCTTGGTCGCGCGCCGGGCGCGACGATCCCGGCCGGCTCCTACGTGCTCGGCGCTCAGCTTGTCGTACCGCGACCGAAGGAGCCGCCCGCGCCGGGCGTCGGCTCGGGGCTACGTCCGGTGCAGGTCGCGGTGGCGGGCGCCGAGGCGCTGACGATCGACGGCAACGCCCCGGAGGGCAGGCGAGTGGACGTGGTCGTCTCCCGGCAGGCCGGGCTCGGTCGTTCGGCCAGTGCCCACATCGCCGCGAGCGCCGTCAAGCTGCTGGCGCTGGCGGCCCCGGCCGGCCCGGGTGAGCCTTGGAGCGCGACGCTGGCGGTCACGGAGCAGCAGGCGCTCTCGCTGATCGCCGCGCAGAGCGCCGGTCGCGAGATTCGCCTGCTGCCGCGAACCTGAGGTCTGCGCCGCTCAGACGGTCGGCTTGCCGAGCCGGATCGTGTTGCCGGAGGGGTCGCGGAACTCCGAATCGATCCCGTAGGGCCGCTCCGAGGGGGCCTCGGTGAACTCGACGCCCCGACCCTTCATCTCTTCATAGGCGGCCTGGACGTCATCGGTGTTGAGGAAGACCGAGCCCGAGAAGCCCTTCGCCATCAGGTCCTCCACCTGCTCCTTGGTCTCCTCATCCATCACCGGCGGGCCGGGAATGGCGAGCAGGGCGATCGAGAAATCGTCCTGGCCGGGCGCCCCCACGGTGAGCCAGCGAAAGTCGCCGAGCTCCGGCATCGAGATGTCGGCGCGGACCTCGAAGCCGACCTTGTTGGTCCAGAAGTCGAGTGCCGCCTCCTGGTCGTGCACCCACAGCTGAGCGTTCGCCACTCTGGTCGTCGCCATCGGAATCTCCTTCGTTCGAATTGGATTGCGGCGCCAACGTAGTCGGGGGTCAGCCGCCTGTCTTCTTGAAACGTGCTGTCTGTGGTCGGAGATAGGTCCGGAGCACGCAGCTCGGCACCCGAGCCGCGAGCGCGGCGGGCGGCTGCTTGGCGCGATACTCGGTCGGGGTCACGCCGAATGCGCGCCTGAAGCTCATCGTGAACGAGCCGACGCTGCTCAGCCCGACCGAGACGCAGATCTCGCCGACTGTCCAATCGGTCATCCGGAGCAGGGTCGCCGCCCGCTCGAGCCGCCTGGTCGAGAGGTAGTGGTGCGGTGACTCGCCGAAGTTGCGCCGGAACTCCCGGCTGAAGTGGGCCTTGGAGAGTCCGGCCGCGCCGGCCATGTCTGCAACCTCGATCAGCTCCGAGTACCGGGCGTCGGCGAGATCCTTGGCGCGCAGCAGATGGCGCGCTGGTGGGGCGAAATCCATGCTGGCCGTTTAGACCGAAAGCGTCCGTCTAACTCATCGCGGACCGGAAGGCCTCCTCGGCCTGATCGCCACGCACCGCGAAGACGACCCGCTCCAGTCCGCTGCCCTGGTCGAGATGGCGCTGGGCCTCCTGCACCTCGATCCGGGCCGCCTCGTCCAGCGGGAAGCCACCGACGCCGGTGCCAAAGGCGACCAGCGCCAGGCTCTTCGCGCCGAGCTCGTCGGCCTTGGCGAGGGTGCTGGCCGTGGCGTCGCGGATGATCTCCGCCGAGGTCGGGCCCCCGAGCACCATCGTCGCGGCGTGGATCACCCAGCGGCAGGGCATCTCGCCTGCGGTGGTCTCGACCGCCTCGCCGAGCTCGATCGGGGCCCGCTCGTGGCTCTCGGCCTGCACGGAGGGGCCGCCCGCCCGGGAGATCGCGCCCGCGACACCGCCGCCATGGCGAAGCTCGGTGTTGGCCGCGTTCGCGATCGCGTCCACCTCGAGCTTGGTGATGTCCGCCTGCTGGACCTCGATCCGGGCCACGTCCGCCTGTGAGGCTACCTTCGCTGAATCGCCGAGATCGACCGCCAGCAGCTCCTCACCGCCCTGACCACCGAGCACTTCGGGCTCGCCGGTACGCGGGCCCAGGTGACGGGAGAGAGCTCGGCTCGCGCCGCGCTCTACATCAGCGCGGTATCGAGCACTCTGGTCGCGCTCGGTTTTATCGGGCAGATCTCCGAAGTCGGCGACACGTTCAACGTCTTCGCACTGACGGCTTTACCGACCCTCTACGTCCTGGGTCTGTTCACCTTCGTCCGCACGATCGAGAATGGAGTCGAGGACCTGATGATGGGGCGGGCGATCAACCGGATCCGCAACTACTACCTTCAGATCGCCGGCGAGGAGGCCCGCTACTTCATGCTCTCGGCGAACGATGACGCGCTGGGCGTCCTGCAGAACATGGGGGTCAGCCTCGAGCGTCGCCAGCAGTTCTTCACGACAGGCAGCATGATCGCGGTGATCAACAGCGTGGTCGGCGGGGGGGCTGTGGCGATCGCGGTTGGAGCAATCACCGGTGCGCCACTCGGGATCTGTGCCGGGGCAGGCGGCCTCGCCGCGATCGTCTCACTCGCCGGCATGTTGCGAACCGAGAACCGCCTCTACCACGAGATGGGCGGTTTCAGCGAGGCGCTCTTTCCCTCGCCGGAGACCACCGGGGGCGAGTAGCACCGGCTTTGCCGCTTAGGTCTGGGTGGACGAACGCGTCCGCCGCAGACACCTCGACGAGCTGGCGAGCGAGCTTCGGCGTCGCCTGATCGAGCGCCGCCGCTCGCAGGCCGCGGCCGGCGCGGAGGCGCTGGGCCCGTTGGCGGAGGCGGTCCGGGAGTTGGTCGACGAGGACGCCGCCATGCTCGAGGCGTCCACCCGAGAGCGTCTCTGCGAACTGATTCTGCGCGAGGCGGTCGGACTCGGGCCTCTCGAGGAACTGCTGGCGGATCCGGCGGTCGAGGAGGTGATGGTGAACGGCCATGAGCGGGTCTACGTCGAGCGTCGCGGCCGCATCGAGCGCACCGACGTCCTCTTCCCCTCCGAGGGTGCTCTCCGTGACGCGATCGAGCGGATCCTGACGCCACTCGGCCGCCGGGTGGACGAGCTCAGCCCGATGGTGGACGCGCGGCTCGAGGACGGATCGCGGGTGCACGTGGTGATCCCGCCGCTCGCGGTCGATGGCCCGACCGTCTCGATCCGGCGCTTCTCGGCGGCCCGCCCGGGGCCCCGCCAGCTGGTCGAGCTGGGCACCCTCACCGAGGAGCTGCACGACCAGCTCGCTGCAGCCGTGGGCGCCCGGCGGAGCATTCTGGTGAGCGGCGGCACCGGATCGGGCAAGACGACGCTCTTGAACGCGCTCTCGGCGTTCATCGATGGGGAGGAGCGAGTGATCACGATCGAGGATGCGGCGGAGCTGCGCCTGCGACAGCCGCACGTCGTCCGGCTCGAGAGCCGTCCGGCCAACGTTGAGGGTCGAGGCCGGGTGACGATCCGGGAGCTGCTTCGCGGCGCCCTTCGGATGCGCCCGAACCGGATCGTGATCGGCGAGGTCCGCGGGGAGGAGGCGCTCGACCTGCTGATGGCACTCAACACCGGGCACGAGGGCGCCCTCTCCACCGTGCACGCGAACTCGCCGGAGGATGCCCTGCGCCGGGTGGAGACGCTGGCGCTGATGGCGGGCGTCGGGCTGCCCCACGTGGCGATCCGCGAGCAACTTGGGCGGGGCCTCGACCTGGTCATCCACCTGGCGCGCCTCAGTGACGGCTCCCGGCGTGTGGTCGAGGTCGCGGAGGTGGTCAGGACCGCGGGCTCGGTTGGGGTCCGCGGGCTGTTCAGGCTCGGGAGAGAGGCGGAGGGACTGCAGTGGGCGCCCCGGCGCTGATTGCACTCGCGGCACTCACGGGCGGGCTGCTCGCGGTCGCACTCCGCGAGGCGATCCTGTCGGCCCCACCGGTGGCGGCCTGGATGCGGGGCTCGCTCAGTCCGCTGAGTCGCGTCGCGCGCGAGGGCTACGTGCCAAGCCCCGAGGAGCAGCGCCGTCTCGCGCTTCTCGGCAGCGGGGCGATCGCGGCCGCGGCGATCCTGCTCACGGGCGTGGGACCGCCTGCGGTCATAGCCGCGGCTGGGCCGTGGTTCGTGGGCGTGGTCGTCGCGAGAAGGAAGGAGCGCTACCGGCGGTCGGTCGAGCGGTCGGTCCCCGAGATCGCCTCGGCGATCGCCGACGCAATCTCCGGCGGCCACTCGATACGGGGCGCGCTCGCCGTCGCCGCCCGATCGCTCGATGGACCGCCCGCCGCCGAGCTCGCGCGGGTCGGCGCCGACCTTGAGCTCGGGAGCTCCACTGCGGATGCGCTGGGCGCGATGCGCGGCAGGCTGCGTTCCGAGCGCGTCGACTCTCTGGCGGTGGCGCTGCTCAGCCAGCAGGTCTCCGGGGGTGACGTGGCCGCGCTGATGCGCCGCCTGGCGGCGGCGTCCGCCGAACGCGACCGGGTCGATGACGAGGCGCGTGCGGCGACCACCCAGGCGCGATTCACCGGCCTGCTGGTGGTCGCCCTGCCGGCCGGAGCGGCCGTGTTCGCCGAGCTGCTGGAGCCGGGGTTCATCTCCCGGGTGCTTGGGCAGCCGGCCTCCGCGGCGATGCTGGTTGCGGCCGGAGGGCTCCAGCTGTTCGGATTCGCGTTGATCCGGCGCCTTGGGAGGCCATCGGAGTGACGGCTGCCCTGATCCTGGGTAGCATCGCTCTGCTGCTCGGGCTGGCCGCGGCCGGCCAACTTGTTCCCGAGCGACGTGGCTCCTCGCAACGTGTGGACGCTCCCGCAGCCGATCAGGAGCGCGGCACCCTCGATCCGTTTGACGGCTGGTCGGCGCTGAGCGCGGTCGATGCGCGGCTCCAGCTCTCCGCTCGCCTCGGCAGGTCGGGTCTCGCGGAGCGGATCTCGGCGGGCTCGCTGCTGGCCGCCAAGATCGGAGGAGCCCTCGCGGGCGGGCTCTGGGCGCTCCTGCTGGCGCCGGTCGCACCGAGCCGCTTCGCCTGGATCGTGGCCGCCGCGCTTCCCGCAGCCGGTTTCCTGGGTCCGGACGCCTGGCTGGAGCGCCGCGCCCGCCGCCGGCTCCGAGCCCTGCGGGCGAGCCTGCCCGATGCCCTGGATCTGCTCGCGGTGGGCACCGCGGCGGGGCGAAGCGCACTCGCCGGGCTGGCGGAGCTCGGTAGGGGGGAGGGCCCGCTGGCTCGCGAGCTCGCCATGCTCTCCGCCGAAAGCTCCTGCGGACTGGCTCAGAGCGCGGCCCTCGAGGCGCTGCGGCGGCGCGCTCCCGTGCGGGAGGTCGCTGCGATGTGCGGAGTGATCGAGCGATCGCGGCGATATGGCTCGCCGCTCGCCGATCAGCTGCGGGAGCAGGCCACGGCGCTGCGCGGCACCCAGCGCCGCCGGGTCGAGGAGCACGCCGCTCGGGCCGCGCCGAAGATCCAGCTGGCCGTCGCTCTGCTTCTGGTCCCCTCGGTGTTGCTGATGATCGCCGCCGGCCTGCTCGCGAACATCGACCGCTTCATGAGCGGTTTCTGATCAGCCTCCGGCGGATCGGAGCAAATGTCGGCAGGGGGTCGGTGGTCAGGAAGTCAACGATCATCGAGTTGCAGAGCGTTGGCTTTTCGTGGAGGATCCCGTGGGAGGTGCCGGGGACCACAGCGAGCTCGGCGTCGGCGAGACCGCGGTACATCGCGACCGCGTGCTCGAGCGTCACTTCGTCGTCGTCGCCGAGCATCACCAGCGTTCTGGCCCTGACTTTGCCGAGGTCGGACGGCGTGAGTGTCGGTTCCTCCCAGTTCATGCGCGCGAGCTTTGCGGCCACCACCGGGTAGTGATCGGTCCCATCGGGTGAGAGTTCGGCATAGCCGCGGGCGAGTACTTCGGGCGGGCTCGCCTGTGGATCGATCGCTTCCGGGATCCAGCCGTCGCGATGGAAGACCCCGTTGACGAGGACGACGCGATCGGCAAGGTCTGGGCGGCGCAGGGCAACCAGCAGCGCCACGCTTGAGCCTGCGCTGCAGCCGACAAGGTGCGCCGGTCCGCCGACCGCTCGCTCGATGAAGGCGATCGTGTCCTCTGCCATCAGGTCGTAGGTGATCGGGCCCTCGACATCAGGGGTGCGTCCCTGGCCGCGCCGCTCGGGAGTGAAGACGTGGAAATGGGCAGCGAAGGCCTCGAGGTTCGGCGACCAGGCGCGGGCATC
>DATDJZ010000128.1:0-9334 GCA_036520315.1 Solirubrobacterales bacterium | reverse complement strand
CGGGTCGTTGAGCGGCCGGACCACCTCCTGCCCCGGCGTCTCGGCCGCGGCTTCGGCCTCCTCGCCGACCGTCTTCCCGGTGACGGTGATGCAGTCGCGGTGGAGAACCCCGGCCTCGTCGAGCCGCTTGGCGAGGACGCCGACCCCGCCGGCCTCGTAGAGGTCCTTGGCGACGAAGCGGCCGCCGGGCTTCAGGTCCCCGAGCAGCGGCGTCCTCTCGGAGATCCGGTCGAAGTCGTCGATCGTGAGCTCGATGCCGGCCTCGTTGGCAACCGCGAGCAGGTGCAGCACGCCGTTGGTGGAGCCGCCGGACATCGCAACGGTCGCAATCGCGTTCTCGATCGAGTCCTTGGTGATGATCTGGCTCGGTCGGAGATCGTCCGCGAGGACCTTCATGGCCAGCTCGCCGACCTCGCGGGCGAGCTGCTCGCGCGCTCCCGCGACCGCCGGCACCATGCCGGATCCCATCGGGGTGATCCCCATCACCTCGAACGCCGAGGCCATCGTGTTGGCCGTGAACTGCGCGCCGCAGGCACCGGCGCCGGGACTGGCACAGCCCTCGAGCTCGTAGAGGTCGTCGTCCGACATCTCGCCGGTGGCGTGCTTGCCGATCGCCTCGAAGACGTCCTGGATGGTCACGTCCTCGCCGCGCCAGCGGCCCGGCAAGATCGAGCCGCCGTAGAGCATCAGGGAAGGGACGTCGAGGCGGGCAAGTGCCATGACGCAGCCGGGGATCGTCTTGTCGCAGCCCGAGAGGGCGATCACCGCGTCGAACTGGTAACCGCGGGCGGTGAGCTCGATCGAATCCGCGATCACCTCGCGGCTCACCAGCGAGGTCTTCATGCCCTCGGTGCCCATCGTGATCCCGTCCGAAATCGCGATCGAGTTGAACTCGAGCGGCGTGCCGCCGGCTGCGCGGACGCCCTCCTTGACGTGCTCGGCGAGGCCGCGCAGGTGGAAATTGCACGGCATCGCCTCGATCCACGTGTTCGCGATTCCGATCGTCGGCCGACTCAGGTCGTCGTCGCCGAAGCCGATCCCCTTCATGTAGGCGCGGGCGAAGGCGCGATCGGGACCGTCGAAGACGACGCTCGAGCGCGTCCGCATGCCGTTGGTCTTCAGCTCTGCCATTGCCTCAGCGCAGACAGGTCGCGGCGGACCATCGCCGGGTCGAGCTGGCGCCCGAGGGGATGCACGTTGGCGGTGCGCAGCGTGTGCTCCTCGTCCATGCGGAGTGCGAGCCACTTGGCGAGCACGTCGTCGGCGTCCGGGAGTCTCTCCCCAGTTTCCGGGTCGGAGTCGTCGCGGAATCGCACGCAGTACTCCGAGAGGAGCTCGCCGCTGCGGGCGTCGTAGCCGACGATCGGCCGCTGCGGATAGATCAGGTATCCGTACTCGCCCCCGTCGTGCTGGATCGACAGGAAGCCGAACCGCTCATACATCTCGAGCGCCTCATCGCCGGCGGTCGAGCGAAGCAGCTCGCGCGCCCGTTCCTCAGCCCGGCGCTCGCGCGCGGGATCCCTGGCGTATCCGGTGGCCATCAGCCGCCGGCCGCCTGTGGGAAGAAGATGACCCGCTGCGCGCCCTCGGGGATCTCCGAGAAGTCGCGGACCATGGTCGCCTCTCGCCGGCCGCCCGGGCCCTCGTGAGGGACCGCCGCCCACATGCCCAGGTCGAGCTGGCGGCGGAACTCCTCGACCAGGCGCTCCTCGTCCTCGGCCACCTCGGGGTCGCCCTCGGTGAGCAGCACGTCGCCCCTTCCCGGAGTCATGCGAAGCAGCTTCATGACTCGATTATGCCTGCCGGGTTCTTTCCGGAGCCGGATTGACGGTTCCCAGCACATCCACCGGCCCCCCTCCCGAGCCGAGATCGCGTAGGCCGTTGGCCACCGCCTCGGAGGCGATCTCCCGAGCGGCGCGGGCAGCCTCGAGCGGCGTGTCCCCCAGGACGAGCCGCGCAGCGAGCGCCGAGGAATGGGTGCAGCCGGAGCCGTGCGAGGCACCGTCTGAATGCCGCGGTCCCGCGATCAGCTCCAGGCTCTCGCCGTCGAAGAAGCGGTCGGCGCCGTCCTCGGTATGCCCGCCTGTGACAACCGCCGCGCCCGGCCCGAGGTCGACGAGCGCCCTGGCGAGCTCCTCCGGCGTGGCCTCCACGCCGATCTCGGTCAGCTCGCGGGCCTCGGCAAGGTTGGGTGTCACCACGGCTGCCCGTGGCAGGATCCGCTCGATCAGAGCCCGCTTCGCCTCGGGCTTCAGGAGGACTGCCCCACTCTCCGCGACCATCACGGGATCGACGACGATCGGCGCGTCGCCGACCATCTCGAGCGCCTCGGCCACCGCGTCGATCGTCGGCTCGTCGAAGAGCATCCCGATCTTGACCGCATCCACGCCCATGTCCTCCACTACTGCCCGGACCTGATCGAGGATGAACTGCCGGGGCAGGGTCTCGACCGAGATCACCTCGTGGGTGTTCTGCGCCGTGAGCGCGACGATCGCCGAAGTGCCGTGCACCCCGCAGCGGGCGAACGCCTTCAGGTCCGCCTGGATCCCGGCGCCTCCGCCGGAGTCCGAGGTCGCGATCGTCATCGCGACGGGAGTTGTTCGCTCATCGGCCACGAGCGAACAAGGCTAGATGCCCGACCGCTCGCGCTAGGCGGTCACGGGCAATGCCAGGGAGGTGCGCTCGTAGCGGCCCTCCGCGTTGCAGCGCACGTAACCCGAGAGCTCGAGCCGCACCAGCGCCGTCGCGAGCGGCCCCGGCTGGAGGCGTGAGACCCGCGCCAGCGCGTCCGCCGTGCCCGAGCCGCGCTCGACCAGGTCCAGCAGGTCAGCGAGCTCGGGGTCGAGGTGCGGGCCCGAGACCGTGGGCAGCGACCGCCTCGGAGCCCCGGGGCCGATCAAGGCGTCGAGCACGTCCTGCGCCCCGCGGATCAGGTGGGCCCCCTCGCGGATCAGGCCGTTCGTGCCCGCCGCGGGAGAGCTTCCGACCAGGCCCGGGACCGCCCCGACGTCACGGTTCAGATCCTCGGCCATCTCGGCGGTGATCAGCGAGCCGGAGCGCTCGCGGGCCTCGACCACCACGGTCATCCCCCCGAGGGCGGCCATGATCCGGTTCCGCGCCGGGAAGGTCCAGCGGCGCGGCCCGGTTCCCGGCGGCAGCTCGCCGATCACCAGCCCGCGCTCGATGATCTCCGCATACAGACGCGCGCAGCGAGGCGGGTACGTCAGGTCGACCCCGCAGCCGAGCACCGCGATCGTCAGGCCGGCGGCGCGCAGGGCACCCGTCTGGGCCGCCGAATCGATTCCCAGGGCCATCCCGCTGACGACCGCGAACCCGGCCGCCGCGATCTCGGCGCCAAGTTCGGTGGCGAGCTCCCGTCCATAGCGGCTGGGGCGACGCGAGCCGACAATGGTCACCGTTCCGTCTCGGCTCAGTTCCCGGAGGATCGCCGCGCGCCCCCGCCCGAAGAGAACGGCCGGCGCGTCGCCCAGGTCGTGCAGCGCCTCTGGGTAGAGCTGGTCGTGCCGACAGCAGGCCCACGCCCCGGATCCCGAGACGGCCCCGAGCATGCGCACGGGATCACGCTCCCTCGCCCGCCGCAGGAACGACCCCGCCTTCGAGCCCGCCATCGCCCTGGCAAGCTCCTCATTCGACAGCGCGAGCAGCTCGCGGGCTCGATTCCCCGCCGTCCTGTCGACGGCCTTGTCGATGTGCCCGGCGAGGGACCCGACGAGCCAGGCGCGTCGGAGGCACTCTCCGCACGCGCGGGGGCGGGCCTCCGCGCTCATGGGTCTGGTCTCCGGCGCCGGTCGATCGCCTCACCGACGTGATCCGGGGCGATCCCGGCTTCGCCGGCGAGATCGGCGATCGTCCGCGCCAGCCTCAGACAGCGATCCCAGCCGCGGGCGCTCAACCCCAGCTGTCGATGCGCATCCTCCAACGTCCGTTGTCCTTCAGGATCGAGCTCGCAGTGGCGCCTCACCTCGGCCGGCGTCATCTCCGCGTTCGCGCGGCCCGGACCCAGGCGCTCCTCCGCAAGTCGGCGGGCACGGGCGACCCGCTCCCTCACCGTCGCGGAGTTCTCGGGCGCCTCCTCCATCAGCTCCTCGGCAGGAGGCGGCTCGACCCTGTGCGTGATGTCGATCCGGTCCGCCAGCGCACCGCTCAGCTTCGCCAGGTAGCGGGTTACGGCGCCCGGGTGGCACTCGCACTCGCCTGACTCGGGACCGTTGCCGCAGGGGCAGGGATTGGATGCGGCCACGAGCATGAAGCGGCACGGCAGCGACACGCTCCCGGACGTCCTCGTGACCGTGACGGCGCCCTCCTCGAGTGGCACCCGCAACGCCTCGAGCGCGTCGCGGCGGAACTCGCCGAGCTCATCGAGGAAGAGCACTCCCCGGTGGGCACGAGTCACCTCCCCCGGCCTGGGTGGAGCGCCGCCGCCGACCAGGGCGCGCCCCGAGACCGTGTGGTGCGGCGCCCGGAAGGGCCGGTGAACACGCGGCCCGCCGTTCTCGCCGCAGACCCCCGCGATCCGGGTCACCTCGACGACCTCGTTCGCGCTGAGCGGCGGCAGCAGTGAGGGCAGCCGCTGCAGAGCCAGCGTCTTGCCGCCGCCGGGCGGTCCGATCAGCAGCAGGCTGTGGGCACCCGCTGCGGCGATCTCGAGGCAGCGGCGAAGGACCGGGTGGCCACGCAGGTCGGCGAGGTCGGGGAGGTCCCGGCCGGGCTCGGCGGGTGGCTCGGTCCGCGGCACCGGCTCGATCCCTCCCTCGGCAAGATCACTGAGCTGGGTGACGTGCTCGACCGGCATCACCTCCAGCCCCTCGACCAGTGCCGCCTGGCTGGTGTCGCCCGGCGACACCGCGACGCCGCGCAGTCCCCACCTCCTCGCACCCTCGGCCATCGCCAGCGCGCCTGGGGCAGGGCGGATCGCGCCGTCGAGGGCGAGCTCTCCTGCCATCGCGTAGTTGTCGACGACCGCCCGCGGTAATTGCCCCGTCGCAGCCAGGATCGCGGCGGCGATCGCCAGGTCGAAGCCGGGACCGGCCTTGCGGACGTCGGCCGGCGCGAGGTTCACGGTGATCCGGTGGTCCGGATACCTGAATCCCGAGTTCCGCAATGCGGAGCGGACCCGCTCGCGTGATTCCCGCACCCCCGCGTCCGGGAGCCCGACGATCGTGAACGAGGGCAGGCCTCCGCCGATGTCGACCTCCACGTAGACGGGCTCGGCGTCAACGCCCACCAGGGCGAAGGTACGGGCCAGCGCGAACATGGCGCCACGGTAGGTCGCGCCTCATCAAGCCTGGCGCGCAGATCGTCAGATTCGGGTCACCAATCCGTTGCGATCGACGCGCGCCGCGGGCGCTCGGAATGAGCAGCCTGGCTCGTCGTGACCTTCGCCAGGCAACGCCTCGGCCGTGGTGCCGAGCAGCTCGTCGCCACCCGGCTCGAGCGCTTGGGTTGGCGCATCGTCGGGCGCAACGTCCGCCTCCCCTCCGGTGAGCTCGACATCGTCGCGCTCCACGGCTCGACCCTGGTCTTCGTGGAAGTGAAGGCGGGGCGCGCCGGCACGACCCTCGGCCCCGAGCAACCCGCCCACGCGGTCGGCCGCCGCAAGCAGCTCAAGCTGAGGCGCCTGGCCCGCGAGTGGATCGCCGAGCGGCGAGGGCCCTCAGGCGTCCTCGGCTATCGCTTCGATGTCGTCGGGGTCCATTTCGGCGCGGATGGCCTCGCGGATGTCGATCACATCCGCCAGGCCTTCTGAGCCGGGCGGCGCCTCGAACTCGCCGGCGGGCGCGGTGAGGTCGAGCTGGGAGTAGGCGACGGACGCGAACGAGCGCCGGTGCAGCGGGCAGATGCCGTGGCGCATGATGGCCTCGCGGTGCTCCGGGGTCGAGTAGCCGACGTTGCCCTCGAAGCTCCACTCCGGGTAGAGCGGCGCCACGCGCCTCATGTACCGGTCGCGCGTCACCTTGGCGACCACGGATGCCGCCGCGATCGCGGCGCTGCGCGCGTCCCCGTCGACGACACGTTCGTGCTCGAGCTCGCAAGCGGGGAGCCGGAAGCCGTCCACCAGCCGGGTCGCCTCCTCCTCGCGCGCGACCGAGTGCATGCAGTCCGTCAGCGCGGCGATGTTCGACACGTGCAAGCCGTTTTGATCAATACAGCGAGGCGCACGCACCGCGACAGAGACGCAGACAGCCGCCCGGATCACCGCTGGATAGAGCTGCTCCCGCTCCTCCTCGCTCTTCTGCTTGGAGTCGTCGAGCCGCGCCAGGGCGCGTCGCTCCGAGCGGCCGATCCGCTCGAGGTCGATCAGCACCCCGGCGGCGAGCAGCGGACCCGCCAGCGAGCCGCGGCCGGCCTCGTCCACGCCGGCCACGAAACGGAGGCCGAAGGACCGGTCGAAGCGGAAGAGACGAGCAGCCGTCCGCCGCTTCCGGCGCTTCCTCGTCGAGCTAGAAGATTCCGATTCGGTCTGGGGGCCAGTAGGTGGCGAAGGCCTTGCCGATGATCCAGTCGCGCGGGATTGGTCCCCAGAAACGGCTGTCGTCGCTCGAGCCACGGTTGTCGCCCATCATGAAGTAATGGTCGGGCGGGATGGTGATCTGTTGCGGCAAATTGCAGGCTCCTCCTGGCGTGCAGGCGTTGATGAAGCTCTCATCGGCGATCTTTCCGTTGACCACCGGGTGGCCGTTCTCCACGCTCAGGGTGTCCCCCGGCCCAGCGACGATCCGCTTGATGAAGTTGACGTCTGACTTCTCAGGGGTCGGCTGGTCGCACGCGGAGCCACTCGAGCCCCCCGCCCCGGTTCTCGGGTCGCCGCACTCGCCGCCCGCGCCTCCCTCGGCCCCCTGGGGTGGATGGAAGACGACGATGTCGCCGATCTTGGGATCGGTGAAGTGGTAGATGAAGCGGTTGACCAGGACTCGCTGACCGACGTCGAGGGTGGGCTCCATCGACTCTGAGGGGATCTGGTAGGGCTTGACGATAAACGCCTGGATCCCGAGAGCCAGTCCGAGCGCGAGCGCGACGATGATGACGAGCTCGAGGAGCGCGCCCTGGGTGCTGTGGGGTCGCGGGATTCTCAGTCTTCCGCCCCGTCGGGGGAGGCGTCGGCCTTCGCCTTGGGCTCAGGCTCCGAGTCCTCCTCCGCCGTCTCCCCACCATTCGCTCCCTGCTCCCCCTCCGCCTCGGACTGCTCCTCCGCAGCCGTCGGGGGCTCCTCCTCGGCAGCCGGCTCCTGCTCGCCCTCCTCCTCAAGCGGTTCTGTGACCTCCGCCTCCGCCTCGCTGACGGCGACACCCTCGGCGTCGACCGCCTCCGCCTCCTCGGCCGCGACGACCATCTCCTCCTCGATCCCCCAGCGCCGCTCGGCGACCCGCGCGCTCTTCCCGACCTTTTCGCGGAGGTAGTAGAGCTTTGCCCGGCGAACGTCGCCTCGGGCCGCGACCTCGAGCTTCTCGATCTTCGGCGAGTGCAGCGGGAACGTCCGCTCCACGCCGACGCCGAAGGACTGCTTGCGGACAGTGAAGGTCTCGCGGGCGCCGCTGCCCTGGCGCTTGATGACGATGCCCTCGAAGACCTGGGTGCGCCTGCGGTTCCCTTCCACCACCTGGAAGTGCACGCGCACGCGATCGCCGGCAGCGAACCGGGGTCGCCGCTTGAGCGCTCGCTTCTCGAGGTCTTCGATGACTGTGCTCATCAGGTGCAGATCGTCGGGGCTTGGTTTGAGCCGCGCCTAAACGGCGCACGGAGCGGGGACTCAAAAAACTGCGCGTACCGGTGTGGCCCGCGCAGCGACGCGAAATGCTAGCGGAGAAGCCCTAGTTCGCTCGACGGAGCGCTTGCTCGCGCCGCCATTCCCGAACCCGGGCGTGATCGCCCGACAGCAGGATGTCCGGGACCTCCCAGCCGCGGTAGGAAGCCGGCCGCGTGTAGTGCGGGTACTCGGGCGCGCCCTCGAGCGCAGCGCTGAAGGACTCCTCGACCGCGCTCTCCGCGTCGCCGAGGGCGCCGGGCAGCTTGCGGAGCACCGCATCGGAGATCACCATCGCGGGCAGCTCTCCTCCGGCGAGCACATAGCGGCCGATCGAGATCGCCTCGTCCGCGAGGTGCTCGACGACGCGCTCGTCGAATCCCTCATAGCGGCCGCAGAGCAGGGCAAGATCGTCCTCCGCCGCCAGCTCCGCCGCGAGCGCCTCGTCGAAGAGCCGTCCGGTGGGGGTCAGGGCGACCTTCCTGACGCGGCCCCGATCGGCACCGTAGGCGGCCTCGAGCGCCGCATCGACTACGTCGACCCGCATCACCATGCCGGCCCCTCCCCCGTACGGCGAGTCGTCCACCTGACCGGCGCTCAGAGGCGTTGTGTCGCGGTAGTTGCGAAAGCGCATCTCGTTCCCCTGGGCGAGCGCGTTGGAGGCGTGGCGCTGGCGGAGGAACCAGTCGAAGTGCTCCGGGAACAGCGTGAAGACGTCGAGCTTCAACTAGTCAAGTATGTCGACGACCACGCGCTTCTCCTCGCGGGTCGCCGCGGCCTTCATCACCGAGCGCAGTGCGTTGGCGACGCGCCCGCCGCGGCCGATCACACGCCCCAGATCGTCCTCCGCGACCTCGAGCTCGAGCACGACCTCGCCGTCGATCTCCTCGACCTCGTTGACCTCGACGGCATCCGGATCGGCGACCAGCGAGCGGGCGAGGAACTCGAGCAGATCGCGCATCGGACCGCCTAGGTACCGGTCGACTCGATGCCCTTGGTGCGCAGGAGGGTGGCGACCGTCTTCGTCGGGCGCGCGCCCTTCTCCAGCCAGTGCTTGGCACGGTCCTCGTCGATGACGATCAGGGAGGGGTCCGGCTGCGGGTTGTACTGGCCGATGGTCTCGATCGTGCGACCGTCGCGCGGTGAGCGCTGGTCGGCGACGACGACCCTCCAGATCGGGTTCTTCTTCGACCCGACCCTGCGAAGTCTGATTCTCACGGACATGCGGCGGCGGAGGTTAGCGCCTAGCGCATTCCCCGCATCAGCTGCTGCGGGTCGGGCATCTTGCCCTCGGACATCTGCTTCATCAGCTTGTTCATCTGGCCGAACTGCTTGACCAGACGGTTGACGGCCTGAACCGTGGTCCCCGACCCGGTCGCGATCCGCTTGCGGCGGGAGCCCTTGATCTCGGTCGGGTTGGCCCGCTCGTAGGGGGTCATCGAGAGGATGATCGCCTCGATCCGGTCGAGTTCGCGCTCGTCGACTTGGCCCATACCCCTCATCGCCTTGCCCATGCCGGGCATCATCTTCATCAGGTTGCCGACCGGGCCCATGCGGCGGACCTGCTTCATC
>DATDJZ010000127.1:0-10218 GCA_036520315.1 Solirubrobacterales bacterium | reverse complement strand
GAGCACGTCTACCGCTTCAGGCAGGCGCTCGAGATCTGGGACCACCCGTACTGGGAAAGGCAGGCCGTCGACGACCTCGACGACTACGTCGAATTCGTCCGCGGCACCCCGCTCCGGCTCGGCATCGAGTGCGACTTCGTGGCGGGCAGCGAAGACCGGATCGCGAACCTGCTGGAGCGCGACTTCGACTACGTGGTCGGCTCCGTCCACTTCCTCGGTCCGCAGGGCTCCGTCGACGACCGCCGCCATGACATCTGGGATCAGATCGGGGATCCGGACGAGGTCTGGTCGATCTACTTCCGCTGGCAGGCGGAGCTCGTGCGCTCCGGCCTCTTCGACATCGTCTCCCACCCGGACCTGGTGAAGATCTGGGGGGACGACCGCCCCCAGCCTCGGCGCGATCCGCGCTTTCACTACGAGCCTCTCGTGGAGGCGATCTCCGATTCCGGCATTGCCGTCGAGATCTCGACCGCCGGACTCCGCAAGCCGGTGGAGGAGATCTACCCGGCCCGCGCCCTCGCCGAGATGTGCGCCGAGGCCGGCGCCGACTTCGCGCTCTCCTCGGACGCCCACGCGCCGGATCAGGTCGGCTTCGGCTACGACCGGGCGCTCGAGCTCCTCTCCGATCTCGGCGTCGAACGGATCTGCGTCTTCGAGGGCCGCGAGCGGCGCCTCGAGCCGCTCGGCCGCGATGGCGATGGTGCCGGCCAGGTTTCGGACTCCGGCGAGGCGGCCGCCTGATGGCGCTGCGCGTCGGCACCGGCTACGACAGCCATCGGCTCGTCGAGGGGGAACGCCTCGTGATCGGTGGGGTCGAGATCGACCACGACCGTGGCCTGGTCGGACACTCGGACGCCGATGTGCTCACTCACGCGGTGATCGATGCGCTGCTCGGTGCCTGCGCCCTGGGAGATGTGGGCGAGCTCTTCCCGGACGACGAGGAGCAATGGCGCGGCGCCGACTCGATCGACCTCCTGCGGGTGGTCGTCGGCCGCCTTCCCGGCGCGGTCGCGAACGTCGACGCCACGGTGATCTGTGAGGAGCCCAAGCTCGCGCCGCACAAGGCCGAGATGGCCTCTCGGCTGAGTCGTGTGCTCTCTGCGCCGGTCAGCGTCAAGGCGTCGACCAACGAGGGCATGGGCGCGATCGGGCGGGGCGAGGGGATCGCCTGCGTCGCGGTGGCCCTGGTCGATACCGGGGCATAAGCTGTCCCGGATGGCGCAGGACGGGCTCAGAGAGGGCATTGCGGGCCTCGCCACGCGGATTCCGACGGCGCTCGGTGACGCCGCCTTCGAGCTCCGGGTGTTCTCCGAGGTCGGGCTGATCCGGCCGATGCGGCCGGACAAGCTCGCCAGGGTCGCCGAGCGCTACGTCCGCTGGGGTGCGGCGCCGGCGCTCGGGTCCGCGGCCAACGCGATCACGCACCCCGACCGCACCGCGATCATCGACGAGGCGGGCGCGCTCACCTGGATGGAGACCCATCGGCGCTCGAACGCTCTGGCTCGTGCCCTCCGCGACGAGGGCATCGGCGTCGGGGACGGCGTGGCGATCATGTGCCGCAACCACCGCTACTTCATCGAGGCGACCATGGCGTGCTCGAAGCTCGGCGCCGTCGCGCTCTACCTGAACACGTCCTTCGCCGGCCCGCAGCTCGCCGACGTGATGGAGCGCGAGCGTCCCGGCGCGATGATCTACGACCAGGAGTTCACGGAGCTCCTCTCCGATGTCAAGGGCGGGATGCGCCGCTGCGTCGCCTGGGAGGACGAGGTCGACGAGACCGACGAGACCACTGTCGAGCAGCTGATCTCTGGGGCTCACGGCGACGACCTCGAGGCCCCTCCGGAGCAGGGCCGCTACATCATCCTCACCTCCGGCACCACCGGGACGCCTAAGGGAGCGCAGCGCAGCCAGCCCGAGGGTCTGAGCGCGCTGGCGGCCCTGCTCTCCAAGATCCCCAGGCGCTACGGCGAGACCGTGATGATCGCGGCACCGCTCTTCCACTCCTGGGGCTTCCTGCACTTCATTTTGAGTCTGCCGACCGCGGCGACCATGGTGCTGCGATCCCGCTTCGACCCGGAGGACACGCTCCGCGCCACGGCCGAGCACCGCGCCCGCGTGCTCGCGGTGGTTCCCGTGATGATGCAGCGGATCCTCGCCCTCCCCGAGGAGGTCAGGCGCCGCTACGACCTCTCCGCGCTCGAAGTCACAGCGGCGAGCGGCTCGACCCTGCCGGGTGAGCTGGCCACGAGATGGATGGACGAGTTCGGTGACAACCTCCACAACCTCTACGGCTCCACCGAGGTCGCCTGGGCGACGATCGCGACCCCGGAGGATATGCGCGCAGCGCCGGGCACGGCGGGCAGGCCGCCGCGGGGCACGATGATCCGGATCGTCGATGATGAGGGCAGGGACGTGCCACCCGGCGAGACCGGTCGCATCTTCATCGGCAACCAGCTCGCCTTCGAGGGGTACACCGGCGGCGGCGACAAGGAGCACCTCGGCGACCTGCTCTCCTCGGGCGACGTCGGCCACTTCGACGACGACGGCCGCCTCTTCATCGACGGACGCGACGACGAGATGATCGTCTCGGGCGGCGAGAACGTCTTCCCGCGCGAGGTCGAGGACCTGCTCTCCCATCACGAGGCGATCGAGGAGGCCGCGGCGATCGGGGTCGAGGACGAGGAGTTCGGACAGCGCCTCCGTGCCTTCGTGGTCAAGGAGGAGGGCAAGGACGTGAGCGAGGAGGATCTGAAGGGCTACGTCAAGCAGAACCTCGCGCGCTACAAGGTTCCGCGCGAGATCGTCTTCGTCGACGAACTTCCGCGTAACGCGACGGGTAAGGTCCTGAAGCGCGAGCTCGCGGAGCGCCAGCTCGCCGACTGAGCTACGACCGGAGGACCCATCCGAGCGGAGATCGACCAGGCTCGCGCCGCGACCGAACGGTTTCGCGCCAAGGCGACGGAGCTGATCCGGGAGTTGCGTGCCCGCGAAGCGCAGGCACGCGAAGAGGCGATCGCCGCCGAGGCGGCGGCCGAGAGCATGCGCGCCGCGGCCAGCGAAGCGATCGAGCGCGCCAGGCGGGTGGAGGGGGACCTGACCGCGAAGACGCGGGAGGCGGTCGAGAAGGCCCGCCAGCGAGCGGAGCACGCCGAGCAGCGGGCCGCGGAGGTCGAGCGCCGATCGGGGCAGGCCGAGGAGGCCGAGCGGAGGGCGGCTCGGCTCGACGAGGCGCTCAAGGATGCTCTGGAGCGCCGGCAGCGGGCCGAGACGCGGGCGGGGGAGACCGAGAGGCAGCTGCGCGAGCTCACGACCCGGCTCAACGAAGCCGAGCAGCGCGCGATTGCCGCCGAGGAGCGCGCGGAGGCCGCAGCCGAGGCGGAGAGCGCCGAGGTCGACCGCCTCCGGAAGGAGATGGACCGACGGGTGCGCGAGGCAGCCGACCAGGCGCGTCGCGAGTCGGAGCAGCGCGTGCGTAGGCTCGCCGATCGGGTGGCCAAGGAGGCCGAGGCGCGCGCCCGCGCCGAGGCCGAGGCGGCCCTCAGCCAGGAGGCGGTCAAGCTCCAGCGCGAGGCCGAAGAGCGAGTCGAGGCGGCGCGGCGCAGGGCGGAGCGGCAGGTACAGGAGAAGGTCGAGCGGGCCCGGACGGCGGCGCTCAGCGGCGAGCCCGTCGAGGGGGCAGACGAGCAGGAGGCGGAGCTCGACGACCTCGCCCGCCGGCGGATCGCGGAGCAGGCGGCGGCCGAGGAGCCGGCGGGCACGCGCTACGTCGGAGGCCGCCGGCTGCGGACCTACTGAGGCTGCGCCGGCTCGCCGCTTGTGACCTCGGCGGCGTGCGCCTCGACCGCCCGCTTCAGGTTGAGCAGCGAGACGCGGAAGCGGCGGTTGAGCGAGATGGCCGCGACCCGCTCGGCGACCAGGCCCGGGATCCCTCCTCCCGCCACCCCGTAGGCAAAGCGGAAGGTCACTCGGGTCCGCCCGTCCCCGAGCTCACGCAGGCGCCAGCGGCCCCGCTGGTCGACCCCCGTGACCGAGCTCCAGGCCATGTCGCCCTCGGGCTGCCACTCCACGATCTCGATCAGGCCACCCACGTCGGCCGCCCCGACCCTGATCAGCATCCGGTAGCGGGCGCCAAGTCCCTTGTGACGGTCCCCGGCGACGTCCCAGCGGGTCAGCCCGTCGATGAAGACGGGGTAGTTGGCCGGCTCGGTGACGTACTCCCAGACCAGGTGGCGAGGAGCGTCGACCGTGATCTTCTGCTCGATCCTCAACGCCGATCCCTACCCGACGATGGGCAGGCGACGCTCGGCGGCGAGCTCCGAGAGCTGGTCCTGCATCAACGAGGTGATGTCCTCGTAGATCCGGTCAACGTCGGGCTCGGACCCATAGCGCTCATGCAGGTCGATCGGCTCCATCACCTGCACGGTGATCTTGGCGGGCAGTGGCAGGTGGCCGAGGAAGTCGCCGATGTTGACGACCCAGGGCAGCGAGAGGTTCACCGGCAGCGTTTTCAGCCGCAGGAGCTTGTCGAGGCGCAGCAGCTTGGCAAGGCGCTCGCCGTGCGTGAGGAAGATCGCGGTCTCCTGGCCGCCGGCGGACACGATGGGCACGATCGGCACGCCCGCGTCGAGGGCGAGCTTGACGAAGCCCCTCCGGCCCGCGAAGTCGATCCGGTTCGCCTCCCAGGTTGGCCGGTTCACCTCCCAGTCGCCGCCCGGGTAGACCAGCACCGCGGCCCCCGAGTCGAGCGCCTTGCGGGCGTTCTCATGCGATGCCGCGACCGTCCCGAACCTGCGAAGGAAGGGGCCGACGGGTGAGGTCAGCACCAGGTTGTGGGCGAGCTGGTAGAAGGGCCGCTCGACGCCGAAGTAGGTGTTGAAGGCGAGGGTGAAGACGATCGTGTCCGGGGTGATGGTGCCTCCGGAGTGGTTTCCGACCAGCAGCACGGGCCCCTCCTCCGGGACTCGCTCCATGTTCCGCACCTCGCCCCGGAACCAGATGCTGGCCACCAGCCAGCTGAGCGAGAGGTTCTCGCGGATGAAGTCGGGGTCGCGGTCGTCCAGGTCGGCGGTCAGCCGGCTCTGCAGCTCGCCGACGAAACGGCGAACCAGGGAGGGCCGTTCGGGCCCGCCCGCGCCGGAAGGCCCGGGGTCTCCTCCGTTCTGGCTCTGCCTCTCTCGCTCCCCGGTAGCGGTACCTGCGCCGCTCTCTGGCATAGGCTCGCGATTCTAGTGGGGGTCTTGGTGGTCGCTCCCCCTAGGCTGCGTCGGCGGCGACCTCGGGGCCTCGGCCGTTGCGGTCCGTGCCGTTGCGGGCGCCGGTGCCGTTGATCCGGCCCTGGAGGCGGCGGGCCGCCCGGCCGAGCCGCTTAGCAGCCCGCTCCCGGGCCGAGGCCTGCGCGTGGCCGATGAAGTCGTGGACGAGCGCGTTGGCGTCGACCGGATGCTCGACCTGGGGAACGTGGCCGCACTGCTCGAGGACGATCTGCCGCGCGTCCGGCAGGGCGTCGCTCACATATCGCGAGAAGGCGAGCGGGACGAGCGGGTCCTCGTCCCCCCAGACGAACATCGCCGGCGGCTCGAGCTCCCGCAGCCGGGTGTAGAAGCCGCGCGGGCCGTTGGGCTCTTCGAGGTAGATGTGGCGCAACGAGGCGCTGAAGGCGACGCGGGCGTTCACCGAGCGATACGTCCGCAGGAACTCCTCGACGGCGACGTCCGCAGACGACGGATGGATCCGCTCTGGCCGCGAGAACATGCTCCAGAACTGCTGGCGCACCAGCACGCCGCCGAGGCTGTGGGGGATGGCCGCCACCTCGGGCCGCAGCAACTTGACCAGCGGAACGAAGTGACGGCGCCGGCGCCAAGCCATCGACGGGCAGAGCAGGCTGAGGCTCTGCACGCGGCCCGGCTCGCGGAGGCCGACCTCGATCGCCACACGGCCACCCAGCGAGTTGCCCACCAGGTGGGCGCGCTCGATTCCCACGGCGTCCATGAACCGGGTGACCGACCGGGCGAACCAGGCCGCGTCGTACCGGGCGCGGAGCGGCTTCGAGGAGGAGCCGAAGCCGGGAAGGTCGATTGCGTGGACCGTGTGCTGGGGGGTGAGGGCGGAGACGGTCTCGAAGAAGCTCGTCTTGTTGCTGCCCAGGCCGTGGATCAGGATCACCGTCTCGATGCCGTCTCCCGCCGTCAGGGTGGAGATCCGCGCCTTGCCGGCCCGAACCTCGTGGATGCGAAGCAGGGGCGGGCGGCCGTTCGGCCGCTGGAAGAAACCCTCGAAGGCGACCGCCAGATCGAGGTTCCCCCTCGCCCAGAGCCGCCGTGAGCGGAATGCGTCCAGACCGGAGAGCCTGCCCTCGCGGAGCTCGAGCCAGGTCGCCGCATCCGTTCCGATCACGACGTCCGGTTCGCGCTCGGGGGAGACGGTGACCGTGCAGCGTTCCTCGTCCAGCTCGACCGCCCAGCTCAGCCCGAGGTCGTCCAGCTCGATCCGATAGCTCGCGTGGAAGCTCGGGTCCGCCCCGAGGTAGCGCTCGTGGAGCGAGGCGAAACCCGCCTCCACCCCACGCAGCCGCTGTCCCTCCGCAGTGACTTCAGTCAAGGCCCCGCCAGGGTACTGACCCGAACGGTTGTTCCCGCCTGCGCCGACTCTCTTAACCGATTGCTCACGGAATATGAACGGGTGTGAGCGCCAATAGCATCCGCGCCGTGAGCCCCATCCGGATCCAGGACACACTCACCGGCGAGGAGCGCGATCTCCGGCCGGGCGAGCGCGGCGAGGTCGGCATCTACGCCTGCGGGCCGACGGTCTACGGGCGCATCCACATCGGCAACGCCCGCCCGTACGTGGTCTTCACCCTGCTCAAGCGGTTCCTCGAGCACGAGGGGCTGAAGGCGAAGCTGGTCATCAACGTCACCGACATCAACGACAAGATCTACGACGCCGCCAGGGAGGCCCACGAGCCCTCCGAGCGGTACGCCGCTGAGATGACCGCCGCCTATGTGGCCGACACCGACGCGCTGGGTCTCGAGCGGCCGGATGCCGAACCGCTCGCCTCGGGGACGATCGAGGAGATCATCTCGCTGATCCAGTCGCTGATCGACTCGGGTCACGCCTACCAGTCGAACGGCGACGTCTACTTCCGCGTGCGGAGCTTCGACGGCTACGGGAAGCTCTCCAACCGCGATCCCGCCGAGATGGACCAGGGGGAGGAGGCCGGAACGGCCTCGCTCAAGGAGGACCCGCTCGACTTCGCGCTCTGGAAGGGCCACAAGGAGGGCGAGGACACCTCCTGGGACTCGCCCTGGGGCAAGGGCCGACCGGGCTGGCACATCGAGTGCTCGGCGATGTCGGAGAAGGAGCTCGGCCCCGACTTTGCGATCCACGGCGGCGGCATCGACCTGGTCTTCCCCCACCACGAGAACGAGATCGCGCAGTCCGAGGCGGCCCGGGGCGTTCCGCTCGCCGAGATCTGGATGCACAACGGCTTGGTCCAGATCGACGAGGAGAAGATGTCGAAGTCCGTCGGCAACATCTTCCAGCTCTCGGAGGCGATTGAGCGCTACGGGGGGCAGACGGTTGTCGCGTACCTGATTTCCGGCCACTACCGCCAGCCGTTGGCCTTCTCCGACGACCAGCTCCAGGAGGCCGCCGCGCGGGTCGAGCGGATCCGGAACTACCTGCGAGACGCGCCCTCGGGGGAGCCGGACGAATTCCTGGCCGACAGGCGCCAGGCCTTCCTCGATGCCCTCGCCGACGACTTCAACACCCCGCAGGCCTTCGCGGTCCTGTTCGAGATCGTCGCCGAGGGGAACAGGCGCGAGCTGACCGGTGCTCGCGAGGTGCTCACCGAGCTCCTGCCCCTCCTCGGGCTCGAGTCCCTGCTCGCGGGCGAGGATGAGGCGCCCGCCGAGGCGCTGCAGCTGCTCGCCGAGCGCGAGGCGGCCCGCAGCGCAAAGGACTTCGAGCGCGCTGACGCGATCCGCGACCAGCTCGCCGCCATGGGTTGGGAGGTCCGGGACGAGGCGGGCGGAGCGCGTCTGGTCAAGCGGGCCTAGTGGCCGAGCTCGAGCGGATCTACGGCCGCCGCCCGGTCGCCGAGGCGGAGCGCGGGCGACGCCGAGTCCATCGCATCTGGCGCGCGCCGGAGACGCCGGCCGAGGAACTGGAGAGGCTCTGTGGATCTCCGGACCATCAGGGCGTCGTCGCGGAGGTGGACCCCTACCCGTATGCGGACCCGGGCGGGTTGTTGGAGGGGGAGGACGCTCTCGTCGTCGTGCTGGACCAGGTGCAGGACCCGCACAACCTGGGCGCGGTCTGCCGGGCGGCCGAGGTCGCCGGCGCGGCCGGGGTGGTGATCCCGGAGCGCCGCGCGGCATCGGTCACCGCCGCCGCGTGCAAGGCCTCGGCCGGGGCGGTGGAGCACCTGCCGGTGGCCAGGGTCAGGAACGTGGCCGATTGGCTGGCCGAGGCGAAGGGCGCCGGTGCATGGGTGTACGGGGCCTCCGCCCAGGCCGATCGCGCCTACACGGAGGTCGACTGGACCGGGCGTGCGGCACTGGTCCTCGGCTCCGAAGGCTCCGGGCTGCGGCCGCGGGTCGCGGGCAGCTGCGACGAGCTCGTCTCGATCCCGGTAGCCGGCCGGGTGGAATCGCTGAACGCGTCCGTGGCCGCCGCGGTGATCCTCTTCGAGGCCCGGCGGCAGCGGGGAAACTAGGAGGCGTCGCCCAGAGCGGCAGTGTCGACGGCGTCCATCGCCCGCAGCTCGGAGCGCAGCAGCGCCTCGGTGCGCAGGTGCTCGACCGCCTGGTACTCCGAGGAGGAGATCATGTCGAGGAAGGCCTGACGGCTGGGATAGGAGACCAGCAGCATCAGATCCCACGTTCCCTCCCCGATCAGCGACTCCGAGGGCCTTCCGGCGAAGATCGGCTTCCCGCCCGCGCGCGCGAGGAGCGGAGCCACGGCCTCGCCGTACTCGGCGTAGCGCTCCGCACCGCCATCCGGTCGGAACTCGAGCAGGTTGAGCATGAAGACGGGTCCGTCCCCGGCGCGCCTCGAGAACGCTGCGAAGGCCTCCTCGTTCGGCAGATCGATCCCCTCGCGGCGCTCCATCACCCCAACCCTATGGCAGGGCCTGCGGGCCCGTTCGCGTGTCGCTGAGGAGGGATCAGGCCGCGACCGACGTCGGCGCGCTGACCTGCTCGGCGAGGGCGAGCAGCTCGTCCAGGATCTCGACGTAGCGCTCGCGGAGCTCGATGTCGACCAGCCGCCCGTCGTTGAAGGCTTCGTGCGCATGCGCGACAGGGAGGTCGGTCTCGATCGCCCGGGCGCCGCTCGCGCCAAGTGCCTTGCGGACCTCGGCCTGCGCCCAGACGGCACCGAACATGCCCGTGCTGGCGCCGACGACGGCGGCGGGCTTGCCCCAGAGCGCGTTCCCGCCCTTCGGCCGCGAGGCCCAGTCGAGGGCGTTCTTGAGCTGCCCCGGGATCGAGGAGTTGTATTCCGGGGTGGCGATCAGGACGGCGTCGGCCGAGTCGATCGCCTCGCGCAGGCTAGCCGCACCCTTGGGGCCGGTACCGACGTCGTCGTCTTCGTCATAGGGCTCGACCGCCTTCAGCCCATCGAAGATCTCGAGCTCCGCGGACGGCGGCAGCAACTCCTCCGCCGCCCGCGCGAGCACGGTGTTATGGGAGTCGCGACGCAGGCTTCCTGAAATCGCGAGCACCTTCATTAGGACTCCTTGATGAGCTCGACGTGGACCGTCAGGGTCACGGCGTCGCCGAGGGTCTTGCCCCCGCCCGGGAGGTCCATCTGCCAGTCGAGGCCGAAATCATGCCGGTCGACGATGGTCTCGAGATCGATCCCGAGCCTGTCGGCATCGGGACCCGGCGCTGGGCCGGTGATCTCACCGCGGGCGACGACCTCCTTGGTGACGCCCTTGACGGTGAGCTCGCCGTCGACGACCACACGGTCGCCGTCACGCTCGATCCTCTTCGACTCGAAGATGATCTCCGGGTTCTGCTCGGCGTCGAAGAACTCGGGGGAGAGCAGGTGCGCGTGGAGGTTCTGATCCTTCACCTGCACGCTCTCCACCTTCGCGCGGCCGGAGAGCCTCGGCGACCCGTCGGTGTCCGTCAGGGTGGCCGCGAACTCGTTGAAGCTGCCGCGGAAGGTCCCGACGACGTGCTTGACGGCGAAATCGACGCTCGAATGGACCGGGTC
>DATDJZ010000126.1:0-23481 GCA_036520315.1 Solirubrobacterales bacterium | reverse complement strand
CGACATCGATGCGGCGATGGAGGCGCTCGACCCGGATGCCGAGTGGCACGAGAGCGAGGTTCTCCCGGACACGGGCATCTATCGCGGGCGGGAGGCGATCCGGGCGTTCCTGACTGACTTCCTGGATTCCTGGGAGCGCTTCCACCAGACCGTCGAGGAGGTGCGACAGGCCGACGACCGCGTGCTCGTACTGATCCACCTGGAGGCGAGGGGCCGCGGCTCCGCCGCCGAGGTCGATGCCCGCTATGCCCATCTCTGGGCGGTCTCCGGGACCCGCGGGATCCGCGTGGACGCTTTTTACGACCGGGACGAGGCGATTGCCGCGCTCAACCCGTAGGCCCCCGTCAGGGTGACGACCGACCAGAACGCGACGTAGACCGCGGTGGCGAGGCCGCTGTCGCCGAGATCAGAGCGATGGACGAGCAGCGCGATGAGCTCGAGCAGCCCCAGAGCGATGTAAGCGAGCGCGGCCCCGCGGAAGTTGACCGGATCATCGTCGCGGGCCGCGATCAGCGCAGCCAGGCCGATCCCGACCATGAAGGAGCCGATCGCACGGGAGGTGAGGGGCGAGAGCGCCCAGGGCCACACATCCTCGGCGGCTCCCGGCGCGATCAAGAGCAGGGCGCCGGCAGCCAGCATGGCCAACCCCTCGACGACCAGCGTCGCGCGAACCGCTCCCGGGAGCCGCCGCGTGCGGCGTGGAACATCGCCGGGCCTGCGCAGCTCGTCGACGATCGCCCAGGCGAGGAGGGGCGGGACCAGGACGTAGGTCGTCAGCCAAAAGACGCCGAAGAGGCTGTCGAGATCGAACCGGTCGAGATGGACGAGCGTGACGATGAGCAGGAGGACCGCGATCAAAGCCACCGGATAGACCGCCGGACGGGCCTCGGCCCAGCTCTCCGAGCGGGCCGCAGTGAGGATCAGGACGAAAGCGGCCCAGTAGAAGGCGCCCAGGGTGGCGGCTGTGAGCGGCGGCTCGATCGTCCAGGAAAACCACGCATCGGTCCGGGTGGCGCCGATGAAGAGGAGCCCGCCGGCGATCAGCGCGAGCGCGGCGAAGACCTGGAAGACCAGCCTCAGCAGCGGAGTGGTCGGGCGCATGGGCCGAGATCCTACGATCAAGGGGTGAGCGCGAACGGCAGACCACCGAGCGTCCGGCTCGGCCGCCGGCTGCTTCAACTGCTGGCTGTCTAGCTCTTCTTGCCCGCCAGGGACCGCGTCAGGTCCACGAGCAGCCGGACGCCGAATCCGGTCGGGCCCTTGCCGACGTACTCTCGCCCGACGTCCCAGGCGGTGCCCGCGATGTCGAGGTGGACCCAGGGCCTGCCATCGACGAACTCCTCCAGGAACGAGCCGGCGTAAATCGTCCCGGCCTTCCGCTTCGCCGACGCATTGGTGAGGTCCGCGGCGGTGCCCTTGGTGAGCTCCTTGTACTCCGGGTGGAGCGGAAGGCGCCAGGCGAGTTCCCCGGTCCGCTCGGCGGCCGACTCGACCTTTGCCGCGAACGCGTCGTCGTTGGAGATCAGAGCGGCGTAGGTCGAGCCCAGGGCGATCAGGACCGCCCCGGTGAGGGTCGCCAGGTCGACGATCCGATCGGCGCCGAGCTCGACGGCATAGGCGAGCGCGTCGGCCAGGATCAGGCGACCCTCGGCGTCGGTGTTGTTGACCTCGACCGTCTTGCCGTTCAGCTGGGTGATGATGTCGCCGGGCTTCACGGCCGTCCCGCTCGGCATGTTCTCGGTCGAGGGGATCACCGCCAGGACGTCGATCGGCACGTCGAGCTTGGCGATCGCCGAGACGGCCTCCAGTACGGCGGCCGCGCCGGACATGTCCATCTTCATCTCGTGCATCGAGGCGGCGGGCTTGATCGAGATCCCACCGGTATCGAAGGTGACGCCCTTGCCGACCAGCCCGAGCGTCTTCCCGCCGCCGCCTCCCTGGTACCGCAGCACGATGAGCTGCGGCTCCTCGGCGGTGCCCTGCGAGACGGCCACCAGGCCGCCCATGCCCTTCTCCTTGATCTGCTGGCGGCCCATCACCTCGCAGGTGACGGAGGAGTGCTCGTCCGCGATCGCCTTGGCGCGGCCGGCCAGGTAGGAGGGGGTGACGACGTTGGACGGCAGATCCTGGAGCTCGCGGGCGAAGTTCTCGGCCTCGGCGGCGATCTGGGCGGCCTCGACGACCTCGGCCAGGCCGCCTTCGCCGATCACCGTGAGCTCCTCGAGGCTCTTCGAGTCCTCCTCGTCCTCGTCTCCCTTGCTCTTGAACCGGTCGAAGCGGTAGGAGGCGAGAATGGCTCCCTCCACGATCGCAGTGGCCGACGCCTCGGAATCCGTCCCTTCCGGGCCGCGGAGCGCCAGCGAGGTGGCATCCATCGAGCCCGCCGTACGCGCGGCGATAGCGGCCGCGACGCGAGCCCGCTCGGGATCGAACTCTTCCCGGTCGCCAAGTCCGACCACCAACGCTCGCCGTGGTCTGCCCGGGTGGACCAGCGTCGCCTTCTTGTAGGCGCCCTTGACGTCCTCCGAGCCGGGGGCCCCGGCGAGCGGCTCCGGAAGCTCGTCGCCGTCGAAGATCAGCACCGCCAGGAGGTCGGCGTCGACCTCGGACAGCGGCTTGTCGGCGACCTCGACGCGCAAGGGGCGCCAGATTACAGGCGGTCACTAACCTTCCTCCCGAAACTTGGGAACAGCCGGCGGAGCTGGTCGCCGGCGCAGACGAAAGGCGCAGATGTCGAAGACGGTCATCCTCTCCACCGCCAGGACCCCGTTCGGGAAGATGGGCGGCGGGCTCTCCTCCCTCGATGCCACCGACCTGGGCGGCACCGCGATCTCGGAGGTGCTCGACCGCGCCGAGGTGAAGCCCGACGAGGTGCAGGGCGTCGTCTACGGCCAGGTACTGCAGGCGGGGCAGGGTCAGATCCCCTCCCGCCAGGCACAGATCAAGGCTGGCATCCCGCGAGAGGTCCCCTCCGAGACCGTCAACACGGTCTGCGCGTCCGGCATGCGATCGATCGGGATCGCCGATCAGGCGATCAGGGCCGGCGATCTCCAGATCGGTGTGACCGGCGGCATGGAGTCGATGAGCAAGGCGCCGTATCTGTTGCCCGGCGCCCGCTTCGGCTTCCGGATGGGCGACGTCAAGGCGATCGACGCGATGACCCATGACGGCCTCACCAATCCGTTCACTGAGAAGCAGATGATCAACGAGGCCAGCGAGGTCTCAAACGAGCTCGAGATCACGCGCGCCGACATGGACCGCTTTGCGGAGCGCTCCCACCAGCTCGCCCACCAGGCGACCGAGGAGGGCCGACTGGCCGAGGAGATCGTCACCGTCTCGGTGAAGTCGAAGAAGGGCGAGAGCGAGGTGGCCGTCGATGAGGCGATCCGCCCCGACACCACCCTCGAGGGCCTCTCCAAGCTGAAGGCCGTAGGCGGCGACGATGCCACCCATACCGCCGGCAACTCGCCGGGGGTGAACGACGGTGCCGGCGCCGTCGTGGTCGCCTCCGACGAATGGGCGAAGCAGAACGGCAAGGGCGCGATCGCCACGGTGCTCGCCTATGGACAGGTCGCCGACGACTTCCCCTACCTCGCCAAGACGCCGGCTAGGGCTGCGATCCAGGCGCTGGAGAAGATCGGCAAGAAGCCGGGCGACGTCGACCTCTGGGAGATCAACGAGGCATTCGCCTCCGTCGCGATCAACTCGATGCGCATGCTCGAGATCGACGACGAGAACGTGAACGTGAACGGCGGCGCGATCGCCCTCGGCCACCCGATCGGCGCCTCCGGCGCGCGCATCGTCGGGGCGCTGATCCATGAGCTGAAGCGCCGCGGCGGCGGCCTCGGCTGCGCGGCGATCTGCTCGGGCGGCGGCCAGGGCGACGCGATCGTCGTAGAGGTCAACGGCAGCTAACAGCACTCTCTTCGTTTCGGCGGACGTTCGAGCAGCGCGCCGGACGGTTGCCGGTGGCAGAATCCTCCGCCGTGACGGCGGATCGGGCGGAGCGGGACGAGCGGCTCACCAGGCGCGGCCTGATCGGAGCCGGCGCGGCCGCGGCCGGCGCGGCGGCTCTCTCCAGGGTCCCGGGCGCGGAGGCTAGAAAGAAGGAGCGGAAGCGAAAGGGACGCCGCAAGCACCACGCCGACGTGGTGGTGGTCGGCGCCGGCTTCGCCGGATTGACCGCAGCGCTGAGGCTGAAGCAGGCAGGCAAGTCGGTCCTCGTCCTCGAGGCCCGGAATCGCGTCGGCGGGCGAGCCCACAACGCGCCCATCCAGGGTGGCCAGATCACCGAGCGGGGGGCGGCGTTCATCGGTCCCACCCAGGACCACATTGCCCAGCTCGCGAACGAGTTCGGTGTGGGGACGTTCCCCACCTACGACACCGGCGACAACGTCTACGTCCGCGACGGCAACCGATCGACGTACTCCGACACGGGCATCACCGGTACGGCGCCTCCAGATCCGATCATCCTGCCGGACCTCGCCCTCGTCGTCTCGATGCTCGACCAGATGGCGACCCAGGTCGACGTCAACTCTCCCTGGACCGCCGCGAACGCCGCCAGCTGGGACGTCCAGACCCTGCAGAGCTTCATCGAAGCCCACTCGGTCACTCCGCAGTTCCGTGAGCTGATCCCCGCCGCGACCAGGCCGATCTTCGGCGCTGAGCCGCGCGAGCTCTCCCTTCTCTTCACCGTCTTCTATATCGCGGCCTCCGGCAACGAGCAGAACGTCGGCACCTTCGAGCGCAACTTCAACACGCGAATGGGCGCCCAGCAGGACCGCTTCGACGGCGGGACGCAGCTCGTCGCGCTGCGGGTCGCCAAGCGCCTCGGCAAGAAGCGGGTGCTCCTCAAGCAGCCGGTGAGGCGCATCGTCCAGGAGAAGCACGGCGTCACGGTGCTCACCAAGCGCCTGCGGGTGAGGGCGAAGCACGTGATCGTCGCGATCCCGCCGACGCTCGCCGGCCGGATCGACTATCGGCCTGACCTTCCGCCGCTGCGCGACCAGCTCACCCAGCGCCTCCCGCAGGGCAACCTCACCAAGGTCGCCTGCGTCTACGAGCGTCCCTTCTGGCGCGACGCGGGCCTCACGGGAACTGCGATCTCCACCGACGGCTTCGTCAACGCGACCTTCGACGACACGCCGCCGGGCGGTAGCCCGGGTGTGGTCTTCGGCTTCGTCGGGGGCGACAGGTCGAGGGAGTTCAACGCGCTGCCGGCCGACCAGCGCAAGGCGGCGATCGTTGCCCAGTTCATCCAGTTCTTCGGGGCGGGGGCCGGCAACCCGATCGACTACATCGAGTCCTATTGGGCGGGAGAGCGCTGGTCCCGCGGCTGCCCGGTGGGCATCGCGGGTCCCGGCGTCTACACCGGCTACGGCCCAGCGCTGCGCCAGCCGGTCGGCAGGATCCACTGGGCCGGGACCGAGACGTCCACCTACTGGAACGGCTACATGGACGGCGCGGTGCGCTCCGGCGAGCGCGCTGCGGCGGAGGTGCTGGGGAGGACATAGGGGCCGACGAGGGGCGCGGCTAGGCTGCCTGCCCATGGCCGAGAAGTCATCCGAGGGCAAGGGCGCCGCCTTCTTCGATCTCGACAAGACCCTGATGGCCGGGTCGAGCGGGATGGTCTTCGCGCGGGTCGCAAACCGCAAGGGCTTCGTGCCCCGCGGCCAGCTCGCGAAGTGGGGGCTGGACCACCTGCGCTACCGGCTGCGTGGCTCCTCGGATGAACAGACGAACGCGGTGCTCGAGGTCGCGAAGCGGATCTTCGCCGAGATCCCCGAGCGCGACGTCGAGCGGATGGCGCCCGAGGTGCTCGCCGGCATCCTGCCGCGGATCTACCCGCTGATGCTGGACGAGGTCCACCGCCACCAGGACGAGGGCCGCGCTACCTTCATCGTCAGCGCCGCCGGCAACGACCTGGTGAAGACACTCGCGGCGGTGCTCGGCATGGAGGGTGGGATCGGCACTCGCTGGGCGGTCGGCTCGGACGGCAAGTACACGGGGGAGATGGAGGGGCCCTTCGTCTACGGCAACGGCAAGGTCGAGGCGATGCGACAGTTCGCCGACAAGCACGACATCGACATGGACGCCTCCTACGCCTACTCGGACTCGGTCAGCGACCTGCCGATGCTGCGCTCGGTGGGCAATGCCGTCGTCGTGAACCCGGACGGTCCGCTGGTCGAGATCGCCCGCCAGGAGGGCTGGCGGGTGATGCGCTTCGAGAAGCTCGGCCGCAAGCTCGCGATCGTTGGCGCCACAGCCTTGGCCGCCGCCGGCGGGGCCGGTGCGCTCGCCTCGCGACGCCGGAGCAGTGGCGGCCTGCGCCGCTCTCGGAGCGCCCTGCGCCGGTGACCGGCCGATCTGGCTAAAAGCATTTCGACACCCAGTTTCGGGGTTGGACTGGGTGCAGCCTTCGTGGGAAGCTACGCCCGCACTCGACTCACGGACGCCCGCTTTGGCGGACGGAGGGTCGGGATTTGGAAAAGCAAGGTGCCATGCGGGGCGTGAGAACCGCGACTGCCGGGCACGTGTGAGGAGAAGGGCGCTTCATGTCACGGAGCGAAGAGGTCACGCTTAACGGCGTGAACGCCGCCAAGGGGGACGCCCGCGACGCCACCCGGCGCGACTACTTGGCGAGGGCGCGTGACATCGAGGCCGCGGAGCGAGACCGCTCAGCCGAAACGAGGGATCGCGAGATCTCGAGCGCGGAGCAGTCGCTCTCCCCCGATGGGCCGGTCACCGAGGGTCTGCGGCATCAGCTGCGGGCGCTGCTCGGCGAGGCCGCGGCGGATCGGGAATCAGCGGCCGATGACCGGCGGCTCGCCGCTGAGGACCGTGCGCGGGCGGCCGAGGAGAGGGCCAGGGCGGTGGCGGCGCTCAATGTGGCCCACTTCGATGATCTAACGGGCGCCCACAGGCGGGGCTTCGGGGAAGATGTGCTGCGCGGCGAGATCGACCGGGCCGGCCGCACCGGCCAACCGTTGTTTCTGGTGATGGTCGACATCGACGGCCTCAAGGACGTCAACGACGAGCGGGGACATCTCGCTGGGGACGCGCTCCTCCAGGATCTCGTCGCCGCGATCCGAGCGAACGTCCGCTCCTACGAGCCGATCGTCCGCCTCGGGGGCGACGAGTTCGCCTTCACGATCGGCGGGGTCGACAGAGCCGGAGCCGAGGAGCGCTGCGCGGCGATCTGCGCCGATCTCGCCGAGCGGCCAAGTCACGGCAGAATCACGGCCGGGATCGGCGAGCTGCACGACGGCGACGAGTTGGCGGACCTGTTCGGGCGGGCGGATCGGGCGCTGCTCGACGCCCGTTCCGAGCGGCGCTCTCACTCGCGCTGACCCTCGATCTAGACTCCGGAGCCATGGCGGCTGAGCCCGACGTGCGGCGACGTGCCCATGAGTGGCTGGCCGAGGTCTATTCGAAGCTCGAGGAGCGCGAAGCGCTCTTCGAGACGATCTCCGGCCAGGAGGTAAAGCCCCTCTACACCGAGGAGGACCGCGAGGGATCGGATGGCGAGCGCGACCTCGGCTACCCCGGCGAGTTCCCCTACACCCGCGGCGTCTACCCCTCGATGTACCGGGGCCGGCTCTGGACGATGCGCCAGTTCGCCGGCTTCGGCACCGCTGAGGAGACCAACGAGCGCTTCCACTACCTGCTCTCACATGGCCAGACCGGCCTCTCGACCGCCTTCGACATGCCCACCCTGATGGGCCTCGACTCCGACGCCAATCGTTCGCTCGGCGAGGTCGGGGTGGAGGGCGTGGCGATCGACACCCTCGACGACATGGAGACGCTCTTCGCCGGCATCGATCTCGGCAAGGTCACCACCTCCATGACGATCAACGCCCCGGCTGCGATCCTGCTGGCCTTCTACGTCGCCACTGCTGAGGAGCAGGGGATCCCGCCGGAGCGACTCGGCGGCACGATCCAGACCGACATCCTCAAGGAGTACATCGCCCAGAAGGAGTGGTGCTTCCCGATCGAGCCGGCGATGCGCCTGGTCGGCGACATGATCGAGTGGTGCACCGAGCACATGCCCCGCTGGCACCCGATCTCGATCTCCGGGTACCACATCCGTGAGGCCGGCTCGACGGCGCAGCAGGAGCTCGCCTTCACGCTCAAGGACGGCTTCACCTACGTCGAGCAGGCGATCGAGCGGGGGCTCGACGTGGACGCCTTCGCGCCCCGACTCTCCTTCTTCTTCAACGCCCACATCGATTTCTTCGAGGAGATCGCCAAGTACCGCGCCGCCCGTCGCATCTGGGCGCGCGAGATGCGCGAGACCTACGGCGCCAAGCGCGAGGAGTCCTGGAGGATGCGCTTCCACACCCAGACCGCCGGCGTTTCCCTGACCGCCCAGCAGCCGCAGGTGAACATCATCCGCACCGCGATCGAAGCACTGGCCGGCGTGCTCGGCGGCACCCAGTCGCTGCACACGAACTCCTACGACGAGGCCCTCGCCCTGCCCACCGAGGAGGCGGTGCGGATCGCCCTCCGCACCCAGCAGGTGATCGCGCACGAGACCGGGGTCACCAACACGATCGACCCGCTCGGCGGCTCCTATTTCGTCGAGACGCTCACCGACGAGATGGAGCGTGCTGCGTATGAGTACTTCGCCCGCATCGACGAGCTCGGGGGCATGGTCGAGGCGATCAAGCAGAACTTCCCCCAGCGCGAGATCGCCGACGCCTCCTTCCGCTACCAGCAGGAGGTCGACTCGAAGCAGCGGATCGTGGTCGGCGTCAACGACTACGTCCAGGCCGACGACGAGGAGATCCCGATCCTCCGCATCGACCCGGAGCTCGAGCGCAAGCAGAAGGGCAGGGTGGAGGCGACCAAGGCGCGCCGGGACTCCGCCGACGTCGACCGCACCCTGGCCGACCTGCGCTCGGCCGCTGCCACCGATGCCAACCTGATGGAGCCGATTCTCGCCTGCGCCCGCGCCCGGGTTTCGGAGGGTGAGATGGTTGCGGCCCTGCAGCAGGTTTTCGGCTCCTACACCGAGCTGCCGGTTTTCTGAGCGGCAGACAAGGCTCGGAGAGCCTCCGATTGCCCTCGGTTGTGGAGAGAACTAGGCCGCGCGCTGCGGGGACTCGACGATCACGATGAGTTCGCCGGTGGTCGTGAGCTCGGACCCGGCGAGGAACATGCGACCCACCCTCCGGCGCTGAGACTCGGCCCTGGCAAGCCGGCACGCGTCGTCGTGAGCGAGACCCCTGCCCAGCACCTTCTCGGCATGGGCTCGATCCAGAAAAAGAACGTCGTACACCGCAATGCCTCCTGAACTAATCAGGTCGCGCCATGCGGCGCGCCCTCCCATCTCCTATGCACTACTCATTCTCGTACTGGCCTTCAGTTCTTGAAACCGTAGAAACTTCCTGTTCGATTACGGTTAACTCGCTACTCGAGCAACCACGTGACCGAATAGTGCCTACCGAGTCCGCCAGAAAAATCAGGATCGTGGTCGCCAAGCCCGGACTCGACGGGCACGACCGCGGAGCGAAGATCATCGCCCGCGCCCTGCGGGACGCGGGCATGGAGGTGATCTACACCGGCCTGCACCAGACTCCGGAGCAGATCGCCGAGACGGCGATCCAGGAGGACGCCGACGCGGTCGGGCTTTCGATCCTCTCCGGCGCCCACATGACCCTCGTCCCGAGGGTGGTGGAGTTGCTGTCGGAGGAGGGGGCGAGCGATGTGGTGGTCACCGTCGGGGGCACGATCCCCGCCGACGACATCCCCGAGCTCAAGAAGCTCGGCGTGGCGGAGGTGTTCACGCCCGGCGCGCCCACCGACGAGATCGTGGAGTTCGTCAGGCGGGCGGTAGCCGGGCGAGAAGAGGCCTCCGCGGCCAGCTAGCTCCCGCTTCTAGTAGCCCCCGCCACCGTAGGCGCCGCCGCCTCCGCCGGACGAGCCGCCGGTGGACGTGCCTGTGGTCGTCGTCGACGACGGAGCGGCCTTGCCGGACGAAGTGGCCGCGGTCCAGACGAAGTTCGTCCCTCCGAAGCTGTCCGCAAAGCCGTTGCCGGTCGCCTGTCCGGGGGAGTCCTCGACGAATGTGTAGAGGGGCATGCCGCCGAGAGTCACTTGGCTGGAGCCGTCGGGACGCTTGACGGTGGCGAGCTTGGCCTGCACGGCGGAGTCATCGGAGCTGGGCTGTCCTCCGCTCGGCGCGGCCAGCGGGACCCATTCGGTCAGGCACTGACCGGTGCAGGCGATCTTCGAGGCGGTGTCCATGTCGTTGGTGTAGAGGACCTTGCCGGTCGAGTCCACGAGCGCGTCGCTCACGCCCGAGATCGACTTTGTCGCGACGGTCTGGGCGCCGGCGCCGGTCGGCATTCCGCCGGCCGAGCCCGGGCTCGAGTTGTCGCTGTTGTCGCTGCTCCCGCACGCGGCCAGGCCGATGGCGGCCAGCGCTACCACTGCGATGGTGAGGAGAGGTGCGTGTCTGTGATTCATCTCGGATCCTTTGCTTCGTGTCGGCCCCAATCTGGCCAGTAGTACGTCGCCGCCGTCCAGGAAGATTGGGTGACGAGGCCCGTGCAATCCGTGGGGGTCCGTGGGCCGTACATTCATGATGTGGACCCTTCCGATGAGGCTCTTCTCGCCGGCTTCGCGACCGGCGACCCGGGCACGGCGGCGGCGTTCGTACGGCGCTTCCAGGGGCGCGTCTACGGCCTGGCGCTGACGATCGTCCGCCAGCCCGCGATCGCGGAGGAGGTCGCGCAGGAGACCTTCGCGCGGGTCTTCCGCCACGCGGGCAATTACGACGCACGCAGGGGCCGCGTGTCGACGTGGATGCTCTCGATCGCCCGCAACCTGGCGATCGATGTGACCCGGATGCGGCGTCTGGATCCGGTGGACCCGGACGTGATCGCGGCCGAAGTCTCGCTCGCCTCGCAGGAGCCGGCCGTGGACGAGAGGGACCTCCAGCCGGATGAGCGCGATCAGCTGCGCTCGGCGATCACCGAGCTGCCCGACGACCAGCGGCGGGCACTGGTCCTGGCCGCCTACATGGGCCGGACCGCGCGTGAGATCAGCGATCTCGACGACGTGCCGCTCGGGACCGTGAAGACAAGGATTCGGACAGCGATGCTCAAGCTCCGCGACCAGCTCGAGGTGGGGGAGTGATGGATCCCCGCTGTGAGGAAATTCGAGAGCTGGCACCGGAGCTGGCGCTCGGCATCGTCGAGGGCAAGGAGCGCGGCCGCGCCCTCGAGCACCTCGCGGACTGTCAGGACTGCCGGCGGAGGGTCGATGACCTGTCCGAGGTGGCCGATGAGCTGTTCCTGCTCGCCCCGCACCGCGAGCCCCCCGTCGGATTCGAGTCCAAGGTACTGAGCGACGTGCTTCCGGCGCCGCCCAAGCGCCGCCGTCGCCGTCGCCTGGCGCTCGTGCTGGCGCCGGCGGCGACCGCACTGGCGGCTGTGGCGATCACCCTCGGGATCGTCTGGAACGACGTACAGAAGGGTCGGAGCTACGAGGGCACTCTTGAGAAGGCGCACGGCAAGCAGTTCGAGGCCTACTCCCTCTACGGCGGCCGGTCGTTCGCGGGCACTGTCTTCAGCTACCAGGGAGCCCCCAACTGGCTGCTGATCACCGTCGACCCCCGGCACCGCGCCGACCTGCGGAGCGCCCAGCTGGTCATGGACGACGGCCGGCAGGTGCCGCTGAACTGGTTCCACCTCGACCTCTCGGGCAGCTCGGGCGGGGGAATCCCGGTGGACCCGCACAGCGTCTCGGTGCTGCGCCTACTCCCCGGCGCGGGCGGCGAGCCGCTGGTCGCCCACTTCACCAGCTGACGCGTAGGAACCGGGTTTCGGAGCCGGCCCTGCCTGGGTATGACGCCTGATTGACTGGTCAGTCAGCCAGCCGAACTCGCTAACATCCCGCGCCGCACGAGTCTTACTCCGTTGTCTGAGGAGGACCCAACTTGAAGATCGCAGTGCTCGTCAAAGAGGTCCCGGACGCCGCCGTCACCAAGCGGATCGACCCGGAGACCAAGCGCCTGGACCGCTCAGGCGAGAAGAACCTCAACCCCTTCGACACCCACGCCCTCGAGGCCGCCATGCAGGTCAAGGAGGGCGGCGCCGAGGTCGAGGAGATCGTCGCCGTGACGATGGGCCCGGAGAGCGCGGTGCGCGCCCTCCACAAGGCCGTCGCCCTGGGCGCCGACCGCTCTGTCCACCTCACCGACGACGCGCTGACCGGCTCCGACGTCTGTGCGACCGGCTACGCGCTGGCCAAGGTGCTGGAGGCCGAGAGCCCGGATCTGGTGTTGCTTGGCCAGCAGTCCGATGACGGGGAGTGCTACACGATCGGCGCCGTCGTGGCGGACCACCTGAAGATGCCCTCGCTGACGCAGGTGATCAAGATGGACGTCGCCGACGGCAAGCTCACCTGCGAGCGCCAAGCCGAGTACGGCTACGACACCGTCGAGGTGGAGCTGCCGGCCGTGATCAGCGTCGGCGACGCGATCAACGAGCCGCGCTACCCGAGCCTGAAGGCGATCATGGGCGCCAAGAAGAAGCCGCTCGACACCAAGGCGATCGGCGACGTCGGCATCGAGGGCGATCGGGTGGGCGAGAGCGGCTCTCGCACCGCGGTCCTCGAGCTGAAGCCGCCTCCCCAGAAGGAGGCAGGCGAGATCATCGAGGACGAGGACACGAACGAGACGGTCGAGAAGATCGTCGCCTGGCTCGAGGAAAGGAAGCTGATCTAGATGGCGGGGATCCTGGTCTATGCCCTCCACGACGACGAGGGCGACTTCAACAAGAACTCTCTCGGCGCGCTCTCGGAGGCCTCGAAGCTCGCCGGCGAGCTGGGCACCGAGGCCGCCGCGGTCGTCGTCGGCGACGTCTCCGACGATGCGGCCGCCGCGCTCGGCAAGTACGGCGTGAGCAAGGTCTACCGCGCCAAGGAGGCACCCGAGGGCCTGGCCCAGCCGATCGTCGACGTGATGGCGAAGGTGATGTCCGACAACGACTTCTCCTACGCCCTCTTCGGCGGCGGCCTGCTCGGCTTCGAGATCGGCGCCGGCCTCACGGCACGCCTGAACGCCGGGGTGACGATGGAGGTCACCCAGGTGAACGTCCAGGACGGCAAGCTCGTCGCCGAGCGGCCGATCCTGCAGGACTCGCAGATCGCCGACGTCGGCTACGTCGAGGAGCCCGGGATCATCATCGCGCGCCTGAACGCCTTCGATACCAACGAGGGCGACGGGACGGCCGAAGTCGAAGACGTCCAAGTCGAGCTGTCGTCCTGGTCGACCAAGGCGAAGATGGTCACGCGCGGCGAGCAGCGCGGGGCCGACGTCAACATCGAGGACGCGAACGTCCTGGTCGGCGGCGGCCGCGGGCTCGGCAAGAAGGAGAACTTCGAGCTCGCCGAGCAGCTCGCCGAGTCGATGGGCGGCGCCGTGGCGGCCACCCGCGCGGTGGTCGACGCGGGTTGGTACCCCTACGCCGCGCAGATCGGTCAGACCGGAAAGACCGTGGCGCCGAACCTCTATCTGGCGCTCGGGATCTCCGGGGCGATCCAGCACAAGGTCGGCATGCAGAACTCGGAGAACATCCTTGCCATCAACAAGGATCAGAACGCCCCGATCTTCGAGTTCTCGGACCTCGGAGTGGTGGGCGATCTGCACAAGATCGTCCCCAAGCTGACCGAGGCGATCAAGGCCAAGAAGGGTTAGAGGTGCCCGGCCTCCCCAGCCTGCACGCACGGATGACGCGTGCAAGCCCGCGTCCCCGCGCGCACATGCCGGAAAGGCCGGGCTTCTAAGTGGCCGTCGAGCCGCTCGAGTTCCCGCCGCCGGTCAAGCCGGCAGAGGAGTTCATCACCGGCATCACCGATCCCGAGGAGGAGCGGATCGAGGTGGGCGTAGCGATCGTCGGCGGGGGTCCCGCCGGCCTCGCCTGCGCGATCAAGCTGATGCAGCTGCTGGAGAACGAGCCGGAGCTCACCGAGAAGCTCGGCGAGGTCCCGGTGGCCGTGGTCGAGAAGGGCAAGTCGACCGGGGCGCACCTGCTGTCGGGGGCGAACATGAAGCCCTCGGCGATGCAGGAGCTGTTCCCGGACCTCGAACCCTCGGAGTGGCCCGTCTTCCAGGAGGTCACCAAGGACGCGGTCTATTTCCTCACCTCGAAGCTGGCGGTGCCGCTCAAGCCGATGCCGCCGAACTTCCGGAACCACGGCAACTACGTCACCTCGATCGCCAAGCTTGGCCGCTTCCTCGGCGAGAAGGCGGAGGAGGCGGGCGTCTACATCCTCAGCGAGACCGCGGCCGACAAGCTGTTGGTCGAGGACCGGATCGTCCGGGGGGTTCGCTCGGGGGACAAGGGCCGCGGCAAGGATGGGGAGGAGCTCTCCAACTTCGAGCCGGGATCTGACCTGGTCGCCAAGGCGACGGTCCTCGCGGAGGGAACCTTGGGGCATCTGACCGGCGCCGCGCTCGAGTACTTCGACCTGCAGGGCCCCGACCCCCAGCGCTGGGAGCTCGGGGTCAAGGAGGTCTGGGAGGTGGAGAAGCCGCTCGACCGAGTCATCCACACCCTGGGCTGGCCGCTTCGCTGGCGGCCGAAGTACAAGGAGGCGGGGGGCAGCTTCATCTACCCCATGGGCGAGGACAAGGTTGCCCTCGGCCTGGTCGTCGGCCTCGACACGAGCGATGCCACCTTCTCGACCCACGACGCCCTCCAGGAGCTGAAGACGCACCCGTTCGTCAAGAAGATCCTCGAGGGCGGCAAGCGGGTCGCCTGGGGAGCGAAGACGATTCCCTCCGGCGGCTACTGGTCGATGCCGAAGCGGCTCTCCAGCCCCGGCATGGTGATCTGCGGCGACGCCGCCGGAATGGTCAACATCCCGACCCTGAAGGGCATCCACTACGCGATGCACGCCGGCATGTACGCCGCCGAGGCGATCGTCGAGTCGCTCAAGCAGGACTCGGTCAACTTCGAGAGCTACGAGCGCAAGGTCAAGGACTCGCTGATCGAGAAGGACCTCTGGCAGTCGCGGAACATGCGCCAGCCGCTCTCGAAGGGCCTGATCTTCGGCGGCGTCATGGGCAGCCTGATGGTCGCCACCAAGGGAGCCTTCCCCGGCGGGCACTGGAAGAACGAGCCCGACGCGGAGGTGCCGGTGGAGACGGAGGGGGCGGCGAAGAAGTACCCGAAGCCAGACAACAAGTACATCTTCGACAAGCTCAACTCGGTCTTCCTCTCGGGCAACGCCACCCGCGACGACGCGCCCAACCACATCCGGATCCAGGAGAAGGTGCCGCGCGAGCTCGCGCAGACCTGGGTCTCGATGTGCCCGGCGCAGGTCTACGAGATCCCCGACGAGCAGCTTGAGTCCGGATCGGAGACCGTCGACATCCACGTGACGCCCTCCAACTGCGTGCAGTGCGGGGCGATCACCGCGAAGGGCGGTCGTCTGACGTTGCCGGAGGGTGGCGACGGCCCTCTCTACACCGAAGTCTGATTAGGGCGTAGAGCTGCCGCTGGCGTTAGCCGCGACGAACGCCGCGACGTCCTGCGCGTTCTGGCCGCTGACCAGGTTGCGCGGCATGTTGCCGCTCGGCCCCGTCTCCTGGCCCTTGGCATGGCGGCCGCCCCCGGTTCTGATCGCGTGCAGGACGTCCGCCTCGTTGACGGCGATGTCCCCGAGGTTGGGGCCGATCTGACCCACCGTCCCGGCCGCCTCGAACGTGTGGCAAGAGCCGCAGTGCTGAACGAAGAGGTCGCGTCCGTGGGTCTCGGCGGGAGAGAGAGGCTGCGCCGCGTGCGGTGCCTCCGGCGCGCCGGCGGTGGCCGTCTGCTGCTCGACGGTGTCCGAACCAGCGCCGCCGCAGCCGGCGGCAATCGCCACCGCGATGAGGGCGAACGCCAGGCAGCCAAGCGCGTTGACACGGCTCTTCATCACCCATGCCCGTACCCGCTGGCAGACGATCTATGCTCGCCGCGATGCCCGACCGCCGCAGCCAGACGCTCGAGCGTGAGCTGCTCGAGTTCGCGCCTGACGCGGTGGTCGGGGTCGATGAGCAGGGCGAGATCAAGCTCGTCAACTCGCGAACCGAAGCCGTCTTCGGGTACGCACGAGACGAGTTGATCGGGCATCGAATCGAGATGCTGGTGCCGGGCGCCGCTCGATCCGACCACGTCCTGCATCGCGATCGCTACTTCGATGCGCCGCGTGCCAGGCCGATGGGCGCCGGCCTCGACCTCTACGCACGCCGCAAGGACGGCACCGACTTCCCATGCGAGATCTCCCTCTCCGTGGTCGCCACCGACGCCGGGATGATGGCCCTCGCAGCGATCCGCGATATCACCGGCCAGCGCCGCGACCGCGACGATCTGCGCCGGGCGGTGAGGCGACTGCAGGCGGCGACCGAGGTCGCCATCGCCGTCGGCGGTGAAACCGACCTGGAGCGCGTGCTCGATGCGATCGTCGAGCGCGGCCGGGCACTGGTCGAGGCCAGGGCCCTGATCATCCTGCTGCGGGAGGGGGACGAGCTCGTGGTCGCAGCGACGGCGGCGGTCGCGGGTGGGCTCGATCCGAAGGTGGCGACCCTCAAGTTCAAGACCGATGAGGCTTCCGAGGAGCTCCTGCTGGGCAAGTTCACGGGGGTCGATCTGGGGGTGAGGGAGAGCGGGCGCGCGCTGATCGCGCCGCTCCTCTCCCGCGGCCAGTCCCTTGGCGTGGTGGTTGCGCTCGACCACGTCGGCGACCCGGGCCACTTCGACCACGAACACCAGCGGACGCTGGAGGCCTTCGCCGCCAGTGCGGCCACCGGCGTGGCGACCGCGAGGTCGATGGCCGAGGAACGGCTCCAGAACACGATCGATGCAGCCGAGCAGGAGCGCGGGCGCTGGGCCCGCGAGCTGCACGACGAGACGCTTCAATCGCTGGCCGTGCTCCGCATGCGGCTCGCCTCCGCCCTCCGGGAGGATTCGCCGGACGACCTGCACGAGACAGGACAGGAGGCCGTCGAGCAGATCGACGACGAGATCGTGAAGCTGCGGCGGCTGATCACCGAGCTACGGCCCGCCTCGCTCGACACGATCGGGCTGGAGGCCGCGCTCAACGCCCTCGCGCAGCAGCATCAGCAGGCAAGCGAGATCCAGATCGACTGCGAGTTCGAGTTGTCGCGCGAGGCGGAGGAGCGGCCGGCGCCGTTGCTGGAAACGGCGGTCTACCGGCTGGTGCAGGAGGCGCTCAACAACGTCTCGAAGCACTCGCAGGCGCAGCGAGCGGAGCTCAAGGTGCGGGAGCTTCCGAGTCAGATCGAGATCGAGATCTCAGACGACGGACTCGGCTTCGAGCCCAACCTGGTTCGCGAGGGGTTCGGACTGGTCGGGATGCGCGAGCGTGCCACTCTGCTCGGCGGGACGCTGAGGGTGGACTCGACGCCGGGATCGGGGACCACGATCAGTGCCGATATCCCGCTTGGCCCGCCCAGCGACCAGGACTAAACGGGTTGCTCCTCCATGGCGAAACGGGTCGCGCCTAGCGGCGCGCCCTCGCATGATCGGAGCACCCTCGCATCAGACGTCGATCAGGCCGCGATCGATCGCGTAGCGGACCAGCTCCGAGCGGGTGGTCATCGCGAGCTTCTGCTGAATGTGGGCGCGATGCGATTCCACGGTGCGCACGCTCAGGTAGAGCTGCTCGGCGATCTCGTTGTTGGTGTGGCCCAGGGCGATCAACCGGAGGACCTCGAGCTCGCGCTCGGAGAGGTCGTCGGGCGTGGCCGCATCAGGCTCGGCCGCAAGGCGGGCCCCCAGCTCGGGCTGCAGGTAGGTGCGGCCCTCGGCGGCCATGCGGACCGCCTTGACCAGCTCCTCGCTCGCGGCCTCCTTGAGGATGTAGCCGAGCACGCCGGCCTGGAGCGCTTCGCGTGCGAACGCCGTCTCGTCCTGCATGGTGAGGACGACGATCTCGGTATCGGGCGATTGCTCGCGGATCGCGGGGATTGCGGCCAGTCCGGATCCGCCCGGCATGTTGATATCGAGGATCAGGACCTTCGGATGGTGACCGCTGACGTAGCGCGCGGCCGAATCCGCGTCACCGGCCTCGGCGACGACCTCGATGTCAGGCTCGCGCTCGAGCATGAGGCGCAGGGCGCTGCGGACGACCGCATGGTCATCAGCTAGGACGACGGAGATGGTGACTCCATTCGCCTGCCCTTCCCCTGTACTGGCCACGGTCGTACCTTAACCCGGCTCGCGGGCGGCAGCGCCGCACCGCCAACAGCGCAACTCGCGATTCGCCCGCCGGTTTATTGGGGCGTGGGGAAGGGGGCGACAACGAGAACAAAGCGATCGGCCGGCAGGCGGGCCACCGGCGCACTCTTCGTGGTGGGGTTGCTCGCCGTGGCAGTGGCCTTGGCGCCGGGCGGCAGCGAGGCGAAGAAGCGCAAGAAGGCCACGCAGGCGCGTCCGAACATCGTCCTGATCATGGATGACGATCAGTCGGTGAACCTCCAGCAGGTTCTCACCAAGACGAATGCCGCGATCGCCGCCAAGGGCGTCACCTTCGACAACTCGTTCATGAACTACTCGCTCTGCTGCCCGTCGCGCTCCACCATGCTGACCGGGCAGTACGCGCACAACCACGGCGTCCGCGGCAACAGGCTGCCGAGCGGCGGCTACAGCAAGCTTGCGCCCACCATGAGCAACACTCTGCCGGTCTGGCTGCAGCGCTCGGGCTACTACACGGCGCACATCGGCAAGTTCCTGAACGGGTATGGAACGACCTCGCCTGACACCGAGGTCCCGCCGGGCTGGAGCGAGTGGTACGGGTCGCTGGACAACGCCGACGGCTTCACGGGCGGCACCTACACCGCCTACGGCTACACGCTCAACGAGAACGGCCGGGTCGTGCACTATGGGACGACGCCCGACGCGGTCGACCCGGCGACCTATCAGACCGACGTCTACTCCCAGAAGGCGGCGGACTTCATCAACCGCAGGGCGCCCAGCAAGCAGCCCTTCTATCTCTCGGTCGCCCCTCGGGATCCGCACGCCGAGGCCGCAGCCTGCGGGTGCGCGGGCGACAACCCACGTGCCGCGCCGCGCTACGAGGGTCACTTTGCCGGGCTCAGGGCCCCGCGCGATCCCAGCTTCAACGAGGCCGATGTCTCGGACAAGCCGTCGAGCATCAAGAGCCTCACGCTGATGAACCAGACGCAGATCGACGGCGTCGATGCGCGCTACCGGGCACGAGCGGAGGCGCTCCTTGGCGTCGACGACCTGGTCCAGAACGTCATCAACGCGCTCCAGGCGTCGGGCGAGCTCAAGAACACGGTCCTGATCTTCACCTCGGACAATGGCTTCTTCCATGGTGAGCACCGGGTCCGTAACGGCAAGGTGCGCGTCTACGAGCCCTCGATCCGTGTTCCCCTCCTGATCCGCGGCCCCGGCTTGCCGAAGGGGGTGCATCGCCGCCAGCCCGTCGGCAACGTGGACCTGGCACCGACAATTCTCGACTTCGCGAAAGCAAAGCCCGGGCGCAAGCAGGACGGTGTCTCGCTGCTGCCGATCATGCAGGACAAGCGCGACTGGCTCGGCCGCGGACTGGACCTCGAGGCCTACTTCCCCGGCGATCCGGACGAGGATCCCGAGACCCCGCCGCTCAACTTCCAGGGGGTGCGAACCGACCTCTACAAGTACGTGAACTACGGGACAGGAGAGCGGGAGCTCTACGACCTGCGCACCGACCCATTCGAGCTGCAGAATCAGGCGGGCAATCCGGTCTACGCCCCGGTGCAGGGCGCCCTCCAGCGCCTGCTCTCCGTCGAGGCGGACTGCGCGGGCAAACACTGCCGGGCGCGCCCGAAGCTCAAGCTGAAGCCGCGCCGCTGCTCGAGCGCCAAGGTCGCCGGCAAGGCCAAGCCCAGGGAGGCGACCTTCTACCTGCGCGGGAAGAAGATCCGACACGACGCCAAGCCGCCGATCCGGACGCGCCTGCCGCACGCCTCGTCAGGCAACCGGCTGGAGGCGGTGACGACCACGCTGGACGGGCGGATCGTCACGCTGAAGCGGACGCTTCACTGCTGAGCCGTCAGTCGTCGCCGCTCCACGGATGCAATCGCGGCAGCCAACCCGGCACCGCCCGGCGGTAGGCGTCGTACCTCTCGCCGAACTGCTCGGTGAGCGTCGGCTCCTCATAGAGGCGGACGAAGCCGAAGACGATCGCCCAAAAGACGGCGGCATAAGCGAGTAGCGCGAACTGACCGAGCAGAAGCGCTTGGCCGACGATCGTGGCGCCGACGGCCAGGTACATCGGGTTCCGCACGTAGCGGTAGACGCCGCCGATCACGAGACGCTCGGTGGGCGCCACCGGCGCCGGCGTCCCGAGGCCCTCGACGACGAAGCGAGCGAAGGCGTGCAGCAGGAATCCGAGGCCGAGGGCGATCAGCAGACCGCCCAGGATGCGGACCCCAAGCGGCGAGGTCTCCATCAGCCAGCCCGTGAGCAGCCACGGGATCAGCCCGGCGACGACGCCGGGCGCGACGACCAGGAAGGCGGCGCTGCCCGCCGCGGCGACGGTCTTACGCGACCGGTGCCGGCTCCCTGGCAAAGCGGGCGATCAGCTCGGCGAGTCGCTCGGGCTGGTCCTCTGAGACGAAGGTGTAGGAGTCCTCGATCCGTTCCAGGGTCGCGCCGTTGATGGTGGCGGCGAGCCGCTCCGCGTAGGCGATCTTGAAGAAGCGGTCCTCCACCGCCCAGGCGAGGAGGGTCGGCCGGTCGAAGCCGCGGAGCCTCTCGGCGGCCTCGATCGTGTAGCGGGGGTCGATGCCACGCAGGACCTTGACCGTGTCGCGACGGATCGCCCTGTCCGTGAGGAACGGCTCCACCCACTCGCGGGTCGGCGCGTCGTCGAAGTCGCGCTTGATCAGCCAGCCGAACGCGTTCGGGAGGCGGCGCATCGGCGCGAACCGCATGCCCTGCATCACCCCGTTGAGCGCGGGCGGGACCCGCGCTGCCCATTGCAGCGGCCGAAACGCGGGCGGCAGGAAGTTCTCGAAGGCGTCGCAGTTGGTGAGCACGAGGCGCCCGATCCGCTCCGGATGATTGGCGGCGGAGATCTGCGAGATCGCGCCGCCCGTGTCGTTGGCGACCAGGACGACGTCCTCGAGCTCCAGGACCTCGAGGAAATCGGCGATCAGGCGCGCCAGGCCCGTGGGAGTGAGGTCGGCGTCCGGGCTCATAGGCGTGCGGTGCGAGCCGAGCGGCAGGTCCGGGACGATGCAGCGGAAGCGGTCCTCGAGGAGCGGCGTCACCTTGCGCCAAAGCCGACCGTCGACCAGCAGGCCGTGAACGAGGACGATCGGTGGGCCCTGGCCCGACTCGCGGTAGTTGATCGTTCCCTGGTGGAGCTTCGCTTCGCTCATGCCGTCCTCCTCAGGCTACGGATTTGCGAACGGAGGAATCGTGGCCAGGCGCTCGGGCTCGCCGTGACTGCCTTGAGCAGCGGAGCAGGGTCCAGGTAGGCGACCCGCTCGTAGGCCTTGCCGTCGCGAAGCTTGATCCGGTCGCAGGTGTGCATGCTGAACGCCCTCTTGCCCACCGTCCCGTCAAGACGCAGCTCGATGTAGACGACGTCGCCCGAGGCGCCCCAGTTCTCGACTGTGCCGTGCAGGTCGGGCACCAACTCGAAGAGCGGGCGGGCGAACTCCTCGCGGAAGGCCCTTGGCCCGACCGTGGGACGGAGGTTCGGCTGGATCATCCGCACCTCCGGGTCCAACCAGGGGTCGAAGTGGTCGCAGAAGGTGTCGGCGTCGACCGGATTCGCCCAGCCCTCGGCGAACATCGCGACCCAGGCGGCCGCGTGGCCCGCCTGCTCCGGCGTGGTCTCGGGAATCGCGGTGGCGGTGACGTCGACGGCGGCCGACATTCACTCGCCCCCCAACTGGCGCTGCATCGCCACCGAGTCGATGTAGGTCTGCTTGCTCGCGACGAGTCCGTCGCGGACCTCGATCACGTCCACGCAGTCGATCTCGACCCGGGCGCCGCTCTCGCCGAGGGCCTCGCCTTCCACCTCGATCGGCTGCGCCACCGTGCCGCTCATCACCGACTCCAGCACCCAGTGGGCGTCGCCGACGTGCAGGGCGCGCTCCGCGAAGTTGATGTCGGGGAGGAGGGCCAGGTAGCCGGCGAACGCCTCGCGGACGGCTTCCTTGCCCTCGGCCGGAGGAGTGCCGGCTGCGTGGGCGACGAAGACGGAGTCGTCGGTGTGCAGGTCCATGATCGCCTCGAGGTCCTGCCTGTTCCAGGCCTCGCCGTAGCGCTCGGCGAGCATCCGGATCGCCGTTGATTCGGCGACGGTGTTTGTGGTCGCCGTTGATGTCGATGGTGTTTGGGTCGTCATCGGGTCGCCTCCACGGGTCGAGTTCGCATACAGGCTGTATGCATATCACCTACAGGCTGTATGTCAATGTGAGCGGGGCCACACATAAGCTGGCGCTCCCATCGGGTCTCGGCGGTGCTCCGATGCGTGGCTAGACTTGACCGAGATGAAGACAGACATCCATCCTGAATACGTCCTCTCGCACGTCCACTGCTCGTGCGGGAACGACTTCTACACACGCTCCACGAAGCCCGAGCTGCACGTGGAGATCTGCTCGCAGTGCCATCCCTTCTACACGGGCAAGCAGAAGCTGGTTGACACCGGCGGTCGCGTCGAGCGGTTCCGCCGCCGTGCGGCGAAGCGTCAGCGAGGGGAGTAGGCGCACCCGATGGAGGCGGGAGGGGCGAACGGCGCCTCGGGCGACGGCGCGCCTCGCGTCCTCCAGGACGATGGCGTTCAGAGCAATGGTGCCTCACGGCGCCCGCACGCGCGTGCCCAATCCGAGCGGATGCCCGACGGGAAGCCCGTCGCCGTAGGCGACGCCCCCGTGGGCGGCCAGGCTGTTCTCGAGGGCGTGATGATGCGGGGGATCTCCGTCTGGGCGGTGGCCTGCCGCACGCCGGAGGGCGAGATCCAGGTCACGTCGGAGCCGATCGTCTCCTGGGCCAAGCGGAGCAGGATTCTGCGACTCCCCGTCATCCGCGGCGTGGTGGCCCTGGCCGAGTCGCTGAAGATCGGCTTCCGGGCGCTTGCGATCTCCGCCAACGCCCAACTCGCTGACGAGGAGGAGCCGCAGGAGATCGGCGGCTTCACCTGGGGCCTGACGATCTTCTTCTCGCTGCTCCTCGCCGTCGGCCTCTTCTTCGTTATTCCTGTAGGGGCGACCAGCCTGATCAAGGACTGGCTCGGCTCGGCGCTTCTCTTCTGGCTGGTGGAGGGAGTGCTGCGCACGGCGATCTTCATCGGCTACATCGCCGCGATCAGCAAGCTGCCCGATCTGCGGCGCGTCTTCCAGTACCACGGGGCGGAGCACAAGACGATCTCCACCTTCGAGGCGGGCGACCAGCTCACCCCCGCGAACGCCAGGCAGTACTCGCGCCTGCACCCGCGCTGCGGGAC